>DATGXQ010000172.1:0-3942 GCA_035298905.1 Nostocaceae cyanobacterium | reverse complement strand
AATGGCAGTCATCTCTGCCAGTCGGCATCAGCAAGCGGCGGGTACTTATGCCCAATTTCTTACCAGTCCACAAGCTCAAGCCATCTTCAAGAAATACAGTTTTGGCATTGCTCAGTAAACAGTTATTAGTTATTAGTTATTGGTCATTAGTCATTAGGAAATATTTTTTACCTCATTTTCTCTACCTAACACTTACGCTGCCATGATAGTAGATCTCTCGCCATTATGGATATCACTTAAAACCGCAGGGCTAGCAACCATTTTTACCTTCTTTACAGGAATTGCGGCGGCCTACTGGATGCTAGGTTATCGGGGGCGCTGGAAGTCAGTTATTGAGGGCATTTTTGTTGCGCCGTTGATTTTGCCGCCGACAGTGGTGGGCTTTTTGTTGCTGTGGTTGTTTGGCAAGAATAGTCCACTAGGTCAGTTAATGGCTAAATTTGATGTCAGTGTTGTCTTTACTTGGTATGGAGCCGTAATTGCAGCAACAGTTGTGGCGTTTCCATTGATGTATAAAACTGCACTAGGAGCATTTGAGCAGGTCGATCGCAGATTGTTACAAGTTGCCGAAACTCTTGGTGCATCGAAATGGCGCATTTTCTGGCGTTTACTGCTTCCCCTTTCTATCCCTGGTATTCTAGCGGGAACAATGCTGGCATTTGCTAGGGGTTTAGGAGAATTTGGTGCAACTTTAATGCTGGCGGGTAATATCCCCGGTCAAACCCAAACCCTGCCGATGGCAATATACTTTGCAGTGGAAGCAGGCGCAATGAATGAGGCGTGGCTGTGGGTAATCGTAATTATCTCAATCTCATTGTCGGGCATCATTGCGGTTAATCTGTGGCAAAAGCAATATCAGCGCCAGCTTCAAGGGAATTTTTTCGGGATGGTTGAAGCTAATGAACCTGTGAATGGCAGAGGTAGAAGCAGTGAATCTCCCCAAATCTTGCCACTTCCTAAACCGTCTTTACCTAAGTTGGAACGAGGTTTAGTTGTTGATATTGAGAAACAGCTGGCCAGCTTTACGCTAAACAGTGCTTTTACGGCGCAACAAGAAACTTTAGGTGTGTTGGGTGGATCTGGTTCTGGTAAGAGTATGACACTCCGTTGTATTGCCGGAGTAGAAACGCCAACTAAAGGGCGAATTGTTTTGAATGGTCAAACTTTGTTTGATTCAGAGAAAAAAATTAATGTCCCCAGTCATCGGCGCAAAGTTAGTTTGGTATTTCAAAACTATGCCTTATTTCCGCACATGACGGTTGCCCAAAATATTGCTTTTGGTTTGCAGCATTTACCCAAAGCAAGAAGAGTGCAGCGGGTAAATCAAAAGTTGGCTTTACTACAATTACAGGGATTAGGCGATCGCTATCCGCATCAACTTTCCGGCGGACAACAGCAGCGAGTCGCGTTAGCCAGAGCATTAGCAACTGACCCAGAAGTATTATTACTAGATGAGCCATTTTCGGCACTTGATACCTATCTTCGCGCTCAAGTCGAACGTCAATTAATCGAAACTTTATCTACTTATTCCGGTGTCACTTTATTTGTGACCCACAATCTAGAAGAAGCTTATCGGGTATGTGAAAAATTGATGGTGATGTCTGGCGGTCAAGCGATCGCTTTTGATACTAAACATCAGATTTTTGAACATCCTCGCACCTTGCGTGTCGCGCAACTAACGGGATGTAAAAACTTTTCTCGCGCTACCCCTGTTAGATCTAATGCTGTGAAAGCAATTGATTGGGGTGTCACCTTGCAAGTCGTAGAAGCTATTCCAGATGACCTAGCTGATATTGGTATTCGTGCTCACCAAATTAGTATCATGCCCAACGCTGACACCAATCTTAATAATACGTTTCCCTGCTGGCTAGCTTCAACCAGCGAGACTCCCCATAGGATGACGCTGTTCCTTAAATTAAATGGCGAACCTATAGATTCGCATGATTACCACGTGCAAGCTGAAGTTTTCAAAGAAAAGTGGCAAGCGATCAAGGATTGCCCATTTCCCTGGTATGTCCGGTTCGATCCTCTCCGTCTGATGTTAATGGTCGGCTAATGAAGCGGATGTCTTAGCTGATAATGATGCGATATTTAAGCAGTAGAAATTAAATAATAGCGTTGACAAGATTCTGGGAAGAAATGAAGGATATTAATCAATTCTTCAGTTAAATTATTAACTTGCTTTTGGGATGAAAAAATTAAGAAATGGATACCTTGAAAAAGTTGAAAAATCCAACGTAAAGTAGGATGATTAACTGGTTTACCCAGTTGATTATTCACAGTTGATTGCCTTAATTGAAGCTGGTTACGTAAATATCGTTGACCCTAGGAATAGACTAATAAAGCTAACCCCATTAACATTGCCATTGCTTGAATTCGACGCGGGGATTTGAGAAATACACTATCAGCAAAGAAAAGTGGATCTTTAAGAAAGCGGAAGCCTCTTTCGTCTGATTGTTGAGCTTTGTAATTAGAGAGAATTTCCGCTGTCTTAAGCTGTTGAGTATCTAACACATTAGTAGCTAAAATAAAGCGACCAGCACGATTTCTTTCGGCAGCAATTACATCGGAAAGCTGAATAACTTGACCGGAGATGCCATAGACAGATTTGGTCTGGTTAACCGGGAACTCAGGATGATTAAGAGACTGAATTTGATGGTATTTTAACTGGCGATTAAATTGTTTGACTTGTTGCTTGATTTCGGCTAAATCATCAGATTTTTGTCGTTGATATTTTTGGAGAAATTTGTCGATTTTTTGGGCTTCTTTGGTGATTTTGTCTTCTAAATTAGTTAAATCCGATTGTTTCCTGGTTTCACTTTCTACAATTAACCATCTTTGTTGAACCCCACTATGATTAAGATTTTTCTCTACATAACTATATCTAGGTGTATGAGCTTTTTGAAAATCTTGAATATCTAAGCTTTCGGCTAATTCTTTCGCTTTTTTAACGGTAAATGGGACGCGACATATCCATTTATAGCTTTTGATTATTTCTAAATTTGTTGCACTATATAAAGCACTGTCACAGACCATAATACTATCAAAATTAATTTGTTGTTGGTAATCATTGATAATTTGACCAAATACAGCTTTATCAGCTTCATTCCCGGATGCTGTTCGGAAAAACAGTGGGATATCTCCATCACTACTGACAATCAAATCCAACATAAATTGTTTTAAATCTGGTCGATGGTCACGGGAATATCCATAAGTTATTTTGATAGTAATTTCTGAAGAATCCTCAAATTGCTTGTCTTCTCCATGTACGGATATTGAGGTTGAATCTAAATGGGAAAAGGTAGTTTTTACCTGATATTTATTAGCTGCATTAATCGCAATTATTGAAAATATAGTAGTTAGGGAATTATCAAATAATTTGTCCAAGACTCGACCAATTTTATCATCATTTAATTCCGCCGCTTCCAGACATTTTCCTAATAAATGTTCTACAGGCTTATCTTGGAAATATTGGCTAAATAAATATAAAGGTTTGGTGACAAACCCTAAATTATTCAATAAAATAGCTTTGACAATTTTCCCAGCACTTATTTTTTCTCTTACATCACAATCAAGAATTTCATTAATTTTTTGTTCGATACCAATTTCATCAATTATTCCGGCTACTATTCCTAAGTGATCTAGATTTTTACTCAACAACTTTTGCATCTTTCCTAACTTTTTTAACTCTTGATGATTTCTAATCATGATTTTCCTACTTTTTGTTCCCGTAGGTAGTTAAATATTTATACTTAATTTTCTCTGGCCTTCTTGTATCGTCACTGTACTACATTTTGAAGTGCGGAATGTGGGATTAAAAATTTACTTCTTTTCCCTAGCTAGCTGCCTGGTCAAGAAATGGTCAAAAAATAACCAAAACAAAAGCCCTCTTGAACATAGTGACAAGAGGGCTTTTGATGGAAGAGAAACCTGGCACCGAGC
>DATGXQ010000171.1:0-13396 GCA_035298905.1 Nostocaceae cyanobacterium | reverse complement strand
AATATTTACTAACTTTGTGGCTGGAAATAACAAATCATCAAAACTCCGATTTACCACACCAGAAGCCGAAGACCAGCGAGTATGGCGGACTTCACGAGTTTTGGTTTCCTGTTCTCCTTTCTCATTAGTTTCAGTATAAGTTTCCGTGACGTAGTAGTAATCACCCCTTTCTCCCCAATAACGACTGACAGTTTGGGCATCATAAGTCCAGAAAGGTAAATAAACTCCTTGGATTTTTTCTGGTTGAGCTAACTTTTGTACATCACCAGGTGCAAACCAAAGACCTTTTAGCCATTGTTGGAGATTCTTTCTGGCCTGTTGACGACCGATAGTAAAGGGAATAATCCCCTCTGGTGCTATGGTCGGATCAGCGATTTTTGGTTGTGCAACAATTTTCGCCGCACAAAAAGGACACGAACCTGCTACCTGCGGTGGTTCAAAAGTAATATTTGCACCACAATCAGCACAAGCTACTTCTAAAGCAGTTTGAGATAACTTGGCTAGACGAGCTTGACTGTTGTTGATGTATTCCTCAAGGGAACGTTCTTGTAGCTGTTGACTGGCTGGAGTGCTGGCTGAACTTTCGTCAGAGGATATGGCTTGTTCTGTACCACAGTATTCGCACTTGAGAACGCCCTTTTCTGGGTTAAAAACTAAATCTGCACCACAACCAGAACAGATATATTTATTAATAGAAGCACCAGAGTTAGTCATAGAAAATTCAAAATTCAAAATTCAAAATTCAAAAAATAATTAGGGTATTGGCTATTGGGGATTGGGTATTAGGAAAGAAAATAAATTCTCCCCTCTCCCCTCCCCCTCCGGGTTCGGCAGTTCGCAACCGACGGAAACCGCCAGGACTGCGACTGCCTCCCCTCGTCTCCCCTCTCTTCATCTCCCCTGCCCCTCTGCCCCCCTGCTGCCTCAACTTGGTAACTCTACATAGGCGGTGGAGGGGGAACAGCAGCCAGAAAAGAAGCTAACTCTGGAACTTGCGAAGCTGGCAACCAATTCTGCATTCCTGTCCGCCAAATAAAAGTTTGAGCGTTTAAACCTTGTTGTAACAATTGTTCAACTGTTAAAGGTCCTACTTGTTGACCATTTTGAGAAATGTACCACTGGGCTTGTGTCGGTGGTGGTGGCGGTGGTACAGCAGGTAATAATGCAGACAGTTCTGGTACAGTTGATGCTTGTTGCCAACTCTGCATTCCTGCTCGCCAAACTAAACTTTGAGCATTTAAACCTTGTTGTAGTAATTGTTGTGGGGCAAAAGGTCCGACTTGTTGCCCATTTTGGGAAATATACCATTGTGTTTGTGCTGGTGCAGGTGGAGGTGCAGCAGGAGATTGGATAGTATTAGATAACTGCTGTGCCATCACCATACCCACACCAAAATCTAACCCAGCATTGCCACCCCCTGGATTTTGGGCTGACTGTTCAATAGCGTTTGCCGCTTGATACTGGGCATACTGCTGTAAATTACCCAAAAGTCCGATCGATGCTCGTTTATCTAGTGCTGCTTCTACTTCTGGTGGTAAAGAAATATTTTCAATTAATAATTGGGTTAACTCAATCCCATAGGTTTGCATCTCTTCTCGGATACCATCCCGCACCCGATTTCCCATTTCTCGATACTGAGAAGCAAAATCTAATAAAGGTGTATTGCTGCGACCAATCCAGCTGGCAAAAGAAGTGATAATTATGTTACGCAGATGGTCGCTGATTTCATCAACTTGAAACAGCCCATCAGTGCTAACTAACTCCTGTAATAGTCTTGCTGGTTCCTGTACTCGGAAACTATAGTTACCATAAGCCCGCAACCTGACTGGGCCTAACTCCGGGTCACGGATAGTAATGGGATTGGAAGTCCCCCATTTTAAATTAGTAAAAATTTTACTACTAAAAAAATAAACTTCTGCTTTAAATGGTGAATTAAAGCCATATTGCCAACCTTTGAGGGTACTAAGCAGGGGTAAGTTTTGGGTCGAGAGGGTATACATACCAGGCTCAAAAACATCAGCTAACTGCCCCTCATTGACAAAAACCGCCAACTGTCCAGGCCGTACCGTTAATTTTGCCCCCATTTTAATCTCATTGTTATGACGCTCAAAACGGTAGGCGATCGTATCATTGGTAGAATCTAGCCATTCGATAATGTCTACAAATTCACCACGTAATTTATCAAATAAACCCATTTTATACAACTCCTAAGATGGGAGAAATATGTAGTTAAATTAACATAAACAGCAAAGCCTCTAGGACTTATCTTTCCCCCAAAACCAGAAAATTTACACTTTGATCAATTTCCCGGTCTAGTTAGTAAGTCCCTGTGAAAGATATCATTTGCAAATAGTAGGTTTTCGCAGATGAAAAACTAAATTTTTTTACAATTTTTGACAAACGCTAAATAACAGCAAAGGCACAGCATAATCACTGCCGTGCCTGTTATCTATAGGGTATGGGGTATGGGGTAAGAATTATTTCCCAGTCACCAGTCACCAGTCACCAGTCACCATTAACCAATGACAAAATTCACCAACTTTCCAGGTACAACAATCACCTTTTTAATTTCCTTACCTTGAATATGTTTTTGGGCAATTTCCGATTCACGGGCATATTTTTCTAAATCTTCTTTACTCGCTTGCGCTGGTACTTGAATAGACCCACGAGTTTTGCCCAAAACCTGAATTACTAAGGTAATTTCATCTGCTACTAAAGCCGCAGGATCAAAATTAGGCCAGTCTTGCTGATGTACAGATTCAGTATTTCCTAACAGATGCCATAATTCTTCAGCAATATGGGGAGCAAATGGTGCTAACAACACCACTAAAGTATTAATTCCTTCCCCATAAATCGCTGAGTCTTTAATACTAGCATCAGTCAAAGCATTACTTAATTTCATCAATTCTGATATAGCAGTATTGAATTGATATTCATCTTCTACATCTTCTGTAACTGCTTTGATAGCTGTGTGAATTGCCCGTTTTAAGTCTTTTTCAGCTTTACTTAAATCACCATTTTTCTTTTTAGCAAATACACCAGCAGCAATATAATCTGTCACCAATCGCCAAACCCGATTTAAAAAGCGAAATTGCCCTTCTACATCTGCCTCATCCCATTCCAAATCTTTTTCAGGTGGTGCTTTAAATAGAACGAACATTCGCGCTGTATCTACACCATATTTACTAATTACATCTTCAGGTGCAACGCCATTACCCTTCGATTTGGACATGGTGGCATAAAGACGCTGTAAGGGTTCTCCGGTTTGCGGGTCACGGGGGTCAGCAGGATTTACTAAATGAGAAGGAATCCATTTATCTTTACCAGATTTATTCGGATTCATGTAGGTTAAACCCTGTACCATGCCTTGAGTTAACAAGCGTTGGAAGGGTTCATCAAAGTTGAGTAAACCTCTATCTCTTAATACTTTGGTAAAGAAACGAGAATAGAGTAAATGTAAAATTGCGTGTTCAATTCCCCCTATATATTGATCAACAGGCATCCAAGTATTAGTTCTATGAGAATCAAACACTTGTGCTGCATTTTGGGCATCAGTAAAACGTAAGAAATACCACGAGGAATCAATAAAAGTATCCATCGTGTCTGTTTCCCGCTTGGCTGGTGTACCACAAGTAGGACAGGGAACATTTACCCAACTTTCCAACTGTGATAGAGGTGAACCACCGCGTCCTGTAAATTCTACTTCTTCGGGTAAAACTACAGGTAAATCTTTGTCAGGTACAGGAACGATACCGCAGTGAGGACAGTGAATTACTGGTATTGGTGCGCCCCAGTAACGTTGACGGGAAATTAACCAATCTCTTAAACGAAACTGGACTCGCGCTTTACCAAAACCTTGCTGTTCTGCGTACTCGGTAATAGCTTGTTTAGCTTCGGTAGAGTTTTTGCCATTAAATTGTCCAGAATTAATTAAAATTCCTGGTTCGGTGTAAGCGGCTGCTAATTCTGGTGTTTCGTCTGTGTTGGCTTCTGGAGGAACAATTACTACTTTGATGGGTAAATTCTTTTCTTTAGCAAATTTAAAGTCTCTGGCATCATGGGCTGGTACTCCCATCACTGCACCAGTACCATACTCATACAAGACGTAATCAGCAATCAATATCGGTACTTCTTCGCCTGTAAAGGGGTTAATTGCTTTGCCACCTGTAGGAATACCCCGTTTTGGTTTATCTTCTGCGGTGCGTTCTAATTCGCTTTGGTTGGTTACTTCGGTAATAAAGCTATCAACGGCAGCTTTTTGGTCGGAAGTGGTAACAAGTTGAGTTAAGGGGTGTTCTGGAGCTAAAACAACGTAGCTAACGCCATAAACGGTATCGGGACGGGTGGTATAAACGCCGATTTTTTCTTCTCTCCCGACAATGGGGAATTCTAAGTAAGCACCGACAGATTTACCTATCCAGTTGGCTTGCATTAATTTCACTCGTTCTGGCCAACCAGGGAGTTTATCCAGATCGTTTAATAATTCTTCAGCGTAGTCGGTAATCTTTAAGAACCACTGCCGTAGTAATCTACGTTCGACTTTCGCACCACTACGCCAAGAACGTCCTTCACTGTCTACCTGTTCGTTAGCTAGTACAGTTTGGTCAATGGGGTCCCAGTTAACTGCTGCTTCTTTTTGATAAGCTAATCCTGCTTGTAAAAATTGCAAGAAAATCCATTGTGTCCATTTGTAATAATCTGGGGAACAGGTGGCAACTTCAGCGTCCCAGTCAATAGATAAGCCCAGACGCTTTAATTGTTGCCGCATCTGGTCGATATTTTGATACGTCCATTTAGCTGGATGAATACCCCTATCAATGGCAGCGTTTTCGGCTGGTAGTCCAAAGGCATCCCAACCCATAGGATGTAGTACACGATACCCTTGCATACGCTTGAGGCGGGAGATTACGTCGGTAATGGCATAGTTACGGACGTGTCCCATATGTAGACTACCGGAGGGGTAGGGGAACATGGAAAGAGCATAGAATTTTGGCTTGTTACTGTTTTGAGGTGCTTTGTCTAAGCCAAGTTCAGTCCATGTTTTTTGCCATTTTTCCTCAATTGCGGCTGCGTTGTATCGGGAATCCACCGAATTTTCTCCTAACTGGAATTTTTATGTTCTGTGCCTCCATATTGTAGACGGTAGGCACAATTGTTTAGTGGTTAAAAGGGTAATGACTGAAAGAAAGATTAATTTATCTGAAGAATTACAGGTTTTTGTGTATGGTACGCTTAAACCTGGTGAAATTAATTATAAGAGATACTGTGTAGGTAAGGTAGTGGCAGCACAAAAAGCTTTTGTTTGTGGTCAGTTATTTGCTTTACCTGTGGGCTATCCAGCGATGATACTGGGGGAAAGCCTAGTTAAAGGTTATTTGCTTTCTTTTGCTGACAGTAGTGTCTTAACTTTACTGGATAATTTAGAAGGCTACTTGCCAAATCGCCATCAGTCAGAAAATTTATATAATCGCATCTCTATAGAAGTTTACCAGCAGGATAGTCAACTTTTAGGACAGGCTTGGGTGTATGTGATGAGTCCTGAGAGGGTTTACCAAATGGGGGGAGTACCTCAAGTTGATGGCTGGTGGACTGGTCGCTTTTGAGAATTGAATAAAGCTAATGATTAGTTCATCACTAGCTTTATTTATTTTGAATTTTGAATTTTGAATTTTGAATTTTTAATTGATATCTTGTCCAGTGCTGTTGGTTGTTGTTCTCAGTTGAGGTTTTTTGTTGGAAACTACTGCGGTTTTAGGAATTTCAATCACTGGGTTGTTGATGGCTACCATCAGGGGGGAAGCAGGGGCTTGTGGTTCTGTGGCTACTGGTGCGGGTGCGGCAGTTGGTTGTTGGGCTATTTGCAGGTTTCTAGAGTTGCTACCTGGGATTAAGCCAAATATGCTAATAGCACAAACGGCGATCGCACCACCCAAGACCCAAGCCCAGCGAGAGCGATAGCGTAGTTTTTTCCAAACTTGCTGCACTATTTCTTCTGGTGACTGCGTAGCTTCAACTGGGATGTTCTGCAAGCCTGAGCGCAGCCTTAATAGTCGTAAATATAGACATTTTACTGATGGGTCGGTATCTAGCCATTCTTCTACCTGCCTACGCTCGGCAGAGGAAACTTCACCATCTAAATAAGCACTTAGTAACTCGAAGCGATCGCGCTTCTCCATATCCATAATACCTATTAACTACATTAATAAGCTGGGCTGTCTCTTGAGGAATATCCCTTGGCAGTTGCAAATGGGAGAGTTGATCAAACTAATAGTCAGTTATTATCATAACATTTTTACCAATTGTTGTGCTGGTAAAATTTGCTAATGAATTTGACTAATTGCCTGAATTTTGTGGGGTTTCCAGGACAAGTTTGTTAGCATTTGATAATGCTGAATATTTCTTAAATTTTGCCCTGAGTTTCCCAGAAGTTACTGTAAATTAAGAATCTAGATATCTTTGCAACTGGGACTGCAATCTGGATCTAGCTCTAGCGATTCTAGATTTAACTGTGCCTAGTGAAACACCTGTAATTTCGGCTATTTCTTCATAGGCCAGACCTTCAATTTCTCTGAGAACAATTGTAGTTCGGAAAACTTCTGGTAAATCCGCGATCGCTTCTCGCAGCTGCTCATAAAATTCTCTAGTCGTCAGTTCTTCTTCTGGCCCTGGGGTATCGCCAGCAATTTCCCAATCCATCTCACCGTCGTCTACTGAACGAGGAGCATCTAATGACAGGGGACTGACAACTCGCTTACGTTTCCGCAGTTCATCATAAAACAAGTTGGTAGCAATCCGGCTCAACCAACCGCGAAATTTGGCTGGCTCTTGCAATCGGTTAATATTGCGATATACACGAATCCAAACTTCTTGAGCTAAATCAGCTCGGTCTGGCCAATCGGGTGCTAGGTGATAGAGAACCCTGTCAACCTGAGTCTGATAGCGTCTCAACAGTTCTGCAAATGCAGCACGGTCTGGGCGCAACCCAGTTTGACAGCGCAAAATAAGATCATGGTTTGAGAGTTTGTCAACTTGCACCGATGCTTCTGAATATGTTGCATCAACCGTTGACCAGGATACAGTAATCGATTGATTCATAGATCGGACTGGCTTTAAATTATCCCTATCCATTAGACCGAGTAATTTGTTATAAGTTCCTGAGTAAGATGACGGAATTAGGATTGGAACAGGGAAATATATAATTTCAGATACTTTCTTGGCTGCTTTTACTGGAAAAAAACATCCCTTCAGGCATAAGTGACACACAAGCGATCGATCAGCATGAAAACTGACCACTGGCTGTTGACAAATGGACATGGAAGGAAATAAGGAGATGAGGAGAGGGGAGAGGGGAGACACGGAGAGGGGGGAGGGGAGATTTTCTCTGTATCTATTTCTCCGCGTCCCCGCGTCCCCGCGTCCCCGTGTCTCTTTTCACCGCGTCCCCGCGTCAGAGCGTCTCTTTCCCCTGCCCTAAATTGGTAATCTTGGCAAATGCGTGCGAAAACGGATAATGATAGTCAATAATTTTTATGATTTGTTAGCTGTCTGTTGTTAACAGGTGATGAATTGGCCAGATATGTCAGGGATAACTAAAAGGCAATGGCAATGGCAAGAAATGAGTCTCTAGCAAGTATGGTGATGTTGCTCTGTTTTGGCACAGCAATTTTATCTCTGGCTGTCCATTGGCGCAATCAGGCGGCAGGGCAGTTAAATCAGCCTGTGGCTGTTTCCAGGCAAAATAACCCCAATTACACTAATCAGAAGGATGCTAATAGAGAATCTCGCCTAAATTCTTCAGGGGGGATTGGGGATATTGCTTTGGGTGCGCCTGTTCCTTCTGAGAGCAAAAACTCACCAAAAACCAAGGGCAATAATCAAGGAGATAAAAACGCAGCCAGGAGGAAGAAAGCAGCTCAAAAAAGTAGGTTAGTGGTGACAAAACAAGCGCAAAATTCCATAGAGAACGATTGGCCAAAGCCAAGATTAGCTGTTAATGTGGCTCAACCAAAAACAGATATAGTCAAAGGGTTCGATCAAACACAAGTTATGGTGGATTTGAGCGATCGCCGGGTCTATGTTTACCGCTCTGATCAAGTCATCGCCAGCTACCCCATTGCTATTGGTAAACAAGGATGGGAAACACCCGTAGGTAATTTTCAAGTTGTACATAAGGAGCATGATCCCATCTGGCGACATCCGATTACTGGTAAAGTATTTGATGCGGGTACGGATAGTCCTTTAGGCGATCGATGGGTTGGTTTTTGGTCAGATGGCAGAAATGAAATTGGCTTTCATGGCACACCAAATAATGACTTAGTAGGTGAAGCCGTCTCTCATGGTTGCCTAAGAATGCGAAATAGTGATGTACGGATGCTTTACGACCAAGTAAGTTTAGGAACACCCGTAATTGTCCGTGAATAAAGCCCAAATAGCTAAAAGTCATTAGCTGTTAGTTACTAACAACTAATGACTAATGACTACTGACTAATGCTAATGACTATGTTGGTGATTTTTCTTCATAGTTAGGAGCATAGACTTGCAGCAAGTTACTGACTTGGCGCAGCACTTCATTCCCTGTACTTTTACCTATAGCTTGGCGTTCTGGGAAGAAATTAGGTCGATCGAGGTAGCGATTTATTGCTTCTCCCACTTGCTGGGAAATAAGTTCTTGAAGTTCTGTTTTTGCCCTCTGACGTTGGTAATTAGCACCTTCTTCTGTAGTAGCATATAGAGGCGGGAGACGATTGAGGGCATAAGCCGCAATATCTCCTACATCCAGAGAACTTTCACTGGTAACTTCAATTTCTGACACTCTGGTGATTGCCTCAGTTAGAACCAACTCTTCCATCACGTTAATAAATTGTTTGCGAGGTACTGCTACTACCTCCCCTGTTAATAGCGCACCCATTAACCGATCTAATGCCATGTATTCTTCAATAGTTAGATCCGATGCATTATCACAGATGCGTCCAACTTCTGCTTCCATTGCTGGTGTAAGATAACCGTCTTGGAGAGCTTGTTCAACTATTTTTTCTATACTCATAATCCTCATCTTTTAATCTAAAAGCACCCAAGCAAGGTAGGGACGGTCTCATGGCATTTTAGTTGCCTTGGGGCAAAGTTTTTTAATTATCTACAAGATTTAATTTAACCCGTCTCTACTATTCAATGACTTTAGTTCGCCAAGGTGTGGGATCAACAGATAGTCCATTGACATATAAACCCCAGTGCAAATGCGGGCCTGTAGAAGCACCTGTAGAACCTACTGCACCAATTAACTGACCAGCTTTTACTACATCACCTTCTTTGACGTTAATCCGACTGAGGTGCATGAAGATGCTGGTAACACCTTGACCGTGGTCAATACCAACTACGTTACCGTGAACCCTAAATCCTTGGGATACCGTCCCTACCAAAGCAACTCTCCCGGCTGCTGGAGCAACTACAGGTGAACCTGCTGCACCAGCAAAGTCAATGCCACGATGGTAGTAGTCATTTGCAAATTTACCATTATAGTAGCGGCGTACACCATAGGTTGTACTCAACCTGCCAGAATTTGGTTTCAGGAATACACCATTCCAATATTTTTCGGGTGTTTGTAGGGCTTTGAAAGTCGCAACCCGCTTGAGTTCATATTCTGTCGCTTGTACTCCGGCTTTTCCGGGGGGTAAATTAATACGTTGTACTGGAAATTTGCGATCGCCTACACGCACTGCTAAGTTTTTCTGTTGCCCATCTCCAGAAATTTTCAAAGTTCTCACCCCTGCTTTTTCTAGTGGAGTAGTGGGAATAAACGCACGATATCTATTAGGTGCAATTTCATAAGCTGGGTACGCTTTTTCACCCACTGCTACAGTTGGTTGCTCACTGCTTTCTTGATTATCTGTATTAATTATTACTGTAACAGTATCTCCTAAACGGGGATTAGTTGGTATTACCTGTACTTGTAATGCCTCTGCTGGTAATGCTAGGGCAAAAGGCACAGCAGCCAACATTCCAATTAATCTATTTATTCTGTGGTGCTGGGTTGGCCAAGACGCACAACTACCAACAGGCAATTGATTTTGTGCAGTGACAGTGTAATCCTTGGTGGTCATATAAATATTAAAAAATGCTTTTGCTACTGTTTAAAAGCTGATTAGTTTCTTCTGACAAGAGTTTCCCAATCCTGACAAATTTTGTTCAAATTCACCAGTGGTAATTTTATAGAAAATTCTGGATTTTTCAGTGTCTCTAGATACAAACTGGCAGATGTGATCAAGGTAAGGGAGATGAAGAGAGGGGAGACGCGGGGAGGGGAGAGGGGAGACGCGGGGAGGGGAGAGGGGAGAAGTAATAATCTTTTCTGTCACCGTGTCACCGTGTCACCGTGTCCCCGCGTCTCTTTTGCCCCTCGGCCCCCCTCATTCCCACCTTTTTTAACAATGATGGAACAAAGTTTCCAAATATACGCGGGCAGCACGTCGATCGCTGTCTCCATTTTGCAGCAAGAACAGAGATAGTGCTGCTGTTAAGACTCGATTTTCATCCCAATCAGGATGAGTTTCTAGATATTTCTTTAATGACTCGTGGAGTGATTCGGGAATTTCTGTAAAAATGCTTACTGTTGTCTTCATAAGATTTTCCTTCTGTAAGGCCAATCAAGAGAAATGTCTTGGTTTCAGTACGAATGAGTGCTAAATTAAACCCCGTAAATAATCAAGGCAATGAAGATGGGGTGTCTTTTCTCTCTTTATTAAGTATTTCGACACCAAACTGGTGTTTTCCATATCCAAAAGCATGGGTTGGGATCTTTTGTTACCGAGCTTAATAGTGACTGTGTTTAGTTCAGTATTACTAAATCAGTATGATTGCCTGATGTTTATGAGGTAGTTATTAGCTGCTATAAACAGCTTGTGGACTGCCTAACAAATGACGCTAACGGCTGAGTAATTTGACACATTTAATGCTAGAGATTGAACAGACTAAAAAACCTAGCCGCATCATTTTGCGCTATCAGGGGGTGGGTTTGTCAATGCTGCGAAATGTTAAAAATGAGCAGGTAAAAAATAAATACTCACGCAGCAATAAGGGTTATAAACCAGTTTTTGTCACAAAAGTTAATAGTAACTCAGTCCTCAAAACTATTCACCAGGAAAAAACCAAAATCCCCAACAAATCAGCAAGAGCTTATCAGTTCGTAAAATGCCTGTGGAAAACCAGTGAAGTAGTTGTGGAAATTCTGTGGAATGGATGAGGAAAAGTAGCGTTAATAATAAGAATTACAAAAATGTCAGAAAATGAAGACATAAATCCAAAAATATATAGCTTAGGTATGATTTATACATTTTATTGGCCTAATTTTGCTAATAAGCACTTAGTTAAAGACTATCTAATGGTTAACATCAGTATTACTAATTGTGCTAAGTGTGTATTGTGTGAAAGAATCAAATTAGACGTGAAGATTCTGGACTGAATTAAGGCGATCGCGCATCGCCATAAAAAGTCTCCAGCCTGAAAAATCAAGATTCCTAGCTAGTTTTCTGTTTGATATTTGAGGAGTGACTATGAAAGTCAATTTACTGGTTTGTGCTGGTAAGGTGGGTATCGTGTGCTTGGTTGCTATTCTTTCCACTTGCCAGGGAATGAAAGCGATCGCCTCCGCTAAGGATAGTCCGCAACCTAATCCATCACAGGATAGTGAAACAATCACGAATATCAAGAGTGAAAATCAACAACAAAGTTCCAATTCCAGTACGGAAAACAGCATCGAACAGGTAACATCTGTATCACAGTTGTCAGATGTCCAGCCTACAGATTGGGCTTTTCAAGCTTTGCAATCTTTAGTTGAGCGTTATGGTTGTATCGCAGGTTATCCCAATGGTACATTCCGGGGTAATCGTGCCATGACCCGTTATGAATTTGCTGCGGGTTTAAACGCTTGTTTAGACCGAATTAACGAGCTAATTGCTAACTCAACAGACGGAGTCGCAAAAGAAGAATTAGCTACCATCCAAAAACTACAAGAAGAATTTTCCGCCGAACTAGCTACCCTACGGGGTCGAGTTGATGCTTTAGAAGCTCGTACAGCAGAGCTAGAGAAAAATCAATTTTCCACCACGACCAAATTGACTGGTGAAGCCATTATCGCCGCTATAGGTGCTACAGGAGGAGCTCCTGGAAGAGAAGATCCAAATATTATTCTCACCAACCGAGTCCGCTTAAACCTCACCACCAGCTTTACAGGTAAAGACCTTCTGATCACCGGCTTACAAGCTCATAATTTCCAAGGTGGTACAGATGGTAGCGGCAGTGTACAAGGAAGTTTAGGTTTAGCATCACCAATACTCAGTGCTAGTAGCGCTAGGACTAGCTTTGAACCCCAATTTCCCGGCGTTGACGTAAAAACTTTATCTCCCGTTGGCGCAAACTCCGTCGAACTTTATAAACTGCTGTATATCTTCCCCGTCGCGGAAAAATTAACCTTGTTTGCGGGAACTGCGGCGGAAGTTTCTGATGCTTTTCCAGCTATTACTCCCTTTTATGGAGAAGGACAAGAATCTATTTCTCGATTTGGTAATTTAAACCCTGTTGTTCGCGTTTCTGGTGGTACTTCTGGTTCTGGTTTGGCTTCTGCGGCTGGATTTATTTATAGTTTTTCTCCCAGCCTAGATTTGAGAGCTTTGTATGGTAGTGTTAATGCTAACCTGCCTCAACAATCTGATACAACACCTTTAGGCGCAGGTTTATTTAGTGGTAGTAGCGTCATTGCAGCCCAATTAACTTTCAAACCCACCAAATCTATAGATGTGGGCTTAAACTATGCCAATAGCTATCACGAGATTAATATTTTGGGTACAGGATTAACCAGTAGTGACATTGGTGCTTTACCAGGTGTCCCACTGGGAACACCCGTGAAATTAAACTCTGTTGGTGGAACTTTAACCTGGCGATTTTCTCCAAAAGTAGCTTTATCAGGTTATGGTGCAGCGATATTTGTAGATGATTCTTCTACAAGTGTTGATGCTTCCACAACCTACACCAGTTGGATGGTAGGCTTGCACCTTAATGATTTAATCAAGCAAGGCAATGGCGCTGGCTTGCTGTTTGGACAGCCTCTTTATAGCAGCGATTCCGTTGCAGAACCAAATAGAGCCACACCTTACCATTTAGAAGGTTATTACCGTTTTCGCATCAATGATAATGTGAGTATTACCCCTGGTGCGTTTGTATTATTTAACCCAGAAGGAGATAGTAGAAACGACACTACAACCGTAGGTGTACTGCGTACTACGTTTACTTTCTAAGTAATGGGGTATGGGGTATTGGGTATTGGGAAAACTTAATTCTTTCTCTCCCTGCTCCCTGCTCCCTGCTCCTTGTCCTCTTCTATCACCCCATCACCCCATCACCCCAT
>DATGXQ010000170.1:0-17113 GCA_035298905.1 Nostocaceae cyanobacterium | reverse complement strand
AAACTACCTGCGCCGGATTGTCCACGAGGACGAATTCAATGAGTTTTTCGAGAAAAACCCAGGCCTCAAGAACCTCGACTTCATCGAAGCGGCGTTCAACTACCTGGATGTGGCCACAAGCATCGAAGGACACGAAAACCTTCCGCCAAAAGATGGAAAATATATTTTCGTGAGCAACCACCCCCTTGGAGGCCTGGATGGGATTGCCACAGGCTACCTGCTTGGGAAAGAATACGATGGAAAAATACGCTTTTTCTCAAACGACCTACTTTTAAACCTGCATCCGTTGCATGAAATGTTTATTCCGGTAAACAAAGTCGGATCGCAAAGTAAAAGCCATGCCGAAATGATGCAACAACTTTACGAATCGGACAACCATCTGCTTACCTACCCTGCCGGCATGTGTTCCCGAAAAATTGGAGGAAAGGTGGTAGACCTGGAATGGAAAAAAAACTTTATCAGCAAGGCCGTGCAGTTCCAGCGCGATGTGGTTCCTATTTATTTCGAGGGTAAAAACTCCAATTTCTTTTACAACCTGGCCAACCTGCGGAAGTTCCTGGGCGTGAAGTTCAATGTAGAAATGATGTACCTGGCCGATGAAATGTTCAAGCAGAAAGGCAACAAATTCACCATCCGGATCGGGGAAAGGATACCCTGGCAGACCTTCGACAAGTCGAAAAGCCAGGCCGAATGGGCCTTGTGGGTAAAGGAAATTGTCTATTCAATGGAAAAATAATTTGCCTGCGTGGATAGCAAAACCACACAGGCAAGGGATGACTAGCTGCCCGTCGGTGAGCGGGGCGATGGCGGTGAGCTGCGTGAAGTACTCCGCCCCCAGCTTGCGTCCCCCAGCATCGTAGGTGTTCCTTATCTGGTTGCCGTTTTTAAACTGCACAATGTCCGGCAAATTTAGCACATTATATTTGATTGCCACTATACCCCGGTCCAAATCCTTCACCATGTTCCCGTTGGCATCGTAGGCCATCTCGTTGGCGGCATTGCTCTTGTTCTGGTACTCCTTCACCGTGTAGCTGTTCTGCGAGCCTAAGGGCGTCGTTAACATAGGTCAATTGGTTGCCGCTGTAGTACAGCGACAGGTCGTCTATGAGGGTGCCGTCCTTCCTGCGCTGCAGGGCCTGGATGTTGCCCATCCTGTCGTAGGTGAACCACTCATCGAAGGCCCCGTCGGCAACTTGTGCCATCCAAAAAGGAAAGTTTCTCATCTTTTTCTGTTTTGGCACGGTTCACAGAACCGCGCCAGCGGGGGTATAAAAACCTGCACCCAATGTTCGGCATATGGCTCCAGCCTATGTCTCAGCTAAAAGAAAAGCTCCTGCTTTCCATATTCGTTTGCAAATATAATTCTTTTTTCTAACAGAAAAAGGCACAATTGCTTGTGCCTTTTCTGTTCTTAAATATGCCAGCCAGAGGCCGGCTTTTAGCTCCGACCAAGCGAAAGACGCTTGGCCGAACATAATACAAACAACCTACGGCGAACAGAGCTTCTCTGTTTTGCAAATACTATTTATATACTTATTTGCCTTTTCTAAATAAACTTGTTGTATTATTCCTGAATGCAATTATAATAATGACCCAGATAATATATGATACAATAAATGGTGCAAATATCTGTAACCAAGTCCCTCCAATTCCGTTTATTGATAAAAGTGCGACTATATCATATAAAATATACAGAAGAATTATTTCAAATAGCAAATACTTTAATGAGTATACTTTGTCGCTTATATTTCTTTGTATTATTCTTGCGGTAAGATAAAGCAATAACACAAAAATAGCATTAAGAAATGATAGTATTAGTGTAATAATAAGAATCCAACCAATAGACATTGATAATTCGTTAGAGGTTAGAGGTTTATTTATAAAGAATAGTATTCCATTAGAAACGATCCCTCCTATAAAAGTTAATAACATTGTTTTGAAAATCCTATTTATCCATTTCATATTTGTCTATTTTTAAAAATCAATGTTATTTTATAGACTTATTCGCCTCTTCTAAAATCTTGTTTTCTTTCTGCACTGCTGCTTTCTGTTCTGTAGCAGTCCATGGCTTAATATCCCCAAATCCCCATACCAAACCAGGAATATTTGACTTAGTATCGGATAATGTTTTTTCATCAACCCCTGATTTACTCAAAATTGTAGACGTTGAGGTATTGCAATTACCCCCTGTTTCGCCTCCTCCTGTTAAAACATAGGTAACATTAGGGTTATTTCCAAAACTTTCAGCTGTAGAGATAACTTTTTTATCAAATTGTTCGCTGGTCATTCCTTCAGGAATTGGCATTTCTATAGCAGCTTTTTGATTAGGGTTTGTCTTTCCATTTGCATGGTCTGTATATACTTGTATGTCTTGCTGATATTCTGCTTTCATTAATTTGCCATTCATTCCATTTTCTCCTCCGTATGCGTAATAATGATTTACATTATCACTTCCCCTAACCACAATAAAAGTATGTGTAGCAGGCGATATAACGGATTTCATAGGCCCATCTTCCATTGGTAATCTTGTTGCAAATAAGTAAACTGCTCTCCCGTCAGGGTCAATATACTTTACTGGATTACCCATACAATAGGCATATGGTGAAATTGAGTAATATTTCTCCGCCAGTGGATCTACACTCATAAACCCACCGCCTATTGCCGGATAATACCCCCTCGCCCCATAATCGTAGGTGTCCCACCCGTGCATCTCCACGAACTCCTTGCCGTTGTACTTGCGGGCCTGGCAGCCGGGGCCGTCGGTCGGGCCGGAGGCCCAGGGCAGCCCCGAGGGGTAGTACTGGGTGCGCTGGGCAACCACGTTGGAGTTGGCGTACCACACCTCGCGGTTGTTGCCCAGGTGGTCGCGGCGGTAGTAGTGGTAGAACAGCGGGCCCGAGGTGGCCGTGTAGTCCTCCACGTAGCCCTCGGGGTTGTACACACGGGCAAGGGTGGTGAGCGAGCTGTTGCCCTTCGAGGTCTTGTACTCGAAGTTGCCTATGTAGGCCGTGCCGCTTTGGTCCACCACACCGGCCGAGTAGCTTTGGTCCTTCACCTGCCCTTCGGTTAGCGGGGCAATGGTAGTCAGCTGCGTGAAAAATTCTTCAGCCAACTTCTTCCCACTGGCATCGTACAGGTTTTTTATCTGGTTGCCGTTTTTAAACTGCACAATGTCCGGCAAATTTAGCACATTATATTTGATTGTCACTATACCCCGGTCCAAATCCTTCACCATGTTCCCGTTGGCATCGTAGGCCATCTCGTTGGCGGCATTGCTCTTGTTCTGGTACTCCTTCACCGTGTAGCTGTTCTGCGAGCCTAAGGGGTCGTCGATGCGGGTCACCTGGTTGCCGTTGTAGGTCATGGTCAGGTAGTCGATGGGGCTGGAGGTGGAGCCCCCGAACCGGGTCAGGGTTTTCACGTTCCCCATCTTGTCGTGGGTGAACGTCTCGGAGTACCTCGGCCCGAAGGTGTTGTTGGCGAACAGGATGGCCGACGAGAGGCGGTTGAGCGCGTCGTACGAGTACTTGTAGTTGTTCAGGGTCCCGTTGTACTTCCAGGTGGTCTGCGCTATGTTCCCGTTGTAGCAGCCGTTGGCCGTGGGGCTTACCGACTGGGTGTAGTACAGGTTTTCCTCGAAGGCGCTGGTGCCGCTGGTGATGCGCGTGGGCCAGTTGCGGATGTTGTAGGCGAAGCTTTCGGTGTCGGCACCGCCATGGCGCTTCCTGGCGGCCAGCCGCCCCAGTTCGTCGTACGACCCGGCGGCGGTCATGTCGGAGAGCGCTATCTCGGGGTTGTTGTTGAACTTGTAGCGGGTTTTCAGCAGCCGCCCGGCCTGGTCGTAGTCGTGGGTGTACAACTCGGTCACCAGGCTTTTCGCGTAGCTGGAGTGTTCCGTGAGGCTTTTCGTGACCTGCCCCGTTCCCCGTAGCGTATAAAAACCTGCACCCAACGTTCGGCATATGGCTCCAGCCTATGTCGCAGCTAAAAGAAAAGCTCCTGCTTTCCATATTCGTTTGCAAATATAATTCTTTTTTCTAACAGAAAAAGGCACAATTGCTTGTGCCTTTTCTGTTCTTGAATATGCCAGCCAGAGGCCGGCTTTTAGCTCCGACCAAGCGAAAGACGCTTAGCCGAACATAATACAAACAACCTACGGTGAACAGAGGATTTACTGGACGGAAAAGTAAACTTCTGAAATATATTTTTTGTGCTTAAACTAAATTGTGCGATACATTCAAATTGTGCTTTAATGCAACAAACCCGCTTCGAATTTCTCGAAGCGGGTTTGTTAGTAATTGGCAGATAACTACAATTCAATAATCCATTTCATCATTCTTGATTTTCTGATTAAAACGCTTAATAATAATACAATCGACTTTCATTTTTACAAGTTGACTTGATTTGATAGATAAATGATGCTTATATAAATTATTTATCTCATTATCTGTGAATTGATTCAAACAGGAATTTGATATCACAAACAATATGTTTCTATTTGAAATGCCAAATGAAATATTATAGTAATTAGAATCATCAAATTCATATACTCTATTTATCTTTTTAAATAGTTCTTCAAAAGGCATACCGACTTTTAAACCGTCTTTTGTGCTAAAACCGGTTGTCTTTAAATCAATCTCAGTGATTTTATTTTGACTTAACCATAAAACAAGATATTGATTGTTGTTAAAGTATACAATCTTACCCTTCGTTTTCTCTGTTTCGTCTTCAGAGAGCAAAGCACTTGTGTCGGAAACTGCCTTATATTTAGAAAGATCATATTTTGCTATATCTGAATCTAATTTAAACTCGCCAACACCGGCATCTGCTATTATGATATCAGCATGATTAATTTTCTCTTTGGTAGATGCAAAACTACATCCAGAAACAGTCAATATAATTATCTGTAATACGACTGTTGTTAATATATTTTTTCTCATTTACCAGCCTCCCATTGAGTTGTTTTTTAATTTTGTGTTATCTTGTTGTTGAGTAATATTTGGCGGTGCAAGCATAGGAGATATATTTTGATTTGCCTCTTTGGCTGCTTTTAAGTTCAAATAATCACCTCCATAAGTAGTAAAAAACTCGCTATTGCTTACCGTTCCATAATTCCGCGAAGTTACATCAATTAATTCTCCCGATGAATTTACAGCAGAAACATGCAAATGAGGACCGCCGCCATATGTGCCAGATTGACCAAGAATTTGACCTTCGTAAATATTTTCTCCAACCTTAAAACTACCCGTTTCTGACAAATGCATAAAATTCACAACATCTCCATTACCATACTTTACAGTAACAAATTTACCAGCTGAGTTTTCGCCTGTTGACACAATAGAGCCATCTCCATAAGAATACACATTTGAACCATATTTTGCAAGGTAATCTGTTCCAACATGAGGCGATGAGCCAACATTCCTTATTTTAAAAAATTCGGAATTCACAGTTATTAATGTCCCATTCTTTTCTGCTGCTAATTGCGAACTATTTTTTGCATTTATACCAACACTTCTAAACGCATAGCTATATGTGATTGATGGGTCATTGCCTAAACTTCCACCTTGAGCTCTATATTTATGATCTAAATCAACACTAACTAAATTGTGCATTTTATACACTTGGGTACCATATAATGGAGCATCTAATCTACCATCCGGGTCAATCCTATTCATCGGGTTGTCAGAGCAATACACATATGGTGACATCCAAGGTCTTCTCTCGGCCAACGGATCGACACTCGTAAAACTCTGCACACATTTTGGCTCGTTTGCCCATGCTCCCTGCTCAACCTCTCAGAACTTCCCATTTTCGGTTATATTCAACCATTTAACCAAATGCAAAATTAATCTAATTTCCGGTATCGTTGCCATCCGTTGCCCGTTTTTTTTCTTTTTCAACTGAAGAAAAAACCTCGTAGAGATTTGGTTTTCCGTTCGCTGTGCGACTTTTTCAGTTGAAAAGAAAAAATACGGCTCAGTTTTTTGTGTTGGCTTGGTGGCGAAGCCCTCCAAGGCAACGCAAAAAATGAGCATCCAAAGGGGTTTGGGGCATTGGAAGATTGCCTCCAATAAACTCTTTGCGAAGCAACCTACCTGCCGGAGGCTAGCCATTGTTTGACCGGAGGGAGTGGCTGAACAACTCCTAAAAACCAACCCTTTTTTGTATAGGATACCCTCGTTGGGCGGGCGCGTGGATTTGTGGCACGGCTTACACCAAAACGGCTTTCGTGGGTGGATTGCTTGCAAGGGTGGAGAGAAGCCGTTTTGGTGTTCGGGGCGACGGCTATTATATATAATGTGCTTATAGGACTTTTTTCGAAGGGTTGTTGGGCTTGCCCAGGCGTAGGAGAAAAAGCTCCTATAAGAGCACGTTATGTATAATAGCTTCAGGCAGTTTTTTATTGGCGTGTCTTTTTGTTTGTGGGTGGAGGCAGCTCTTTATTTTTTTCAATTGACCTTTAAAGATAAACACTTTCAATTGAAAAAATAATGTGCTGCTTTTGTGCGTGGATTACAAAAAGCATGACAATAAAAAACTGACTGCGGCGCCACGTTGGACAGTGGAAGGGTTGATTTTTTTGTGGGGGGACACTGGCCAAGCCGTGCCACGTGGGGGGATTGGGCGGGACAAAATGGCATCCTATACAAAAAAGGGTTGGTTTTTATCCTATTTCTCTTTGTTTTTCCTTCTATTGCAATGGGTGGTATTGGTTTACTGCCGATTGTAAGGTTTCAAGTTCGGTTTGTTTGTATTGTACGGTGGTGGAAGCTCTGCGATGTCCGGCAAAAACCTGTACAATCCGGGTATCGTTTTCTTTCTTCAGCAAATTGGCAATCACGCTTTGCCGGATTTTCATCGGTTGTATTTTCTGACTTTCCGGACGGTTCTCGTTAATCATTTGACTGATTCCGTGCGGATTGATTTTCTCGCCGTATTGACCTAGTATAAAGGTTTTTTCGTTCGGATTTTGCTTGTTGTATTTCAGTAGATTTGCCCTGTCTTGGGTTAGATAACCGTAAAATAAAAGGATCTGTTTGGCTTGCAGTGGTAAGTTTCGGGGTTGCTGGTGATGCTGACCTTTGATGTGGATTTCGCACTTTTCGAGGTTGATGTCTTCTGTCTCCAGTTGGGCGATTTCCGTCACCGTCAGGGCTTGATAAATAAGTAAAGTAATGATAATCTCGTTTCGCTTTTGAAGGTGCTTTTTTCGCCGTAATTGGTGGGTCTGCAGGAAGTTTTCCAAGGTTTCGGAACTGTACAGGTTATCGACTTGTATTTGCTTGTTTATCTTGTCTTTTAGCAGTAATTCGCTGCAAGGATGGTCTTTTCGTTGTCCTGTTTCTAACAGATAATTGAAGTAGATTTTTACCGCATACAAACAATGCCTTAATGTTTTAGGATGTAAATCGTAGTTCTTCCTGAGGTATTCAATGTAGTTTAAAATGTCTTTGTATTGGGCTTGTTCGGCTCTTTCCTGATAATAATCGGTAAACCGTTTAATAAGATATAAATTAGTGTATAAAGTGCTTTTGCTGTACTTCTTAAGTAGGTATTGTTTTAGGGTCATCATTCATTGCTTTGAGTTGGTTTTGTGTGATATGGGTATATATTTCCGTGCTTTCAATGTGGCTGTGTCCTAAAAAGGTTTGCACCTGTTCCAGTTTCATGCCGTTGGCCAGTAAGTGGGTGGCTATGCTGTGGCGCAGGTTGTGGATGCCTATCTTTGTTAGTTCTTCTTCCGTGTAACAGTTGCCAAAACCGCTTCTTTTTATCAGTTGTTTTAAAAAGCTATTAAATGTCCATTCCTGCATTCTACGCCCTTTGCTGTTGTAAAAAACAACTCCTTTCTGTTCTCCAGTTTCGTCCAGATAGCTTTGGAGTTCTTCGCTTACTTTGTCGCTGATGGGGATTAATCGCCGTTTGCTGTTCTTGCCTTTCTGCACGATAACGATGTTTTCCGTCAGCCTGAGGTCTTCCCGGTTCAAAGCCACGATTTCACTCACCCGCAAACCACAACCGTAAGCCACGTTGAGTATTGCCCTTTCCTGAGTGGCTTGAGTGGCTTGGTACAGCTCCCTGATTTCCTCCTGACTAAAGACGATCCGTTCTGGATTTTTTTGGGGAAGATTAAACCGGAGATGGGATGCCGGGTTAAGCAGGATAACACCTGTGTCGAGCAAATAAGCCAGGTACATTTGTATGCAACGCATGCAGTCATAAATGGCTTTTGTACTTAACGGCTTTCCTGTCCTGATGCTGGTTTTGCTTTTCAGATAGTCATTAAATTGGGTAATCTCTACGGCTGTAATCTCATGGGGTAAGTAAATCCCGGATTTCTCCAACCACCAGAAGAACTCTTTTAAATACAAGTACCGGGATTGGCAAGTAGCTTCATTATAACCCAATAACGACAGGTAATCTTTGTACTGCTTGGCTTCTTGCTGGTAACTTTCGGTATAAACGATGTATCGGCTCGGCTTTCCCACTTTATTAGTTGACAGTTTTTTGTATGACCTTTTTAAGTGCTACGATTGTTTTGCTTACTCTTTATCTTGGAATTAGGAACACTAGACTAATTATCAATCATTAATTATTCATTATCAATTAAATACGAAGTATTTTAGCGTTCCTTTCGTGTTCCGTAGCGTTCCACATTTACTTTTCCGCTTGCCGTAGCTGTTGTATCTGTAATAGTAAAAAATCTTTTATCTCGGCTCTGAGTTTATGGTAATTGTCCCAATAACTGATTTTGTATTTAATCCCTTTGTTGGCAAAACCGCCTATTTGCTTGAGATATTCCAGCTCTACCAAGGTTTGTATGTATCTAAATAACTGTGTCTTGCTGATATTGAACTCTTGCCGGACTTCCCGCAGAATAAACTCCGAAGAATCATTTTTTACATATTTCTTTAGCCGTTCAAAGAACTGGCGCAGACTGCCATCCAGTTCATCTACTTTTAAAACGATACTCTCAAACAGCACTTCGGTAGCTTGTTCTATGTCGTCAATATCGGTGATGAGTTCGTTGTTGGCGTTGAGCTGTCGGCTGTATTGGTTCAGCAGGGTAACTTGTTTAATAACGGATTGGTACATCTCGTTTAACCGCCTTACTTTATGCACCTTTTCGGGTAACAGTAGTTTTGTGGCATACGGATTTACCACCTCGTAAGGCTTTAAGTTCCGCACCATTTGTTGGACAAAGTTGGTTGCTTTCTTTTGGTCGTCCCGGCTTATTTCTCCTGCACTTTTCTTGTTTTGGTAGGTAATGATCCGTTGTGTCTGTTCTTTGCTCTCGTCCACTGCCAGTAAAAAACTACGGCTCATATTGTCCTCATACGTTTCGCCTTTGGTGGTGGCTGATAAACTGCTGAACTGACCTTTTACGATTTTATGGCTGGATTTGTTATTGCCTTTCTTGTCCTTAATGGTTACAGAGCTGCGCAACACCTGATTGCTGATAAACTCACGCAAGGCGTACAAAGCATCTTCTTTCAATCCGTCCAAATCCTCGATAATGATGATTTTTTGGAACAAATCAAACTCGCCCCAGTTGTACAAACTGCTTTCGGTAATGCGGGTAAACCGCAAAACGTCTTCGGGTGGCATAAGGTCGGCAATTCTGCCAATAATATGTGTCTTTCCGCTCCCCGAGCTGCCTTGTACCAAAGCGTGCAAAGGTTGTTTGTTCAGGTAGCTAATGGTAATCAGGAACAACAGCAGCCGGCTGTTTTCTTCCCCGATAATGCCGCTTTGTTCAATCAGCTTGTTGAGCGATTTTAAAAGGTTCTTTTGTTTCAGAAACGTTACTGCCGATTCTAATTGTCCGGTTCTGGCGGCAACTGGAACGTTTTGCGGTTCTGGTTTTTTCTTTTCAATTGATTCTTCAGTTGAAAAAGAAAAAGTCGGATCTTCGGTAAATTCGCATTCTTTGCGGGTGTTTATCAGGTGGGTGAGTACTTCGGGTGTATGGCCTTGCAAAAGGCTATTCACGTCTTCGTTTTCGGGAACTTGTACGCTGCTTATCGTTAGGGCTGGATATTCGCTTTTGAGCATGGGAGCATATTTTGCCACCGCTTTTTCCCCGGGCTGGTCACCATTCAAAAAGAAAATAATTTCCTTTAATTCCCTGAGTTCTCTAATGGCTTGTTGGTGTTCCTCGGTCAGTCCGTTTGTGCCATACTGAGCCAAAACGCTGTACTGCTCTTTAATTTCAGGTACTTGAAGAAGTGTTGCTGCATCGATAATGCTTTCGGTTAATATCAGCTTGGTAGTGTTTGGGGCAGGATAACCGGGATAAAGTCCGCTTCGGTCTTTGAGGTAAAAATGGCGTTGCTCTTTGTCGTTCAGGGTACTTCTAAAATACAAGCCTGTGATTTGGTTCTCCGCACTACGCAAGGCAAAACAGATGCACCATTTGCCAAAAACCGTGTAGGCTTTATCGCCTGTTTTGGCGGTTTGTCCTTTGTCTATCAGCAAACCCACTTCCAAACATTGGCTGATAAGTTTTTCGTCTTTCCGTGTGCCGTGGTGGAACTGACCGCTATTATATCCAGCCCCCAAACCCCCGAAGGGGGCTTTAAAACCTCGGCTGATTAAATACTCCTGAGCAGGTTTTGAGTTGTATATGGCGTTGCTAAAGTACTGAAACATACTTTCTAAAAATATACTTCTGTCCGGGTTTGATTCTTTTGCTATCGGTGCGGGCTTGTTTATGCAGTCAACTATTAACTTTCCACTGTCAACTAAAGTAATCGCCTTTTCAATTGCTTGGTGTTTGTCCACATTATCTTTATACATGATAAAATCAATCACATCCACGCTACGTCCGTGGGTACGGCAGTTGGAGCTAAAGCAATATGCCGTTTGCGTTTTGTGGTAAAGCTGCATACTCGGGGTTTTGTCCTCGTGAAACGGACAACACAAGCGGTTTTGCTTGTCGGCTTTCAAACCATAATGACGGATGACTTCCGACAGGCTCAGACGGGATTTGATTTCTGCGATTTCCATTGAAAAAAGTTTTATATTTTTTTACCTGTCAATATTTGGTACAAAAGTATAATATCTATTTCAAAGAACAAAATATTTATGGTTTCAACAACTCATTTTTTGTCTGTATATTTGCCATGTCATATAATAACAGGCTTTTTGACACCATAAATACGCAGAACATGGATAGTTTCGGTAAAAAACTAAGAGAAGCGAGAGAAGCCAAAGGCTACTCGCAGGCAGAACTGGCAAGACAAATCAACTCGCACCATTCTATTATTGGTAAGTACGAGCGAGATGAGGTAAAACCAACTATTGACGTAATTAAAAAACTGTCGGAAGTATTGGGGGCTACTATTAGTTTCTTGATGGGGGAAACAGAAAATCAGAATGCATTTAAAGACCCGGCTATGTTTAAACGCATGGCGGAGATTGAAAACCTGCCGCCAAAAGACAAAGAATGCCTTTTGCTAACGGTAGACAACTTCATTAAAGCTACAAAGTTCAATAATCTATAAATGAAAAAGCCCGGCACTGCCGGGCTTTTTGTTAATATTTATCCAGATATTCTTGCCAGTCATTTGGATGCATCTTTTTAATTTTTCGTAAGATAAGATTACTGATTTTCTCTTTTCTATTGTTGTAACTTACCCCTTGATGCTCAAACTCCTGTACTATACTCATCTTCTTATGGTACTTGTCAGAGCCAATCTCATAAGTCATATTTAAAAGTAAATCAACGGGATAGTGTGGCTTATTTCTTTCAATAACATTATCATTGAGTAAACTATAATAAAAGTATGGTTCAGTAACTTTGGCCTTTTTCTCTACAATTAAATAATAAGCGGAGTTTACATCCCCTGTCGATAAAGACTCTATTGCGGCAGTAGTACCCAAAGCAGTTTTAAAATTTATATCTGCACCTGACTCTACTAATAATTTCACAATATCATAACCACTTGAATAGTCTATGGCATACATTAACGGACTGATACCATATTCTATTGGATTTGTCACCCCATCTTCATTCTGATAAATATACTTCAAATTCGGATTTGCCCTATAACTTAGGAGTAGTTTCACATATCTAGTATCTCTTTTTGCAGAAACATCACTCCACCTATATGATATTGCCTCAAACAAAGGAGTAGTACCTATTTTTGATGCTAAATCCGGATTAGCTCCACATTCTAACAATTTACACACAGATTTGTATTTGTCTGTTCCAATAGCTCTTATTATAGGGGTTATCCCATAAAGTGGCTCTTGATAATTGACAAGAGAACTATCTAAAGTAAGAATGTCTTTTATTTGAGATATATCTTCATTTTCAATTGCTTTGACCAAATCCCATGCTGGAGTGTTTTTAAATAATTCAATATCAGTCTTATCCAATTTCCCTTTTTTATCCATACAAGAAACAGTTACACACAGAAATACTAGTATCGTATAATAAAAATGCTTTCTATTCATGCCCGGTCTGTTTTAATGCTTTTTTTACAGATTCCATTTTATGATTCTCTGTTGCACTTGATGATTGCTGTGGAAGCATTACAAAATTATCAATTGGCTTTGCTCCTAAAGGACTATTTATGTAGTTGTTAAGGAAATCGCCGCCTACAACAAAAACTGTCATGCCATGTTCATCTGCACCAGTATAGGATTTCGTGTCAAGTCCGTAGGCTTCGGCATTAATCGCTGCGGGGTTATACAATAAAGCATTTCTATTTGTTGCAAGAGCATTGCCTGCTGCTTCAGCTCCCCCTTTTGAATGTCCTACAAATGTCAACTCAGCATCACCTACTTGTTGGCTAATTTTCTGTGCTGTTTTAATTGACACTTTCATATCTCCAGAATTTCCAAAAGGTTGTTTTAGGTCTTCGACCATACTTTTTCTACCTCGCTCTGTGTTTTCAAAATAAGTTCCAGCAGTGGCAAAAGTATACTCAGTAACCCCATCTTTATTTGTTCGAGAATATAATCCACCTCTAAATGAAGAATTTCCCTTTTGTTGATAAATATGTTGCAATTGCCAGCCTCCTTGTAATTTATCTCCAACTTTTCCACCATAAACATGATCAGCTATTATCGCACCTTCCATTGCTGTAGGGATTCTCCCATCTTTATCAACAAACTTTAAAGGGTTATTGAAGCAATACACATATGGCGAACACCATGGGAATTTCTCTGCCAACGGATCCACAGAATACCAAATGCCTAATAAAAGCCCGGCAATGCCGGGCTTTTATGTTTATAAAATCTATATTCTATTTTCCATGAGTAACTCTTAATACCTTACCATCTTTTTTTTGTATTCTTATCAGAGCTACTCCACCAATACTTCCTTTGGGCAAACTTCCAGTAACTGTCCAAACCTCATCTTTTAAAACTGCATTAAATGGTTGTTCTTTATATATTGCATTTCCATATATTGGCAACCAGACAGCGAGAGCTATTTTTAATGCAGTTCCTTTGTCTGGGACAAAACCATTTTTCGGAATATAACCGGCAACTATACTTTTTTGCTGTTGAGCACACAAATTATATTGTGTAATAAAAGTAGAGGCAAACACTACTAACAGAAGTAGACTTGCTTTTTTCAAAAACTTGTTTTTCATATTATGTCTAATTTACTATACGATAAGGTATTCTAGCAGGTGCTGGTGTAAATAATTCTGGCGATTTTGGTATTACAACAGGATTCTTTTCTACTCCAGCATTATTCTGATTTAGTTTATTGGGGTCTTGTGGATCACTTGGCATTTTGGTGTCTATTGTCGATATTTTCCCTGTTGCAGGGTCATATTTTTGCAAAGAACCACTAGGGGTTGCAACGTAAATTTGTAGTTTCTCTTTATTAGCAGTTCCAATGTCTGATGACATCTCAGAACTATTTACTACAACTTTATTTTCCTGACTAGTATTTATATTTCCTTCATTATCCCATGAACCAGAGAATAAATTGTCCACCCACTTTCCAAAAGAATAATTTCCATGAGTATGCGTAATCCCCATTACTACTGCTCCTGCAGGTGCGGTAGCTGGTATAACTGAATTTCCATTTTCACCAATATTTGGAACATTATATGTGTAGCCTACATTTCCTTTGGAGTCCGAAATCATGTATATTCTCGAACCATACTCTCGTCCGCTTCTTATAGAATTGTCATTGTATATATTACCAAAATCTTTAGCCGCTGCATCTATAGTCTTAAAGAAATCACCAGGATCTCTTCCATCTATATCTATTAATCTCACAGGATTATTGAGGCAGTACACATACGGACTTATTGAATAATATTTTTCACAATGAGGGTCTATAGTTGTAAAACATATGTCGTAATCATGTCATTATCAGGGCAACAAATAACCTAATTCATTTTTCATTCTCCAAAACTCAGAAAATTCTACAATAATGTATTTTACTTTTATCGTTTTAAATTTCTCTTTGATTTCGTAGGTTTTCTCTTCACTGAAAACCAAAGTCAAAGTATCGTTTTTAAAACGATATAAAAAAGGGTCTAATATATGTACAGCGCCAGTTGTATCTGTTCTTGTTTTCATTCTTTCAATATCACTAGTTATAATCGTTGCTTGTTTATCGTCTGTAACACCCCAATTTATAGATTTTATATACACCTTTTCCCCTTTGCTAGAAACTATTTCTTTGCATCTTCGGGAATCTACAAATGTATCAAAACAGCTGCTAAATAACACTGTTATTAGAATGGCAATTAGCATTCTTTTGATGACTTTTTTCATTTTTCTAATTGTTGATTTAAAATCGTTTTCAAATAACCATACAGACCATTTTATTTGTACACAAAATGGTCTGTATGAAAATACTTATCTTTTCTGCAGCTTTTTATTTCCAGCATTTATACCTTGAAGAATTCTTCTACCGGAATAACTTTCTTCGCCGTAAAATGGAGGTGATGCAAAAGAGGCTCCATATGATAGTATTCGAAGAATATTTAATTTTGTAAGAAGTTTAAGTTGATATGCACCTGCAAGTTTCATGTAAGTAGTTCCACTTATATGTGATCCTTGAAAAGTTCCTGTCACTCCATTCATCCCTGCTAAATAATTTCCCGCAGAACGAGCAGTAGCATATTTTCCATTTAACAACTTCCCTGTCATAGGACCGTACTTAGCCCATACTGTGTTTTTTAAATCAAAATCGTTGTGCCTTCTACTATCTTCCATTGTAAGAGATAGATCTTGATTGTTTGCACTATTATTATACATTTCAACCACAGGATCCCATAAATCTGTTTTAAACAAATTTGTTGTGAAATTTTCTGCAAAAATGATTCTACCATCAGGTTTATGTGTAACTGGATTAATGAATTCATCCCAATACTCCGTTGAACCCATATATTTTCCATCTGCTGAAGTATTTGTTGAACTATAATTTGATTCAATATCCGCTAGTGCCGCTGCCCCGACTCCATTATGTTTGTAAACTCCTAAGTCGCCATCATCGAATACTGCAATTACTTTTCCGTTTTCATCTGTATGTGTTGATGTCATTGCCAATGCTTCACCAAACATTCCAGTTGGGTCTATCATATTCACCGGATTGCCACTGCAATATACATAAGGACTTACACTATAATCAATTTCCGCCAGTGGATCCACAATCTACCAAGCCTTCATCCAATATACAATCATATTTCGTTTTTTTGAAATAGCAATTCCACAAGAGTAACCATTTTTCCATTCTCCCAAAGTTTCAGGTCGTTCCCAATCAGCTTTCAATTTCCAAAAATAGCCATGATTGGATTTTAATACAAAAACCTCTAAATCATCTGGCACAGTATTCTTGTCTACTGATATAGGAAACCCGAAACGATCCAGATCAATTCTTTCAGAACCCAATCCAAAATCAAGATCTTCGAAATAGGGAATTGGATAACTTTGCGGCAATGCCATATTCCGTAACTTTAGTGTATCAAAATATTTATAATAGCTAAATCCATCATCGATTATAAAATTTCGATCAGCATAATGAGTTTTATAGATATACTTTTTAGGATATAACGAAATAGAATCTTCACCCATATGCAACATAAGATATACAAATCCGGTATGAAAACTATCCTTGTAATATGTGTTACTTGGAACAGTAAATTCCATATCAATAAATGATTTGTTTGAGATTGATTTGGGAAAATGGTCAAACAAACCATTAATTGAAAAACTTTGCTTGAATCCTATTTGGCAGTTTTCAATCGAAGCTACATATTTATGTCCTAATATCTTATCAACACAAGAACTTAGCATGATAGTGGATAAAGAGAGTACTAGTATATATTTTTTGGTTTTCATTACTTAGTGGTTGTTGGGTTAGTGCGTAAAAATATATTTATCAATCTATTGTTTCTTGGATAAGCACTTAATGAAGAATAAACTGTAGGTATTCTCATGTCATGATATCCAATAAATGGCTGTATAAAATTTAAACCCTTTGCAATTAAATTCGTTGTATATTCAATTTTAAACCGATTTACAGTTGCAGGTAGGTTGTATCTGCCATCATTGAGCGGTGTGTATATGTTTTCTATAGATCCTTTTGGAACATATCCAGATTTTTCTGTAATATAAGTTTTCTCACCAGTGGTTACATGAGTACCGCTTGCTTGTTCAAAATTAATTTCACTTTCATATCTGATTTGTTGCGTGGGTTTAAAATCGAACCCCCTATCACTCATAAACTTAGTTGCTTTATCTCCTTCAAGCGACATTGAAGTAATCACTTCGTCATCTGCATGAGTTAACGGATTGTTCTCTCTTATTTCAGTTTTACCTCCATTTTTAGCTGTAAGAATCTGGTCTGAGTTTGCAATATCATCCTTGTTTTTTTTAAACATATCATTCTCGCCCATCCATTGCCATCCTTTTTCCATACCTTTTTCAGCCCCTTGATGTAGACTTGAAACATAAACCACAGCACCAGTCTGGCTATTTTGAAACCAATCCATTCCATTAGGATCAATCCTATTTACTGGATTCCCTCCACAATACGCATACGGTGAAATAGAATAATGTTTCTCAGCCAGCGGATCTATACCCATAAATTTTGGTCCCCAAGCCGGATAATACCCCCTCGCCCCATAATCGT
>DATGXQ010000169.1:0-1727 GCA_035298905.1 Nostocaceae cyanobacterium | reverse complement strand
AACGCGCACCTCACCCCCTAAACCTTGAGGTGCAACAATTTTCCCAATTTCTAACCAATCATCAAGATTAGGGATTGGGGATTGGGTAATATTTCCCTTTCCCTCCTTTCCTCTTTTTCTTTCCTTCGCGTCTTTTGTGTCTTCGCGGTTCATTCTCTTACTTTTTGAATTTTCCTCATTCTCTTACTTTTTTAATTTTTAATTTTTAATTTTTAATTCTTCTGATAAACTTCCTCAGCTACTTTAGCTAAACGCTGCATACCAGTCACAATTTCTTGGTCACTACCAGTTAAACTAATGCGGAGACATTGCTGTTTATGTGTCCATTCTTCTCTTAAACCAGGGAAGAAGGTACTACCAGGAACTACAATTACACCAACTTTCTTTAATTCTTGGTAAAATTCCCAATCAGTAATTGGTAAATCTTGCAACCACAACCAAGCAAAAATCGCTCCTTCACCCCGATGCAAGAACCAAGGTAAATTTTTCGGCATTGCTGCATCTAATGTACTTTCTAACACATCAAACTTTTTCTGATAGAAAGGACGAATTACATTTTCTGAGATGTCTGCTAACGCACCTGAATTTATAGCTTGTGCGGCGATCGCTTGTCCATAGCGTGAGGAATGAATACCAACATTAGTTTGGAAACATTCTAAAACTTGAATTAATTTTTCATCACCGATCGCTATGCCGATTCTCTCTCCAGGTAAGCCCGCCTTCGATAAACTGGTACAGTGGAGAATATTCTCTCCAAATATCAGCGACATATCAGTAAAATTCAACGCTGGGAATGGTGGTGCATAAGCGGAATCTATTAGTACAGGTACATCATAAGGTGCGGCTAAATCTGCAATCTTTCTCACCTCATCATTAGTCAGCACATTACCAGTCGGATTACAAGGACGAGAGAAAATTACACAACCTGTATGATCGTCAATTGACAACTGACTAAAATCAGGACGATATTTAAACCTGTGAGCGTTTGTATCTATATCCAAAGAAGGTTTGTAAGCAACTATAGCTTCTGGAACTAGACAAACACCACCATAGCCAGTGTAATCAGGACTTAAAGGTAAAACGATTTTCTTTAACTGACCACTGCTGGTTACACCACCAAAAGCATTAGCCGCAAAGAAATACAGACTTTGACTACCGGGAGTAACTAAAACATTGCGATCGGTTAAACTCAAACCATAACGCCGATTAAAATCCTTTGCGATCGCCTCAATTAGCGGTGCATAACCTTGACTAGAACCATAGCGACAAACAACCTCACCATAGTCCTTACTCGCTAAAAGTTCCGCAGTGCAATCTCTCCACAGCTTTTCTACTTCCGGCAAAATCAACGGATTTCCCGCACTCAAATTATATAACTCCTGTCCTCCAGCTTTGAGAGTTTCGTTAATATCCTTCATGATTGCTCTCACGCCGGTTAAGTTGGACATTTGAGCGCCAATTTGAGTAAGGGCAGGTTTCATAGGCTGTTTACTAAATAAATGCGATATTTTGATAGACTATCAGGGATTCGCGGCTTACACAAATTATATATTTGCTTACTTCTGTGGCAACATGGCCGCCGCATTTAATTCAATCTAAACTATAGCAATCCTAAATCATTTATGAACTCTAACAGTTCCCTGTTCCCTGTTCCCCTTCGGGTTCAGCAGTCGCTCATGGGGGAAACCCCCAAGACCGCGCTGCTTCACCTGTTCCCTGTTCCCTTC
>DATGXQ010000168.1:0-1861 GCA_035298905.1 Nostocaceae cyanobacterium | reverse complement strand
GGGGTTCTTCATCTTTATAAAAAATCCCCACATTAGACTCGGCTAAGAAAGTTTGTTCTTGTAAAGAACTGTAAAGAGAGCCGACTAATAAGCGTTGTTGTTTGGCAGAAGCAAAATTATCCACAGGTGTATCATCTTCTGTAACTAGCAGGTTGGCATCTGGGACAGAACAATCTTCAAAATCTTCAGTTTTGATTAAAAGTTGCTCAACCATAATTTTTCCACTACTTCAGAGGGATAGTTCTAGCTTAATGGATTCGGGCTAGGAGTGTAAAAACAGTCTACTTGGAGTAAATATTTGTATTGGTTTTACTGGGCAATTGTGCAAAAATCTACGGAAAGGGGACAGTAAAACTACCATCATGACAGCGCAAATATTACGGCAGCGTTACAAAATTATCAAACAGTTGGCACAAGGGGGTTTTGGGGAAACCTTCTTGGCTGAAGATTTGGATCTTCCTGTTACTCCTAAGCCTAAGTGCGTTGTCAAGCGAATTCAACCCCAGATGATTAACCCAGATGTTGTGCGTCTGTTTGAGAAAGAAGGAGAAATCCTGTATAAACTAGGGCAAAATCACGGTCAAATACCTAAACTATTCGCTTATTTTCAGCAAAATGGGCAATTTTATCTGATTCAGGAGTTTATCGACGGACATGATTTAAGTCAAGAAATTCTTGCTGGTAAGAAATGGAATGAGTCAGAGGTAATCAAATTTTTACAAGAGGTTTTGGAACTACTTGCCTATATCCATCAAAATAGTGTCATTCATCGGGATGTCAAACCAGCAAATATCATGCGGCGTAGAGATGGGAAGTTAGTATTAATTGACTTTGGCATAGTTAAAGAAGTTGGTGCGACGCGAGTGCATCCCTCTGGATATACTAGCCGGACTTTGGCTGTAGGTACTCCTGGTTATATGCCTAGCGAACAAGCGTTAGGAAAACCCAAACCTAGCAGTGACCTTTACGCTTTGGGGATGACAGCAATACAGGCGTTAACTGGCATGATGCCAGAATTGTTGATAGAAGAGAGTAACTGTGAGGTGGTTTGGCAAAATTATGCGACAGTGAGCGATCGCCTTGCAGAAATTCTTAACAAAATGGTACGTTATGATTTCCGTCAGCGTTACAGTGATGCTAACGAAGTATTGCAAGCATTAAACCAGTTAATAATTATACCAAAACTTAATATAGTCCCCCTCAAACCCATAAAAATCGATGAACAGTATGGCTTTATTGATATTAGTGGTTTGTTGGTAATTCAACCAAAATTTGATCAAGCTTGGCACTTTTGCGAAGGTTTAGCCAGAGTTAGAGTTAAGGATAGATGGGGTTATATCGATCAAGAAGGACAGATGGTAATTCCACCCCAATTTGAAGATACAGGTAACTTTATTGCTGGTTTAGCTAGAGTCAGATTCGGGGAAAGATGGGGTTTTATTGATCAAAAAGGCAGAATGGTAATTCAACCCCAATTTGATTGGGTTGATGATATTTATGAGGGATTAGCCAGAGTTAGAATCGGGGAAAAATGGGGATATATCGATAAAACTGGTCGTTTTGCCATTCAACCGCAATTTGATTGGGCTGGTTATTTTTCCGAAGGTTTAGCAGTAGTTCCCCGAATTGGCAATAAATGGGGATATATCGATAAAACTGGTCGTTTAGTGATTCAACCCCAGTTCGATCGCGCGGGAAGTTTTGCCGAAGGATTAGCAGGTGTAGAAGTTGGCGATAAATGGGGATACATTGACAAAAATGGTGATTGGATAATCAAGCCACAATTTGAAGGTGCAGGAGAATTTGCCGACGGTTTAGCCATAGTCAGCGTCCGAGGAAAATATGGCTTTATTGATCAAAA
>DATGXQ010000167.1:0-5586 GCA_035298905.1 Nostocaceae cyanobacterium | reverse complement strand
ATGCGTCGAGCTATCCGTGATCTAAATAGTCAAAAAGTCGATTCTTACGTCCTCGACTTGCGGGGAAATCCCGGTGGTTTGTTACAGGCAAGTATTGAAATTGCTCGGATGTGGTTAGACAATGGAGGCATTGTCAAAACTGTCAACCGACAAGGAGCAAGTGAAGTTACTAACGCTAATCGCACCGCTTTAACAAATCTACCTTTGGCCATATTAGTAGATGGTAATTCTGCCAGTGCCAGCGAAATTCTCACCGGCGCACTCAAAGATAATAAACGGGCAGTGGTGATTGGTAGTCAAACCTTTGGTAAAGCTTTGGTGCAGTCAGTACATGAAATGTCTGATGGTTCAGGTTTAGCGGTAACAATTGCCCATTACTACACTCCCAATGGTACAGATATTAACCATAAGGGAATTACACCAGACATCAAGCTAGACTTGACAGAAGCCCAAGAGCGACAATTGGCAGCAAACCCAGATTTAATTGGTACTCTCAAAGATCCACAATACGCCAGAGCGATCGCCGCTTTAGCCAGTAATAAAATAGCCCGTCCCACCACCAATCATCCTGGTACACAATCATCAATTAGTATTCGTGCTGAGGATTTGCAATTCTAAGCTATCAGCATTAGGAAGGTAGGGAGATCAGGGAAATGGGTAGCTGGGGAGGAGGAGGGGAACGAGGAAGATGAGACACGGTGTTCGCGTAGCGTCTCCGCCAGGAGAGGGGAGAAGGGAGAATCTTTTTTGTCTCCGCGTCCCCGTGTCCCCGCGTCCCCGCGTCTCTTCCCCCTACCCCCTACCCCACCTCCTGCCCTATAACCCATGATCAAATATGAATCATCTACCAGTTACTACAACCACTACACCCCGCTTTTTACCTCTAGTGTCAGTGGTTGTACCTATTTATAATGGCGAACAAGATTTACCAGACTTGCTCAATTGTTTGGTATCTCAAACCTACCCCAAAGAGCAAGTAGAGTATTTGTTAGTGGACAATAATAGTAGCGATCGCACTACAGAACTGTTGCAGAAAACAACTGAAAATTCCCCAGTTAATATTTATCCTTTGAGTGAAAATAATATCCAAAGTTCCTATGCTGCTAGGAATACAGGAATTCGCGCTGCTCAAGGAGAAATTATCGCTTTTACTGATGCTGATTGTCGCCCTCAACCCCAATGGTTAGAAGCATTAATTCAGCCTTTTGTCAATCCAGAAGTTGTAATTGTTGCGGGAGAAATTGAGGCATTACCAGGGAAAACCCTCTTGGAAAAATATGCCGATCGACAAGAAACTTTATCCCAAAAACACACTTTAGCAAATAAGTATTGTCCTTATGGTCAAACCGCTAATTTAGCAATTCGCCGTAGTATCTTTCATCAAATAGGTTTATTTCGTCCTTATCTGACTACTGGCGGTGATGCCGATATCTGCTGGCGAATTCTCAAAGCAAATCTTGGTAAATTAGAATTTGCACCACAAGCAGTTGTGAAACATCGTCACCGTACAACCTGGAAAGAATTAGAGAGTCAATGGCGGCGTTATGGACGTTCTAACCGCTATCTACACGAATTACATGGAGTAGAATTAATGCGGGAAATGACCTGGCAAGAATATAGTTATAGTTTGCTACGCTGGTTAGTCAAGGAAATACCAAAGGAGAGTGTGAAAGCTATTCTTAAAAAAGCTAGTTTAGTAGACTTAGTTAGCACTCCAATCGGTTTGTTTACTGCTACAGCCAGAGCAACGGGACAAAAAAATGCTAAACTTCCCGAAAATGCCAAAATCATCGAATGGCTATAAGTTAATTTTTCTGAGTAGCCAAATCAAAACTTTAAAAGTATATGGTAAATCTGGAGGTGTCAAATTAGCTAAATTTTCAGGCTTAATTTTCACTAATTTTGATACTAAAATTTCCAGTGCTTGATTAATTTCCTGAGCGCATTGGCGATAATAAGATAAAGATTTACCCACAGGATCACTTATATTTATATTATCTCTCTCCCCAATAAATTCTTTAAAAGTAAAAGTCTTATTTATACTGGCGGGAAATCTCGCTAAAACCATAAACTTATGAAAATTAGTCATTGTTAATATTAAATCTGCCTCTGTGATTAATTCCTGATTTAAGCCTTGGGGAATATGATCACATTCAATGCCATACTCTGCTAAAACAGTTACAGTATGAGGTGAAACAGGTATATTTTTAAATTTCCAAATTCCGGCTGAATCGACATCAATTTCATAGGAATTTTGTGCATCAATCTGTAATTTTGTCACTTTCTGTTTTAATAATGCCTCCGCCATAGGACTACGGCAAGTATTTCCAGTGCAAACAAACAAAACTCGCATTAGTCAACAATTAATATTACTTAATAATTACGCCTAAATCTAACATATAAGTAGGTGAGATTAAACATCTGTGGCAGTTGATGCAGCGAAATACCCAATTTGGACATATTTAAAGATGATTTTCCCTGATTAACTGATTGATGTACCAATTTCAGCTTTAATCCAGATGATAGATGCAGAAAATCGTCTAATTTGATACAATTTAAAGACTAAGAGAGACTAGGAGAGTAATGTGGTATTACTAAAAGGCTTTGAGATAGAGATGTATACTGGCACACCCCAAGGAGAAATCATCGGTCTCTCTGATAAAATTATTACCGATTTAGATGGGTTTGTGCGTGAGCCAGACAGCCGCAACGTAGAGTATACCACTAAACCCTTCTCTAGTTATGAAAGCTTACTGTGTGCTTTGCTACGTCCCCGGCGGAAGTTGCGAGACTATCTACAGAAATTAGGGAATTATACCCTGATTCCTGGGAGTACCTTATCTTTGGGAACAAGCGATCGCTTTTATCGTTCTGACCCTACTAATCCTTATCATGATTACATTGAGCAAACCTACGGTACAAAAGTAGTCACCGCCAGCGTACACATAAATATAGGTATTAACGATTTAGAAGTATTAATGCGGGCTTGTCGAGTGATTCGTGTAGAAGCCCCCCTGTTTTTAGCCCTGAGCGCTTCCTCTCCCTTTCTGGATGGCAAAGCAACAGGTTATCATTCCACCCGTTGGGGAATTTTCCCCCAGACTCCCAGTCACGTCCCTCTATTTGCTAGTCATGCGGATCATATTCAATGGGTAGAAGCACAACTAGCCGCAGGAACGATGCAAAATGTGAGGCATCTTTGGGTATCAGTGCGACCAAATGGCGATCGCCGTCCCTACGATTTGAATCGTCTAGAATTAAGAATATGTGACTTAGTCACCGACCCGATCGCTTTACTGGCAATTTCAGCTTTACTAGAAGCCAGATTATTACAAATTATTGATAACCCCAATATAGATCCCTTATTACAAAGTACCTTCTCTCCAGAAGAGCTAATCGCCATCACCGCTAAAAACGAAATAGCTGCCGCAAAAAATAGCTTAGACGCTCAATTACAGCATTGGCAAGATGGCAGGGAAATAACCGCCAGAGACTGGATTCAAGAACTATACCAGGATGTATGGGCGATCGCTAAACAACAAGGCTTTAGCTGTTTCCTTTCACCCTTGAGCAAAATTCTGCGGGAAGGTAATGAAGCTCAACAATGGTTACAATTGCACAAAGTAGGCTTTGACTCACAGCGTGTCATTACCCAAGCAATTAAAACCACCCATGAACGTGAGCTAGAACTAGAAGATAAACTTTGTTCTACTCTCATAGCGTAAGAAACTTTTAACAGGGAATAGGAAAGAAGGGGAAATACTTTTATCTCCCTTCTACTCCCCTGCTTCCCTGGTTTCAAGGGTAGGTTTTATCAATAGGTCAGTTGCTAGTTAATTCAGGAAAAGCCAAGACTCAAAGCCCTGATTTTTGGAGTTACCAATTCTTTTTTTGCGTCTGCTTGTCTGCCTAAAACCGCAATTTAGAAAACCTACACCTGTAACCCATAACTCAAATCCTATCCCTTAGTTCTTGACAAAACTTCATTTTTACTATAAAGAAAAAGTTATTTATGGGTACAAAAAGGTTTTAAAATTTTAATCGATAGAAATTTACAGCCGCTTATTAACAAAACCTATATATAACCTCTATCTTTTGGTAGAGTTTTTTTCTACTACACATAGCTTAATCATTACTTCACTATGCCACAGGTAGTTCTAGTTCATCCCCAAATTCCCCCAAATACAGGTAATATTGCCCGTACTTGTGCAGCCACGCGTACAGAACTGCATTTAGTGGGACCATTGGGCTTTGAAATTAGCGATCGCTACCTGAAACGAGCAGGTCTAGATTATTGGCCTTATGTCAAGTTGTCTTATCACCCATCCCTCGAAGCCTTCAAAGCCGTACGTCAGCAACGTGGTGGCAGATGGTTAGGTTTTAGTGTTCGTGGGAGCGTTAATTATGCTAACTTTTCCTTTCAAGACGATGATTGGCTGCTATTTGGCAGCGAAACAACTGGTTTACCACCAGATGCACTCTCCGTTTGTGATGCTACGCTACATATCCCGATGGCAGAACCAGGAGTCCGCAGCTTAAATCTCTCAGTCAGTGTGGCTATAGGCTTGTTTGAATGCCGTCGTCAATTGGGTTATTTACAATAATTAATATGTCTTCAAGTATAAATACTTAAGTAGATTTACTTTTAGCTGCTAAAAACAGCATTATATTAAGGTGCAGTACTTAGAAGACCTCAGAAAAGCAGTTACTGAATACACAAAATCTCACCAAATCTATCAAAATATAGTGAAAAATACTGATGGAAAAACATAGGCTCATATAAGAAATTTGTATATTAACTTCGAGCGTCAGCCCCTTTAAAATGATAGATTTTGGTGAACTCCAATTGTCTCATCCAAAGGGATAAAATGGCTCTAAGTCTTGACTATAGAGGATTTGGGTAGTTAAGTTTCCAAAAATACTAAAACAGAGGGTAAAAATCACTGAGAGTTTATACGGTTGTTTTTTAGGGAATAATCAACGTAAATTCTCCTGTTGGTAAGACGGATGGGGAAAAAACAGCTTGAAAATATCAACAGCAGTTTTATCGCTTTCCCATTAGTCTTGGCAGCTTAAATGCTAACAACAGTAGTGAAACTGGCCAAATACTATGATATTTGTCCAACTTCCCACTGAAAAATCCAAATAAACACAGATAACTGTTAAAAGCGAACTTTTTAAGGTGATGAGGAGTGGCAAAAGACAAGTAAACACGAAAATTTTTCAGTCGACTAAACTGAAAAATTAAATTGAGAACTTGTCTAAATCAGAGAAGCAGGTTAATCTTGCGTAAGTATCTCTGGTGAGTGTGATCTTGATATACCGTTTGATGTGATCTAGACCCATAAGTTCGGTATCTAGCTCAAAAATCAAGGTCAGTTAAGCGCTAGTGATCATAGGAGGTCGTCTTTGAAACGAGCATTGAAAAAGAGAGAAAAGGCTGTGTTGAACAATACCCCCAACAGCGAGGATGCCCCGGTGGAGCATTCAAGCGTGAACAATCCCAAATTTAACCGTCGGGCAACCACCCAAGCCGCAATGATCGGCTTGGCCATCTCCGTGGGAGCAACCAGCCTCTTAGTGACT
>DATGXQ010000166.1:0-5794 GCA_035298905.1 Nostocaceae cyanobacterium | reverse complement strand
CATTAGTCCGCGTAGGCGGACTTTGCCTGTGTAGCCACGAATTCTATTCGTTAGGGCTTAAGTTTACACTGGTGGGCAATGCCATATCCCTACGGTTAACATATATGTATTAAGGTTTTCGGAAAACGGTTTTAGTTACTGCATATTGGTTTTTCTTCGCAATCATATTTCACATTTAATTATGTCTACTGACTTATCCCGTATGACACAAACCCTGATACATATAGATTAGTTGTAGGGACATGGCCTTGCTATGTCCTTTTGACGTATTTGTATCATCGCTTCCTAATATTCAAATAGAAAAAATGTAGCTTTTACTGTAAAGCAGTTGCACATAAGTAGCTTTCTGCATTATCATACAAAAACATTGTTGTCTTTTTTTAAACTCCTGCACAGCAAACAAAGCTTTCCGCGCTTAATACCAAAGCAATGTTAGCAGTGCAAAAAAGACTAGAACATCATCTTTAATCATTGTAATGTGTTCAAGAAGCATTGCATCGGCAAACAAAAGCATTGGATGATGATACAGGAAGATGTTTATACAAACTTTTCCCGTGTTGCTGCAATACGGAAGAATCCCACCCCTTACTCCTCCCTAAAAGCAAGAAAGGAGGATGATGTATTTTTTTGAATTGAAATTGCTGTCATCACAGACTAGAAAATATATAGTCTAATTTTTGAAGAGGCGTTAACTTAATGTGATGCAACACTATATGGTAAGATGACTTAACATTGCGTTACGCTGTCGCTACCACATTCTACAAAAAATATTATCTCAGTTAAACTGTGGAAGTTAGAATTTATTTTGATGTAGATTAGGGGTACTTCAGCCTATATCACTCTCAAACTCGTTAATAAATTTTTTGTTATTAGTTTTAATCTAGAGCTATTGTAACTTGTACTTAAGCTAAATGTATACAAAATGTAAACAAAGGATTACAATACTTCAGTCTTGTTTGCTAAAGTAGAGGCATCGTTTTTGACAACAAAATTAAAATGCCAGCGCAAGACACCACCCGTCGTCTCACTCCTAACATCCTTCAGCAAGACATCGATTCTTTTAACGGACTCAAAGCTGTTGTAGGTTATATCACTGGTCGCGTTGAAGCTACTCCCGAAGCATTGCAAAAAGCTTATAGCGATATGGTGGCTAAACAACAAGAAGAAACGGAAAAACAAGCTATATTTAAAGCTGCTGCTGATGCTGCAAAACAAGCAGAATGGGAGTTCCATAATGCTGTTCTAGCCATGAAGGAAGCTGTTAAGGGTCAATTTGGATCTGATAGTGATGCAGCGCAAGCTGTAGGCTTTAAGAAAAAATCAGAACGTAAGCGCCCAACCAAGAAGAAAACAGAATAAGGTAATATGAGGGATTGGAGGGAAAGGGGGGGTAATACCAATTCAAAATTCAAAATTCAAAATTCAAAATTGGGAAAGTAAGATTTTACTTTGTTACTTTTTTTGGTGAATTGGTAAAAGGGGCAAAAAAGTATGTTTTGTTTCTACAATAGAAAAGTGGGTAAGTTGTAAATTTGTTTAAATCAAGTGGTGACAACTTTAGTCAAAGAACCAGAACGTTTAGAGAACCGTCTCGCAGAAATTCCCACAGAACCGGGTGTTTATTTGATGCGGGACGAGAGCGATCGCATTATCTATATTGGTAAGTCGCGCAAGTTGCGATCGCGTGTGCGTTCCTACTTCCGGGAATCGACTAATAAAACTGAACGTATTAATACGATGGTAAAGCAGGTGACAGAAATAGAATTTATTGTCACCGATACGGAAGCGGAAGCATTGGCTTTAGAAGCTAATTTAATTAAACAACATCAGCCTTATTTTAATGTCTTACTTAAGGATGATAAAAAATATCCTTATCTGTGCATTACTTGGTCAGAAACTTATCCCCGCATCTATATTACTCGCAAACGTCAATTAGGGAAAGAGAAAGATAAATATTATGGTCCTTATACTGATTCTGGTTTATTAAGGGAAATTCTACATTTATGTAAACGCATCTTTACTTTAAGACAGCGACCACAACCTTTATTTAAAGACCGTCCTTGTTTAAACTATGATTTAGGTCGTTGTCCTGGTGTTTGTCAACAGTTAATCTCTCCTGAAGAATATCGCAAGATTGTGCAAAAAGTAGCGATGGTGTTTCAAGGGAGAACGCAAGAATTAATTGATATTTTAACTGAACAAATGCAAGCGCAAGCTGAAGCACTGCATTTTGAAGCTGCGGCCAGGATTCGTGATCAGATTGCAGGTTTAAAATCTCTTACTGCACAGCAGAAAGTATCTTTACCTGATGATACCGTATCTCGTGACGCGATCGCGTTAGCTGCAAATGAGCAAATCGCTTGTATTCAATTATTCCAAATTCGTGCCGGTCAATTAGTGGGACGGTTAGCATTTGTTGCTAATACTCATGCAGAACCTGGTGCAATTTTACAAAGAGTTTTAGAAGAACATTATCAAACTGCTGATAGTGTGGAAATTCCTACAGAAATATTAGTACAGCATGAATTACCCGATGCGGAAATATTAGCAGAAGTGCTAACGCAACGTAAGGGAAGAAAAGTAACGATAGTTGCACCTCTGCGTCAAACTAAGGCAGAATTAATTGAAATGGTCGAGCGTAATGCTGAATATGAATTGCAACGTACACAAAAGTTAAGCGATTCTCATCAACAAGCGTTACAAGATTTAGCTGCGATTCTCGATTTACCAGAATTGCCACACCGCATTGAAGGTTATGATATTTCTCACATCCAAGGTTCTAACGCGGTAGCTTCACAAGTTGTCTTTCTTGATGCTTTACCAGCTAAACAACATTATCGTCACTATAAAATTAAGAATCCGACCGTCACGATTGGACATTCTGATGACTTCGCAAGTTTAGCGGAAGTGATTCAAAGACGTTTTCGTAAATATATAGAAAATCCGCAACTATCAAGATTAGGTGATCCAGATTGGCCAGATTTAATTATGATTGACGGAGGTAAGGGACAACTATCTTCAGTCGTCGCAGTTTTGCAAGAAATGAATTTATTAGCAGATTTAAGGGTTGTAAGTTTAGCCAAAAAGCGAGAAGAGATTTTTTTACCCGGAGAATCTCAACCTTTAACAACAGATCCAGAACAGCCAGGAGTGCAGCTACTGAGGCGTTTACGGGATGAAGCACATAGATTTGCTGTCAGTTTCCATCGTCAGCAGAGGAGTGAAAAATTGAAGCGATCGCGTTTAGATGAAATTCCCGGTTTAGGACATCATCGCCAAAAACAATTATTAGCTCATTTTCGTTCTATTGATTATATTCGTCAAGCTACTCCTGCACAAATAGCCGAAGTTCCCGGAATTGGAACTCGTTTAGCACAAGAAATTTATGATTACTTTCATCCCGCTTGATCTGCATCATTAATTACGAATTAAAATAAATAGTAAGTAATCCTTTAGCACAAGAAGTTTATGATTACTTTCACCCTCTCTTGATCTGCATCATTAATTACGAATTAAAATAAATAATGGGTAATTGATAATATAAAACACTTAATTACCGATTACCCATTTCCCATTACCCATTACCAACACTAGATTAGCAAATCTAACTCACTGCTTAAGTCTTCCATAGTGGAAATTTTGCTTAAATCTTTCATAGTGGAAATTTTGCTTAAATTGGCTCTCATAAATCTAATTTTCTGTTTGAATGTTCAGTAACACTCAAGGCTAATTTGCCAAATCCCTCAAAATATTTCTTGCAGAAGTCGGGAAAAGGTTAAGGGAAGAAATGAACAGGGTTGAATTTCCTGATTCTCTTAATCTTCATCCCTTACCTATTTTTGAGGTGAGAATATAGAAACTGGCTTTTGTTACAAAACTTTATTTTTTATACCTATAGTTAGATACGTATTTCCGACGAAAGCGTGATGTAATTTTCTAGATTTAGCACTATTCGTAGTGGTAGTGCCTTAAATAATAATGAAAAATTACGTAAGGATTCAGAATTCAGAATTCAGAATTCAAAAGACTTTAAGAGTCAAGCTGACTGAGATTCTCCAAATATCACTACTATCGATTCCTCTTTTGGTAACTATTCTGGCTCCTGGCTCCTGACTCCTGAATTCTTACAAAATTACTGCTTTCAGAACTTGTAAACAAAATCTTAAAATATTAATAAAACATAAAAATCTTAATTTTGTGACTTGGACTACAGTTTTTTCATGGATGTAATTGTTGAATACAAAAATAAGCCATTTGTGTTAAGGTAGATAACACAGGTTTTCTCAAGGTTTTAGGCATAGGGATCACCGTAAATCTAAATAAACATCAAGGCTTAAGTAAATTTATATATCTAAGACTTGATAACAATTGCACCCAGGATTTACCATAATCAAGAGAAAATACCAAAAAATACTTACAGCAAATTTCAGGTAAATGAGGTACTAATTTTTGGAACAAAGCCTGATGCTAAAAGACTTTCACCCCTGTTCCCTGTTAAGAGTTCCCTGTTCCCTGCTGTAGATGCAAAAGTTTTTTGCAAAAATTAGCCGTTAGGTTGGCTCATTATTCAGGTGTTGCCAAGTAGATAGATATTGACTGGGATAATTTGCTTTTTTCTAAAACATCATTAAATTCAAGGATTTAAAAATGCCAGTGGTACAGAAAATTTGCTGCCCAAATTGTGGCAGCAGTGCTGAACGTTACTATATTACTCACAGCCAACTTACCCGTACCCAGTGTCCTACTTGTGATTATTTAATGATCACTTGTACTCGTACTGGCCGGGTGATCGAAGCTTATGCCCCCGGTATTGCTGCTAGAAGGTAAGCAATTTAAAATTCAAAATTCAAAATTCAAAACCTGTTCCCTTAACTGATTATTTGTAAGAATTCAGGAGTCAGGAGTCAGAGCGGAGCCTCCAGACGCTCCGCCTCCGGTCAGAATGCTGATCTAATCAGGAATAGATAGTAGTAATATTTCTGGAGAATAATTCAGCTTGACTTTAAAAGTCTCTTTAATGCTGAATTCTGGATTCTGGATTCTGAATACTTACGATTATTTTTTACTGGTTCGGAGTTGTCCACAGGCAGCATCAGCTTCTAAACCGCGAGAATAGCGGACACTGACAGCAATTTGTTGTTGCTTGAGGACTTTGACAAAAGCTTGAATGCGATCGCTGTTTGGTCGTTTATAGTCTACTTCCTGAATCGGGTTGTAGGGAATCAAATTGACATGACTTTGAAATCCTCTCAAACGTTTTGCCAGTTCCAATGCGTGTTCTGGCAAATCATTTACTCCAGCCAGGAGGATATATTCAAAAGTTACTCGTCGGCCAGTTATTTCTACGTATTCTCGGCATTCAGCTAGTAAATCTTCAATGGGGTAGGGTTTAGCACTGGGAATAATTTGTTCCCGCAGCGCTTGATTAGGGGCATGTAAGCTGACAGCTAGAGTAATTTGTAAATGGTTTTGGGCTAATTGACGGATGCGATCGCGGATGCCTACTGTAGAAACAGTGAGCGATCGTTGTCCGATTCCCACATCTTGATTTAAAGATTTAATTGCACCTAAAACATTCTCCGTATTTAGCAACGGTTCACCCATGCCCATAAATACTACATTACTCACCCGTTGCTCAAAATCTTCCTGCACAGTTAAAACTTGATCAACTATTTCCCCTCTACTTAAGTTGCGTTTGTAACCTCCCTTCCCAGTAGCGCAGAAATCGCAGGCCATGGGACATCCTACCTGAGTGGAAACACAAACGGTTAACCGCTTATCACTGGGAATGCCC
>DATGXQ010000165.1:0-4959 GCA_035298905.1 Nostocaceae cyanobacterium | reverse complement strand
TTCAACCTGAACGGTTTCAACTTCAACCAGTCTGTAATTGACTCTCAAGGTCGCGTTATCGGTACTTGGGCAGATGTAATCAACCGCGCTAACTTAGGTATGGAAGTAATGCACGAGCGTAACGCTCACAACTTCCCCCTAGACTTAGCTGCTGGTGAAGTTGCTCCTGTTGCTTTAACCGCTCCTGCAATCAACGGTTAATCTCTGAAGCTTAACTAAAATAAAAACGCTCTCCGAAAGGGGGGCGTTTTTTGCGTTATAAATTCAATCAAATCTGGTGCTAGTATCTGGGAATCGTGGGATCAACTAACAGCGAGTAAGCATCAATCCCACCAGAAATATTTTTAACATTTGTAAACCCTTGAGCCATTAACCATTGGCACATCTGAGCCGATCGCACTCCATGATGGCATATAACCAAGGTTTCTGTATGGGGGTCAAAACGGCTAGATACTTCCCCACTCCATTGAGCAAATTCACTCAAAGGAAGGTTGATGAAACCAGATATCTTGGCTAAAGCTAATTCTTGTGGTTCACGCACATCTATTAATTGCGGTTCTGACTGACCAGAAGCTAGATGTTGTGCTAGTTCCTCAACGCTAATTTGGGAAATGGGTTGATTAATAGATTTACCTGTCATGAAGTTGTGCTAAACAAGCCTATACTATTCCATGTTGACAGAAATGCTGGAAAATAGGTCGAGTTGTGAATAGACAAAACTCATTATTTGGATTTATAGTTGCGGGTGCGATCGCTCTATTATTAATTATCTCTGTCGCCTTTTACTGGTTTTTGCCACCAAAGCCAGCTAAAATTATTACTCCTGCTTCCCGCCCTCATACGGCTGTTTTGGTTTCTAAGTTGTCGCCAGCGATGGTAACTTTGCTAGTAAATCCCGAACAGTTACAAGCAATAGGGACAAAGCAGCAATTTACTCAAATTAAAAATAGGTTGTTAGCTAAAAGTAATATAAATTACCAAACAGATATAAAATCCTGGTTGGGTCAAGAAGTTACACTAGCAGTTACAAGTACAGATATCGATCACGATCCAGAGAACGGGCTACAACCGGGTTATTTAATGGTACTAGCTACAGAAAAACCAGAAAAAAGCCGTGAATTTTTAGAGTTGTTATTTTCACAACGGGCTTTAGCTGACGGAAATTTAGTTGTAGAAAAGTACAAAGGGATTAAGTTATTTTCTGACAATCAGGAAACAGGTTTAGCTGGTGCGATTGTAGCTGATTTCGTCTTACTAGCAAATCATCCCCAAATATTGCGAGAAGCGATTAATAATTTACAAGCACCGGATCTCAATTTAGCTAGTACAAAAGAATATCAAAAAGCTATTCAAGAATTACCTCAAAATGCCATAGCTTTTACTTTCTTTAATCTACCTTTAGTAGCAAAATGGCAAGGGTTAGAATTAGCAGCATTAACTTACAATAGTCAAATTTCTTCCTTAGTTTTTCACCCCCAAGGATTTTTAACAGAAACTACTTTTTTAGCTAATTCTGAAGTTACACCTCTGGGAATTTCCACACCTCAAACTGTGGGAGCATTACAGTATATTCCTGAAAATGCTAGTTTAGTAATTACTGGGACAGATTTAAGTAATCTAGCTAATAGTAATTTAGCTAAACTGTGGGAACAAGGGGCAGCAACTATTTATGGTTCCAGTGAGGAGGCGATCGCTCGTTGGGCAAAACCTGTGGTAAATTTACAAACAAGCTGGGGTTTAAATTTATCTCAAGATGTTTTTAGCTGGCTAAAGGGTGAATATGCGATCGGCTTATTACCAAGTGAGGAAAAGAAAAATTTTGATTGGGTATTGGTAGTAGAAAAAACCCCAGAATTAAATACAGGAGTCAACAGATTAGATGAAATTGCATCAGCTCATAACTTAAATGTTAGTTCTTTGACCTTGAACGAAAATAAAGTTTCTGCTTGGACAGAATTAACAGCTACTACTCAAAATCAAGCAGATGTAAGCGTTAAAACGAAAGTTCAAGGGGTACATACTACCTTGGGTAACTATGAAGTTTTTACTTCCAATTTGGAAACAATCGATACAATTCTTACGTCAAAAATTAGACCACTAATTGAGCAAGCTGATTTTCAAGCTAGTATTGCAGCCATACCCCAACCAAATCAAGGTTATGTCTATATTGATTGGCAAAAAAGCCGAAATCTGCTAGAGAAACAGCAACCAATAATCAGATATGTGGAATTGTTAGCCAAACCACTGTTTGATAATTTGCGATCGCTCACAATCAGCAGTTATGGCAATGAAATAGAAACACTCAAAGGTGGTGCTTTTTGGAGGTTTAATAAATTCTGATTGGGATTAGTTATTAACTTTTTTGCCAATAAAATCCGACCAAAAAATCTACTGCTATTCACTTAAAATTAAGTATATATAGTCACTAAAAAGACTGTGGGAGGGCTATTATGAAATCTCGTCACCCCTGGCTTCAGTTCCAAGGTGGCTGGCTTCTGGCTACGCTGATTGCTCTGGCTGCCGTACCAGTAGCAGCACAAACATCTAATTTTGGTACAATTAAGCTATCACCAGGTTTTGAACCAGCAACAGGAAAAGTTTCCGGCTATACAAGTGGTTCTTATTCCTTGTCTGCCATTAGTAACCGCGATCGAGATAAAAAATTATGTGTCGGTTTTGGTGATCCCAAACCTGATCACGTACTGGTATTAGAAAAAGACTTTGAGAAACTGACAATCTTGATCAACAGTGGGGGAGATACCACCTTATTGGTGAAAGGGCCAGATGATAACACCATTCGCTGCGGTGATGATACAGGCAAAAGTAAAGATGCAAGTGTGAGCGATCGCAACTGGAAAAGTGGAACTTATCGGATTTGGGTAGGTGCGTTTAACCCAGGAGTCAGGCGTAACTACACATTAACAATCCAGCAGTGATACTAATTCAAAATTCAAAATTCGCAACTCAAAATTTAAATTTTGGGCATCGGGTATTAGGCATTAAGAAGTTCCTATCTGTTCCTCTGCTCCCCTTAGAGCATCTGCCCAAACCCAAAATTTCAAAAACCTACACCAGTAACGATAAGATGGGATAGTAGCTTGTTTTGCTTTCCAAGGGTACTATCTCGTGTTATCTACACTGCGTGCCGACTTTCGGATTATCTTTGAACGTGACCCAGCTGCCAGAAATTGGTTAGAAGTTTTGTTTTGCTATCCAGGCTTACAAGCTCTCCTCTTCCATCGGTTAGCTCATTGGCTGCGTGGTATTGGTATTCCTTTTTTCCCGCGTTTAATTTCTCATATCGCTCGGTTTTTAACTGGGGTGGAAATTCATCCAGGGGCAGTAATTGGTCAAGGAGTATTTATTGATCATGGAATGGGAGTAGTCATTGGAGAAACAGCCATCATCGGAGACTATGCCCTGATTTATCAAGGTGTAACCCTTGGGGGTACTGGTAAAGAAAGTGGTAAGCGTCACCCAACTCTAGGTGAAAATGTGGTCGTTGGTGCTGGCGCGAAAGTTTTGGGTAACATTATGATTGGTAATAATGTCCGCATTGGTGCTGGATCTGTTGTACTAAGAGATGTACCTTCTAGTTGTACAGTGGTAGGTGTGCCTGGTAGGATTATTTATCGTTCTGGAGTCCGAGTTGCTCCTTTGGAACATAACAATTTACCAGACTCGGAAGCAGAAGTAATCCGTGCCTTAGTCGATCGCATTGAAGCACTAGAAGAACAAATTGAATCTCTCCAAAAACTACATACTCCCGTTAAAACTCCAGTTTTGGTAGGTCATTTAGCTCACCTAGAAAATGATTTATCAAAAGATGTTTCTGTTTGTCATTTGAGAGATAAAGCAATACAGGAATTTTTAGATGGTGCTGGGATTTAGAATTTAAAATTGCGCTTCTCCATTTCAGTTAAAAGACAAAAAAATCTACAACTATGGCTACAGAGTCTCTTCGCAAAAATTATCACCGTTATAAAAAGGTGTTAATATTCTTATTACTCTTAGGAAGTGGCTCTGTATTTTATTGGTTATTGGTCAGGATAGGTTTGATATTTCCTCTGTGGGATCTGCCGGAAATTTTATGTATTACTAATTGTCAAAATGAAGAACAGTTACACAGTCCCCCAACAGGAAATGAGTTTCTAAACTATAATCAGCTACTTGATAAATTATTGCCATCTGCCAGAGATAAAGATAAGATTTCTATTTTGATTGAGAAATCTAAACATAGGTTAACAATTTTTTATGATAAAAAACCGATTAAATCTTATCCTGTAGTTTTTGGTGAACCGCTAGGGGATAAACTAGGTCAGGGTGACAAAAAAACACCAGAAGGAATTTTACAAATTCAAGACCTTTATCCTCACCCCTCTTGGTCGAAATTTATGTGGTTAAATTATCCTAATCCTCAATCTTGGCGTAAGCATTTACAAGCTAAAACCAGTGGCCAATTACCTTGGAATGTTGCAATTGGTGGTGAGGTGGGGATTCATGGTGTACCATATAATGCTGATAATTTAATTGAAAATCGGGAAAATTGGACTTTGGGTTGTCCTTCTTTGAAAAATCAAGATGTAGATGAAATTTATCAATGGGTACAAAAGGGAACAGTAGTGGAAATTTTGCCTTGATTTACTGCTTATAATACTTAAATTCCTGCCTCATTTGATAATTGTTCCAGACATTCTGCTGTTCGGCGAGGATATCCCAAAGCCAGTAAGCGATCGATTGAATATGGGTTGAGTATATATGCTTGTACTTGATTGCCATTTATGAACACAGCCATGGGTGTACCTGTTCCCTCAGATTTATTAAACCAAGTAGCCATGCCATAACGACCCATAACGACTAAGTTATAAGCTCCTGTCTCACCTTTGGCTTTGAATTTTCTGTTAATGATAGAACGAACCCGTCGGTCTTGGCGAGATGGTAAACTAGCCTGTTCTAATG
>DATGXQ010000164.1:0-13899 GCA_035298905.1 Nostocaceae cyanobacterium | reverse complement strand
CACCATACCAAGTAAAGACGATCGTCCAATCCCAAGGTTCCATCAGTTTACCAACAGGTCCATTTTTGCCAAAAAATACCAACAGTATAAAACCCACCACCGTCGGCGGTAAAATCATCGGCGCTACAAACACACCCTCAATTAATGATTTTCCCTTACCGCGATATCCTAGCATCCAATATGCAGTTGCAATTCCCGCAAAGAAAGTGATTAAAGTCGCTAGTAGAGACGTTTTCAGTGATATCCATAGAGGTGATAAATCTTGAGGCATATTTTTTAAATCAAGTTGCTGTATACAAAGATTTTTCTAAAGTCAGGATTTGTCTACATATCTGAATTGATTTTTTCCAACATGGTTGGTATTATACCTATATCCAAAGAACGAATCAAAAAGTTACTTCATTACCATTGAATAGCAGAAGTGAATGACTTATGTGTTCACTAAAATCGATGGTTAGAGGCAACTACGCCATTATTTATTTATTAAGGATAACAGCCATAAACTCACATACCAACTAATGACACATTATTTTAAATTTTCAGCACCCAGAGTTTTTACCTCTAGGCTTAATTTGTTGTTTGCATCGTTTCTATTTGCTTTTTTAGCTAGGGTAAAACACAAAGTTTCACCATAAAGTTTTATTAACTATCATACTAGCTATTTTAGATACAACTGTCAAGCTTTAGCAGACAAAATGAGCAAGACGATTTATCTTTCTGGTATTTAATGCCAGACAAATTGTGCTGCCATTAGTTAAATAAGTGTTTTTTTTATTATCTTCTACAAAAAAGAATAATTTAAAAAAAATACATCTCATTACATTGTAAAGTGAGGAATAGTTTTGAATAATCTTGCTTTTATCGACTCTTTAGCCTTAGCTAGTATTTTTTTGTCCATATTTTCTATATCTGTAGAATCTGCTCAAGCAGAAATTAAACAACCAGCAACCGATAAAAATTTATCTGTAAATACTAGCCATGAAATTCAAAGTTTAAGTGAGAGGGAAATTGTTTTTACTGAAGCATCATTACTTTTGACCCAAACAGAAAGAAACAACTCGCCTGTGAAAATTACAGGATGGAATACTAACCAAACTACTGGAGGTATGGAGTTAATTTTAGAAACTGACGAAAATAAAACTCTATCTTTACCTTTTACCCAACATGAAGGTAACAATCTCACTGTAAATATTCCCAATGCAATTTTAGATTTACCAGATACACAGCCTGTAAAGATTGATCATCCCATTACAGGAATTACAGAAATTAGTTTTATCCAGAATAGTGATAATAGTGTAAAAATCATCATAATAGGTAAAGAAAATATTCCAGAAATACAAATTACTCCTAGCAAAAATAGGTTGGTATTAAGCATAATACCAGTTACAAACAATGCCGATATTGAATTGTCAGTAGTCAGTACACCTGTGGCAAGTTATAGCCTAGCTAATACTGCAACAATCAGCAAAACAGACATACCTCTGCGGAATCTTCCTTTTGCTGTGCAAGTAATACCACAACAATTAATTCAAGACCAAAGAGTGCAGAATATCGGAGAAGCTGTAAGAAATAACGGTTTTGCTTTCTCTGGTAGAGGAGGAGGACGCAACGAATCTTCTTTCTTAAAACGAGGATTTACAGCCGATCAATTTAGGGATGGATTTAGCGAAAATAATAATAGCAACCGTGCATTTACAGAAATATCTAACTTAGAACAAATAGAAATTCTTAAAGGCCCTGCATCTGGTTTATATGGACAGTCAGAACCAGGAGGAATTGTGAATTTAGTCACGAAAAAACCTTTATTAGAATCCTATTATCTGGCAGAATACATTGGCGGAAGTTTTGGTCTAAATCGTGGTAATTTAGACTTGACAGCACCTTTAAATCGCTCTTCTTCTTACCGTCTTAATATAGCTGATGAAAGTGCTAATAGTTTCCGAGAAGGAGTCGAATCAAAGCGTTTTTTTATTGCTCCCAAATTTGCATTTAATCTGAGTCCTAAAACTAAACTTAGCCTATTCACAGAATACTTAGAAGATAGTAGACCAATAGATTTTGGTTTAGTAGCTGTAGGTAATACCGTGGCTGATATTCCTATTAGTCGCTTTCTCGGTGATCCCTCTCGCAAAAATGATGTTTATCAACGTCGTGGTTATATCTTTTTAGACCATAATTTTAGTGATAATTGGTCGCTACGCAGTGCTTTTCGGACTACATCTAGCGACCAAGATTTTGCTGCGATTTTTGCTAGAGGAACAGGTTTACAAAGAGATAATCAGACGTTACTTTTACAAGCACAAAATAGCGATCAATCTTCTAGTACCGATACATTGCAAACTAATTTAGTAGGAAAATTTACCACAGGTACAATTAAACATAACGCTCTAATTGGGTTTGAGTGGGGTAATGAAGCTAGAAGTGTAGTTACAGAAAACACTAATGCAGGTTCTATTAATATATTTAGACCTGTTTATCGCTTTACATTGGGTCGCTTCAATAAAACTATAGATAGAAGAGAAGAAACTAATCTATTTGGTTTTTATTTACAAGATGAAATTGCTTTAGCAGATAACTTAAAAATCTTATTGGGTGGACGCTTCGATACTGTTGACTTTACCCTGCAAGATAATCTCAGAAGAGTCAAAGAAACTAATTATAGTGAAGCTTTTAGCCCACAAATTGGCATTATTTATCAACCGATTCAACCTATTTCCCTCTATGCAAACTTTAGCCGTTCTTTTGTTCCTCAATCTGGTAGTAGTTTTGATGGTCAACCATTCAAACCGGAAACGGGAACTCAATATGAAATAGGCATTAAAGGAGATTGGTTTAACGGTCGTCTTTCTTCTACTTTAGCCTTTTATGAAATTACTAAAAATAATGTTTTAACAACAGATACTAACCGTCCAACTTTTTCTATCCAAACTGGTGAACAGCGTAGTCGTGGGATAGAATTAGATGTAGTTGGTGAGATTTTACCAGGTTGGAATGTGATTGCTTCCTATGCTTATACTGATGCAGAAATTACGAGTGACACTACTTTTCCCGTTGGTAATCAATTAGCTAACGTACCACAAAATACCTTTAGTTTATGGACAACCTATACAATTAATAGTGGTGATTTACAAGGTTTAGGCTTTGGTACAGGGATTTTCACAACTAGCGATCGCCCCGGTGATTTAAACAATAGTTTTACCTTACCTAGTTACACTCGTGTAGACGCTGCAATCTACTATAATTATAATAATTTCCGTGCAGCCTTAAATATTAAAAATTTGTTTGATACTCGCTACTTTGAATCTGCACAAAGTCGTACGGGGATTTTTTCAGGTACACCATTAACTGTTGTCGGAACAGTTTCTTTACAGTTTTAATTCTTCTGATGTTAAATTTAAACGCCATTCACAAAACTAAAATGCAGCAAATTCCTTACAATTATGCTGTAATAGAAAATTTATTACCCCAAGAATCTTGTTTACAACTGGCTGCAAATTTTCCTCAAGCAGATTTTCACTTATCACAGGGAGAAGGATATAGTTATCTCTGGAGTGAGATGTTAGCAAATAACCAAGATATTAATTTAATATCCAAACTAGGAAAACAATGGTCAGAACGTATTGCTGAAGGTAGACTACATTCTCACCTTAGCCATTTGAGTAGTATTTGGCAACAATTGATCACAGAACTTTGGCAACCTGCATATCGTGAAGCATTAACAGAAATGACAGGCTTAAACTTAAAAGATTGTCCGATGTTGATTAATTTTCGTCGTTATAATTCAGGAGATCAGCACCGTCCTCACACTGACGAACCAAACAAAATTCTCACACATTTGATATTCTTTAATCAATATTGGCCTCTAGATTGGGGTGGCTGTTTACGAATCCTCACAGATTCCCAGCCAGAATCTATACATCAAGATATTCCCCCGCTTCATCATCTTTCAGCAGTGATTGTCAGATCCTCCCAATCTTGGCATACCGTTACTAAAATTACAACATCAGCCGCCAGTTGTCGGTTAGCACTGAGAATAGTTTTTTTCAAACCTAGCAACTAGAGTAAGGACTACAATAACCATAAAGCTGATATTAGTGATAAATTGTCTACGTTAAGAAAATCTTAAAAATCAACTTGTTTGTAGCAGAACTGTTAATCTTAAACATAAAACTACTTAGCCTCACGACAATTCAAAAACTAGAAGGAAAATTAAAATATGCAAGTTAGTGCGCGTAATGCTCTGAAAGGTACAGTTAAGAAAGTTACAGAAGGCTCAGTCAATACAGAAGTTTTGATTGAAGTTGCACCTGGTGTAGAAGTTACATCAATTATTACTAAAGCGTCAGCAGATAATTTAAAACTAGCTGAAGGTAAACAAGTTTATGCCATAGTTAAAGCAACAGATGTAATTGTGGCTATTGACTAAAATTTTGTTGTTGAAACTATTAAATAAGGGCTGTTAAATCGCCCTTTTTTTACCGACTTTTCCAACAATTTGTAATTGAAAGCAGTACCTTTATAGTAAGAATTCAGGAGTCAGGAGTCGGAAGTCAGAATGCTGATCCAATAAGGAATAGATACAGCAGGGAACAGGGAACTCTTAACAGGGAACAGGGTTGAAAGCCTCTTGGTATATGGCTTTGTTCTTAAAATTTGTACCTCATTTACCTGAAATCTGCTGTAGTAGTAATATTTCTTGAGAATCATTCAGCTTGACTGTAAAAGTCTCTTTAATGCTGAATTCTGGATTCTTTATTCTGAATACGTACCCTTTATAAAAGTGAATACCGGTTCACAAAGGCAAATCTATCTTACCAATAGACATCTGGTGAAAATCAAATATGTGTTACTTCGGAACCTCTCTAGATTGCTTCCCGAAGATATTTAATATATAGAGTTTTTATTTTTTTTAACTGCATATATAAAAATTATAAAGTGCTTATAAATCAAACCGACATGTGAAATGTAGGGAATAAGCATAGATTATGCTAAGTTTAGCATGTTAAGAATTGTATGCCTTTGCACTGGATTTTCCAATAATCAGTGGTAATATAGCTGCTGTCCAGCATCTGTAGGAGTACGCAAAGTAAAAGAATAATTGTCATGACCTATGGAGCAATAAGCGGAAGTTCGCGTAGCGTTTCTGACCGGATAAGGGTAGTTTTCTCGAAATATTTTTGCTTGCGTCCCTTCACTACGTTACGCACCCTACTGTAAGGCTTCTCCACGAGACGCTACGCTAACTCCAATGCAATGATAAGTTTGGCTCATTGGTTTTTTAGAATACTCTAGGCAAAAAACATAACAACGCAGAAGTGTTACATAAGTGCGGGATGTTTTTTGAGAGACGTTCCTTGACGTTCATACAAGGGTTTTGAATGTATGCAAAATTGTTTTCATCCCAAAAATCAGCAACGCCAACGCAGAAATTAGGATTTTGACATTAAGCAGACGAACTTTAAGCACAAGAACCTTATTTTTCGTTCATTTTGTGTTGTTGATTTTAGATGCATTTGCTCTGAACAGACACTCATTGAGGATTCTGCTTTTGTCTTGACTCTCTCCCCAAGTAATGAAAGAGAGTTAATTTACTATGACCAAAAACAACAAAAAAGGTTAGTAAATTTGATGAGCAATATTTTACTCGTTCCAATCTATGTCAACGCTTTATGTCTAGACCAAGCAACTGAAGCGGTGGATGCGATCGCTGATTTTCGTCGATTACCTTTTATATATAATGGGCGAACCCATCAGGATGGTACTCCCAATCTCAGCAAACAAATTCTCACATCTTTGTTTGAGGCAGGGACAACAAGTTTAAAAGCTGGTATTCATTTACACTGGTTGTTACCCGATGCCCTAACCAGAGGTGAACATAGTGATACTGGTACAAAATTCCCTATTGTTCCCAATCGCTGGTTGATTCTGCGTCAAGGAGGCGATCGAGGAACTAAGCAATGGTTAATTGAAAGTGACTATCTTTACCCTGAGAATTTACAGGCAGGTGAAGAACCTGCTGCGACTATTAATATCTTAGTTCAGCGTCCCACTCCCGAAACCGACCAATATCAGCGTTATCGCTATATGGGGCGGACTCTAGAACTATCAGATTGGCAGCAGCAGAGTAATTTAGATCACGAATATACAGCAACATTGACTGCCATTGGTACACAAGCAGAAGTTCTTCTGTTTGACTATGTACAAGCTACCTTTGCAGCTTTTTATCCTAACTGTCAGAGTGTTTTCGGCTTTCATGACCAGGATTACTCAACTATCAATCCTCCATCGGGGTTACAGTATGATGTTATTGGCTGGTATAGTGACGAGCAACAGGACATATTACAGACCCTATTGCAAAAAAATCAGGGGAAAAACTTAGAGGAATTATTAGAACTCATACAAGAGGAATTGCGTTGGACATTTGAGCTTGACGGGGAGATTCCCCAGCGCACGCTTTACTATTCAAGAGTCACCTTTGGGTCTACAGGGCAAGTCTTATCTGCTAGCGATCGCATCAACAGTTTGTCCCGGCCAACTATTGCTGTGGGTAATTCAGCCCCAGAAGCCCTTTCAGCCTATTTAGCTCACGACTACAACAACCAAACCAACCCAGAAGGTGAGCAGATTCGTCAATTTGTACAAGAACAGCTAGAAGCCCTACAACTGTCAGAACGCTTGAAGTCCGGCCAACTCGACCTTGATGCTAAATTACAGGAAGCTCGTCACGAACAGGGTTTTGGGACGCAAAGTGCAGGTATTCTCTGGGCGATCGCACCCAAAGTCTCAGATGCTCAAACCTATAGGGGAATTTTCTCAATTCCCAATTCCAAATCTCAAATTCAAAGTCGGTTTAGCCTACCCTTAGACCTTGGTCGCAAACTCAATGAAGTCAATCAACTGCAAGAAAAATACAATCAAGCACTGGTGAACATTGAGTCTCAAAGCCAGCAGTTATATACCCACTGGTATGAGTTCATAGAAAAGTACTATAGTGAGGCTGGCGATAGTAAGCCTATTCTTTATAATACGACAGAAAAGTTGCTCAATCCTTTGCGGGCTGCCCTTGGTCAAACAGGAAGGTTAGAAATTAAAAGGGATGCGTCCGACAAATTGATAGTAACGGCAGCGACTTTATGCTTTAGCATTTATTCGTCATTTACTTATTTAGAAGGCTGTATCAATTTTTTAAACCAAGCGGTTGCAGGGTCTGTTTCTGGTTTCAACTGGTATGAATATTTACAGTCTGAGTTTGAAAAAAGTAATGTTAAACTTCCCCCTCAACCACCTATAAAAAAACGGGAAGACGATATACCAATAGACATAAATATTACTAGGAAAGAAACACAAGAACAGGAATGGCAAATCAACGACCAAGGGCAAACCTACACTGTCAAAGTAGAAAATAGCGTTTTAAATATTTACATTCCTCCGACATACATTCCTGTTTCTGGAGAAACTCAACTAGCTTGCCGACTAGCAAAGGCAATTAATGATTTAATTGAGGCGATCGCTGCTCACAACAGTAGAGAGGAAACCCAATACACCCTTAAACAAGTTCCTGCGGCGCATTACTGGCAAGCAAACGATCCAGTCCTTTTCTTGGCAGGGGAAGCGGCCGCCTCGACAGGGCATAAACGCTTGCAGAGTGGTGAATTTTTACGGTGTCACCAATGGAAGAATGCCGATCTGAATTTGCAAACCTTGCCACAGGAAACTATTACCAGCATTCAGAGCCAGATCAATAATTTAGCATCCCAAGCTGGTGAAGAAGACATTGGGTTTAATCACTGGAAACAACAACCTTGGACTCCCTTTTTGATGCAGTGGGCAGTGCAAGCGTTCCCTTGCCGTCCGGGCGACCCAAATGCCAACTATAATCCTGAAATCATCCTCGATAATTACCAGCTAGAACGCAACGCCATTGACCTCACCCTAAAAACAGGTCATGAAAACAGCTTTGTGGAAACTGCCAATACCTATGAAGGCTTGAGCATCTTGACACCGGCAGCAAATTTCATACTAGAAGAGCGACTGACAGGTTATCTGAATGAAGAATTACTGCCCCGGTATTACGATGACAAAAGTATTCCTGAAGAACAGCAAACAGAGGATTTCCTCAGTGAAAATTTTCAGGCGATCGCTAATTGGTATGGAAACCAAATAACTGGCAAAAAAGAGACAGAGAAAGCTAAAGACCCAATTTGGGTGACACTGCGGGCTTATGAACAGATGCAGACTCTAGAAGGACAAGCTCAGGCGATCGCTGGGTTTAACGATACCCTGTTACTTTATCGACCGACTTTATACTTAGAGATAGATGACCCCCTGCTGGCAAACACTCAAAACAAGGAGGACATCAAATTCTTCCACGAGCAAGTGCGCTGGACGTTGGGCTATACCCTACAATACGAACTTCTCAAACTAGACATATTCAATCCCATCCGCAGTGGAGCGATGAACATCACCACTTTATGGCTAGTTGATACCTTTGGGCAATTTAAAAAAGTCGTGGAAACGGGAATGAACACCGATGTAATCACCACAATTCAGATGACACCGCCCAATAACAACTATCAAGTATTATTACCGCCCCGTTTAGCACAACCCGCCCGTCTGAACTTCCACTGGATAGCAGCAGATAGCCAAAAGGAAGAACAATTAACCGCAGCACCAGCCATTACCCCTGTCTGTGGTTGGATTGTACCCAATAATTTCGACAGCAACCTGGAATTTTATGACACACACGGTCAAGCACTAGGATTAATTGATCAAGCTGGGACTTGGCGGCCTACACCTGGTAAGACTACATCCTTCAATACACAAGGTTATCCCACCAACCCGCACTTAAATAAAGTAGTGCATTATTTACTGGAACGGGGAAGGGATTTTCAGCAAGAATTCATTTCTACCTTAATTAATTCTTTAGATAATATTGCCCCGGAAAACTTTGCCGAGCATCCCAGTTTGGCTTTGTTGATAGGACGACCGATCGCTGTTGTCCGAGCCACCTTTAATTTAGAAGTCCAAGGGCTGCCCACTGTTGATCCTAGCCTCACCATTACTGTCTCAGACTACCCCACAACTCGCGGCTTCGATGCCGTCAAATTCCCCATTCACTTAGGAGATTACCGACAATTCAACGACGGATTAGTTGGTTACTGGCGAGAAGTTCACCAAGGAGAAACTTACGTGTATGAGGACAATATTTTTTATGCTCCGCAAAGCAATTCAGTTAATAATAACTTAATTAAAACTGAAGTAGAAGGTATAGTGTTTGAACAAACGGTAGACGCGCCGCCCCAATTCGTCACCATGTTAATTGATCCGCGAGGCACAATTCATGCTAAGTCTGGGATTTTGCCTAATCGAGAATTGCGCTTATCCCCAGAGAATTATGACGAAGCATTAAAGGCGATCGAGGTTCATTTTCTCTCAACACCTGTTTTATCGAATCAAGGAGAAATTATCATCCCCTTGCCAGAAATTCCTCAATATGCTTGGTCTTGGTTATCTCGTAACAGTAGCGGTTGGTTAACAAGTGACATTCAACCTGTTAATTTCAACGCCACCTTTGCTGCACCCCAAGAACTTTATGAAGGATGGTTACAGCTGACACCAGCAGAGGAAGGGGAGGAGTGATAGCAATTAACTCATTCGCTCATTCAAAATTGCCAAGGTTGCAAGCAGAGCAACGCCATCCCAAAATTAAAAGATAAAACCCAATGACAGAAACCAAAAAACAACCCTTTGACTTTCTTTTCTACTACCAATTTGACACAGGAGAAATCAGAAGAAACGCTTTATTGGTAGGAGGCGATCCCAGTACAGCCAGTCCTCTTCATCTTCAAATCGGCATTAAAGAAGCTAAACAAATCCAGATCCATCCGCTCCCAGGCATAACTACAGCAAGTCCCAGCAATTACCACTTTAAATTGCAGTTTGATACCGCAAAATTGCTCCAACCAGAACAGATTACCGTTGATAGTGATGATTGGGATCTCCTAGTAGAAGAAGGTAGAATTCTGTATCTTCTTTGGAAAAAAGAGAAAGTGACTCTCGATGAGAATAATTCCATCGAACTGATGCTCAATGGTGTCATGGCAACTCTAGAACTAACGCAGCAGAACACAACCACAACAAACGTTACTTTGTCGTGGGAGTTTGAACGCAGTGGGATCACCATTATTGACGTTACCCCGACAGCACCAGGTGAAAGGGAGACTAATGAAACAAGTTTTACGGAGACTTTAAAGATGATTCAACAAGGACCAGCTATTCCTCTCTATGTAGGATTTTTCAGTTCTAATCGTGTTCTCAATGCAGATAACCAAGAGAATGAGTTGAGACTGCGAATCACGAATATGTCCGACTCATCTATCACCTTTAGGTACGATCCCAGCGCAACTTACAGCTCCCAATTGGTAGTTGCCCTCGAAGTAGGAGATGCAAATACATTTCCTTGGGCGCTGGGGACAACAGACCAAGTTAATGGTGTAGTGGTGTCAATTGATGGTGATAAATGGCAGTCTGATCCAGCTAACCCAAAACAAAAAGGCACAATGCTGGAGTGGACGTTTACCCCTAAATCAGCCAATGTGGAGTTAGAGTCTCAACATACTGTAGTCATCAAGCTGAGTAAAATTGTCACGGCTCACCCAACAGGGATGGCTAACTTGTATTTACGTTCTCAATACGTGCCAGGATATGGGGATAGCGAGTTTATTTGCCAAATTGAAAAAGCACCTTTGGTATATCCTGATAAAAACGTGGGTATCGGGACAACCACTCCTACAGCAAAACTACAGATTAATGGAACAGGAAATACATTTTTGAGTGGCAATGGTACAGCTAACCAAGTAATTATTCAAGATGGCAATTTAGGCATTGGGACAACAACTCCTACCGCAAAACTACAGATTAATGGAACAGGAACTACATTTTTGAGTGGCAATGGTACAGCTAACCAAGTAATTATTCAAGATGGCAATTTAGGCATTGGAACTACTGAGCTAAAAGGTAAGTTAGATGTACATGGAAACATAAAAATTAACGGTGAGCCTGTCATGGAATTCATTAGATACAACATTCAGAGTTGGGAGACTCGGAATATCTCAACAGAGATAAGTAATAAAGAGTGGAATGCTTGTATTGTAGGATTTAAAGCAAGCACCACTTACACTAGTTCTCTCTATTTTTATAGATCACCAAGTTTTCATGATGATAAGTGGAGAATAGATACCTCAGCTGGAAGTTTGGGCTTAGTCGATGTTCTATTTATTAGAAAGGAATTTTTCTAGTAAACCAAACTGAAATCCAAGAAAGTCAAAGGCACAACATATAAAATTCTAGAGCGCATGAAATTAATATAATCTAACTAAAATTTTTGAGTAAAAAGCGCTCTTGTGCTAATTCATCTTTAAAAGATGCGATCGCATTCACTCAAAACAAGCTGAAATCTCAACTGGTAATATCCAGCCTACACTTGTACAGCAAAACTGCGATCGCTTCTACAACTTCCGAGAAAACTGCAATATTTTTGTGAGTGTAAAAACAATGACAAATACTACTGAGATTGATGTCAATCAATATAAAAACCTTAAAGAAGTCAATGATTATTTCATAAATAAGCCTGAGATTGGTTTTGGGATTGCGCCGATTCCAGATTTTCTCAGCGATTGCCCCCTGAAATCTGCTGAGTACATACTATACGATAATGGTGACTATAAACTTGAGTGCCAGCTCAAATTTATTCTTGCTGAAGAAGAAGAAGAAGAGGAGAACTTAGACAAATATCTAGACGCTAGTCTTACTGTTGAATTCAACAGTAACAAACAAGAATATACTGGTCAACTAATCTATCCTCTAACAGAAGAAAAAAATCTCTCTTTTGAACTTCAGTTTCAGGACAACCGAACTGGTACAAAAACATCAAGTATTTTAGTAGCGACTACTGCCATCAAAGAAGATATTTCACTAAAACTTTTTGAAGGAGCTTTACCTGGTCTAGAAAACATTATTCCCGAAGAAATAACAATCGGCAGCAATTACGATGCCGTCATCGTGATGACAAAATCTGGTACAAAAACTGCCAGAAAATTCTTGTTAGGGCTTGGCTTCAGAACTGAATTAAATCTTAATATTGACTTATCCGAACTGCCTTTAATTGGTGATCAAATTCCTTTTGATCCAAACAGTAACTACCTGGAAATTCGACTGCTTGTTAGTACGAAAACTTTTGACGAAAAAGAACTAACAACAATCAATGAATTACTGTCAGAATTAGAATCACCTGTAGAGATTCAATCGCCTAGTACCTGCCAACAGCTAACCAAGGGTGCAAGCATCGCCGCCAAACTAGAATTAATCGGGATATACAAACAAAGCTGGTTTATCCCCTTAGTAGTCAAGCATCGTACTGGTGGGGCAGGAGAAATAATAAAAATTCCTCCAAGCACTAATGACATAGAAACTCCAATTACTATAACTGGCAACAGTGCTTGGCTAACGGTGCAGAAGTCTTTCGGGCCAATCTACATAGGGAAAATCGGGCTGCTTTATCTAAAAGGAGGAATTCGATTAGTTATACAAACATCCCTGCAAATATCTCGGTTTGTTCTTTCTCTCATCGGTCTTTCGGTTAGGGCTGATCTATGTAATTTTGACTGCGATTTTAAACTTGAAGGCTTGGGCTTGCAGCTGACCACCAAAACCTTACAAATTAGTGGTGCTTTTGCCCGACTTGAGAAAGAAGACTATGACGAATATTTAGGTATAGCTTCTCTGGGATTTAAAATCCAAAAGATGGGCTTATCTTTTTCTACCCTTGGTTCCTTTGCTGACTTCAAAGGAAAACCCGCTTTATTCCTCTATCTGGCAGTGGGTTATCCCTTGGGTGGAGTGCCTTTCTTCTTTGTCACTGGATTATCAGGCGGTTTTGGCTACAGCCGTTCTTTAACTATTCCTGAATTAGAGGATCTGCCATCTTTTCCGTTAGTTTCTCAGGCAGTTAACGGAGTTGATCCGATAGATTTTGATAACCCTTCTAGTTGTATTAACGAACAATTGGAACTACTTGATGAGTATATCCAACCTTCTTTGGGTTCAGGATTCTTTGCTGCTGGGATGAAATTTACCTCCTTTAAGTTGGTTGACAGTTTCGCTCTATTAACTGCTGCTATTAACGAAGATAAGTTTGAGTTAAATTTAATCGGGAATTCTCGATTAGTCGTTCCTCCTAAAGTGCCAAAACTAGCCCCAATTGCCCAAGCGGAGATGATTTTGAGAGCGCAGTTTGCTCTTCAGGATGGTCTGATTGCCGTTCAATCTCAACTGACTGCTGCCTCTTATATCTTCTCAACTGAATGTCATTTAACTGGGGGTTTTGCTTTCTTCTTCTGGTTCGCAGGGGAACACGCTGGCGACTTCGTAATTACTTTAGGAGGCTACCATCCTGAGTTTAAAGTTCCCCCTCACTATCCTCAAGTGCCACGCCTGGGTTATGAATGGCAAATTGACAGCAATACCTTTATTACTGGCCGATCTTACTTTGCCCTTTGTTCCCATGCACTGATGGCTGGGGGACTATTAGAATTCAGCTATGATGATGGTTGGGCATCAGCTTTTTTCACTGTGGGGGCTGACTTTTTAATCTGCTGGAAACCTTATTATTATGATATTAAAGCTTATGTTAGCATGAGGGCGAAAATTTCCTTTGTCTCTGGAAATTTGGGCGTAGAAGTCCATTTTTGGGGACCGGAATTTGGTGGAACTTTTAAAATTGATTTGGTGCTGTTTTCCGTTCAGGTTAAATTTGGTGACCAAAGTTCCCGAGGTTCTCTACCCATTGATTGGGAAGAATTTCGTGAGTCGTTCTTACCCCCCGATGAGGAAATGTGCAGT
>DATGXQ010000163.1:0-16160 GCA_035298905.1 Nostocaceae cyanobacterium | reverse complement strand
GTAGATAAATCATCTACTAGCTAAATGTATAGGCTTATATAGGCGTTGAAAATCAGGTAAAGTAAATTACATGACAAAGCTGAAAATTCCCAAAAAAGTATCTACTGCTTTAATTAATTCTCTGAGTGCGGGAGTAGTTCCCAGAACAGGAGTTGAACATATAGCAGTCGGTCGAGAAAAAGAACTCAATAGCCTATTACAAAATCTCAATGACATAGCAGAAGGTGTATCCGCATTTCGGTTTATAATTGGTAATTACGGCTCAGGTAAAAGCTTCATCCTGCAAATGATTCGTAGCCGCGCAATGGAGCAAGGTTTTGTCGTTGCTGATGCTGATTTATCCTCTGAGCGCCGTCTAGCAGGAAGCAATAATGAAGGTTTAGCCACCTATCGAGAATTGATGAGTCGTCTAGCTACAAAAACTCGTCCTGATGGTGGTGCTATAGTTTCCATTTTAGAAGGATGGATTAATAAAATTCAACAGGAAGTAGCCAAAGAAACGGGAGCGCGTCCCAATGACCCCGGTTTTGATGACCAGGTAGAAGCCAAAATTAGAGAAGTAGTGCAGTATATAGAAGACTTAGTTCATGGCTTTGATTTTGGTAGTGTGATTATTGCTTATTGGCGTGGTTATCGTTTAGATGATGATGAATTAAAAAATGCTTCTTTGCGCTGGCTAAGGGGAGAATTTAACACCAAGACTGAAGCCAAAGCCGCTTTAGGAGTAAGAGTAATTATTGATGATGAAAGCTGGTATGACTATATAAAATTATTAGCTAAATTTGTGGCAGAAATTGGTTATAAGGGTTTACTAATATTAATGGATGAAGCTGTTAACTTATACCAAATCCCTACAACAGTTACACGAGAAAAAAATTATAATAGACTGCTGGCAATGTTTAACGATACTATGCAATGCAAAGCAGAAAATCTGGGTATTTTAATTGGTGGAACAACTAAATTTTTAGAAGACCCCAATCGGGGATTATTTGCTGACCAAGCTTGGCGGAGACGAACCAAAGAAAGCCGATTTGCTACCCAAGCTAACATACAAGAATTTACAGGCCCAGTCATCAGATTAAACCCTTTAACTGAATCAGAAATCCTCACCCTTTTACAAAGACTAACTGAAATTCATGCCCTTAATTTCGGTTATGAGACAAAATTAACCAAAGCCAATTTACAGGAATTTGTCAAAGAAATAGTTAACCGTTTAGGTGCAGAAGCATTACTTACACCAGGGGAAATAGTCAGAGATTTTATGAGTGTGTTAAATATTCTCCATCAAAACCCAGAAATTAAATTTGGAGAATTAATTCACAGTTCTAAATTTCATCCTACTGCGGCGGGTCAAATTAGTAATATAGACGAAGATAATGCAGCAGAATTTAGTTTGTGATTGGCCCAAGACATCAAACAAAGTTCAATATTATTTATCTAGAGAATTTGTAGAGACGTTCCATGGAACGTCTCTAAATTATTGTTTAGAAATATATGAAATCAATTTAAAATAAATTATGAATAAAAGCACCTTTTCTCAACTTGCACCCTTTATTCAAGAATATATTTATCATCACAACTGGACAGAACTTAGACCAGTTCAAATGGCCGCTTGTGATGTGGTATTTAACACAAATGCTCATTTATTAATTGCTGCTGCTACTGCGGCGGGAAAAACAGAAGCAGCATTTTTACCAGTTTTAACACTTTTACATGAAAAACCTGTTCAGACTATAGGTGTATTATATATTGGACCAATTAAAGCTTTAATTAATGACCAATTTGCACGACTGAATGATTTATTAAAATTAGCTGATATTCCTGTTTATCATTGGCATGGTGATGTTACTCAAAGTAGAAAAAATCAACTTTTAAAGCACCCAAAAGGCGTTTTACAAATTACCCCAGAATCTTTAGAAAGTTTGTTAATCAATAAACATCATGAATTAATCCGCTTATTTGGCGATTTACGGTTTGTAATTATTGATGAAATTCACGCCTTTATGGGTTCTGAACGGGGTTGGCAAATTATTTGTCAACTCCAAAGATTAGCTAATTTAACTAATAACTACCCCCGACGTATTGGTTTATCAGCTACTCTTGGCGACTATGCAATGGCTGAAAATTGGTTAAGTTCGGGAACAAATCAACCTGTAATTACACCACATATTGAAGCAGGAAAACGACAAATTAAACTAGCAGTAGAACATTTTTATATTCATCCAGATGTAGATGAGTTAGAGGGGACAGAATACGAGCAATATATTTTTAATTTAACTAAATCTCGGAAATGCTTAATTTTTGCCAACAACCGCACCCAAACAGAATCTATTATTGCTTCTTTACGCCAAATTGCTAACCAACAAAAACTACCAGATATCTATCATGTACATCATGGTAGTATTTCTGCAAGTTTACGCCAAGCTGCGGAAAAAGCTATGCGAGAACCTGATTATCCGGCGGTGACGGCAGCAACTTTGACTTTAGAATTGGGAATAGATATTGGTCATTTAGAAAGAGTAATTCAGTTAGAATCACCTTTATCTGTTGCCAGTTTTTTACAAAGATTAGGTCGCAGTGGTAGAAGGGGTGAATCCGCAGATATGCGCTTTATTTGTGCGGAAGAGAAATTATTAAATACCGCCACACTTCCCGAACAAATTCCTTGGCAACTTTTACAATCTCTTGCCATTATTCAACTTTATTTAGAAGAACGTTGGCTAGAACCAATTAAGCCAATAAAATATCCTTTTAGTTTGCTTTATCACCAAACTATGAGTTTCTTAGCAGCATTAGGAGAAATTTCACCTGCTGCTTTAGCTAAACAAGTATTAAGCTTACCGCCATTTGCTGCTATTAGTTCCGCCGATTATCTGCTACTACTGCGCTATTTAATTGACCTTAATCATATTCAAAAAACGGAACAGGGAAAATTAATTTTAGGTTTGGCTGGAGAAAAGATAGTAAACAAGTTTCAGTTTTATGCTGTTTTTGCAGATCATCAAGAATATGTAGTTAAACAAGGTAGTGTAGAAATTGGTAGTATTGCGATACCGCCTGTTGTGGGTAATCAATTTGCTTTAGCTGGTAAAAGTTGGGAAGTTTTGGAAGTTGATTTTAAGAAAAAAGTTATTAGTGTCAAACAAGTAGAAGGAAAATCAACTATTTATTGGCGTGGTGGAAGTGGAAATATCCATACTAAAATTTTACAACGAATGCGACAGATTTTAATAGAAGATCAAGAATATATTTACTTACAAAAAAATGCCCAAAAAAGATTACAACAAGCAAGAAGTTTAGCGCGAAAATCTGGGTTAGATAGACAAAACATTGTACTTTTAGAAAATGGTAGATGTTGTATTTTTCCTTGGATGGGTACAGTTGCTTACCGGACTTTGGAAAGATTGCTTAATTTCTTTTGTCGGGAATCTTTAGAAATCAATAGTATTGGTGGTGTGAATCCTTATTATTTGACTCTCAAGTTAGGTAAGGATAGATTTTCTAATGTTTACACAGAACTTAAGTCTTTATGTCAGCAGAAAATTGTAGCAGAACATTTAGTTAGTAATGCAGAAGCACCAGAAATGCAAAAGTATGATGAGTTTATTCCTTATGAACTGTTACGCAAAGCTTTTGTTTATGATTATTTAGATTTAGAGGAAGTGAAAGAGCAAATTTCGTTTTGGTAAATTTTTATTATCTATATCTATAGATAGATAAATTGATCATAACACCAGATAGAGGAGAGGAAAATATTTTTGTAAGAATATGATATTTATTTCTATTACCCCACAGGCTAGAAGCCTGGGTCTACCAGAACAAAGCCTGTCTACGCAGACTAATTAATTGTATGTTTATACAGAAAGAGTAGAAGCAGAAAATTTAATGTTTTGGATATAAATATTTAATTTCTAAAATTTTCTTGAGGTAATAATTTATGATTCACCATCTATCTATTCCAGCAAATAATCCCCGTCATGTTGCTGAAGTGTTAGCGAAAATTTGGAATGGACAAGCTGCACCGTTTCCTCCTCATTCTGGCAGCTATATGGCGATCGCACATGATGAGTACGGTACAATGATCGAAGTTCATCCCTTTGGAACTGAGCTAATACCGGGTATGGGTGAACAGCCAGCACAGTTTCAAGTCAGCGAATATCTCAGCCCCTACAGCCCCGTACATGCTGCTATTAGTGTACCTCTTAGCCAAGAGAAAATTGAGGAAATAGCTGCACAGGAAGGATGGAGGGCTTTACGTTGTCATCGCGGTAATTTTGATGTAATCGAATTTTGGATTGAGAACCATTTGATGTTAGAATTACTGACTCCTGAAATGGCTACTCAATATCTGCAATTCTCTCAAAAGCGCAGTTTAGAACAGTTTCTTACTCAAGCGGGTTAATTTTATTCAATGTCTGGTTCTATACCTAGTTCTCTCAGTTTTGCAGCCAGGCGATCGCTCCTTTCCCTCTCTCTTTCAGCCCGTTCTCTCTCCTGTTCAGCCCGTTCTCTTTCCTGTTCAGCACGTTCTCTTTCCTGTTCAGCACGTTCTCTCTCTTGTTCAGCACGTTCTCTTTCTTCTTGTAGTTTAATTTCTGCTGCTTCTTTGGGTAAAAGCACCAAATTACCAGAACTGTCGTAAAACCTTAACCAAACTGCGGGTTCTCGGTGTATAGTTCCTTCCCAAGTCCCCAACCAAAAACCCAAAGTTTCACACCACAACCACCCCTGCTCATTAGGTACAAGCTGCTGATAACGTAGAGGGCTACCGCTTAAATGCCATCCTCTTAAAGAACCAGGGTCAAAGGGGTCAAAAACAAAATAATCCGAAGTTTTAAAAGTGCGTTCATAAATATCCTTTTTAGTGGTGATGTCAACTTCCGCAGTCGAGGGGGACATTAACTCTACAATCACATCTGGGTAACGTCCATCCTCTTCCCACACCACCCAACCTTGTCGAGAGATTGTCCCGTCAACATCCAAAACCACGAAGAAATCGGGGCCACGAAAATCACGATTCTTCACCTGTGCGCTGCTGTAGTAAACAAACATATTCCCACCAGTAAAAAAATCGTTACGGTCAGACCATGCTTGTTCTAGGGACTCAATCAGCACATTCATAGCAATGCGGTGTCTGTTACTCTCCAAAGGTTCTCCATCATCAAAAATCAAGTCAGTGGGTGGGGTGGGATGTTCCCAGTCCACATTTCTTACCGTCGGGGAGATTGTCTCTTTTGTTGCATCAACTGACATCTTAAGTTTCTCCCTAAATTTTCCTTATTTTAGTACATCTATATTAACTTTATATGATATTATTAGGTTTTGACTTGCAAAAAATTATTAAGCAAAATTGCTTTAACCACTGTACTTTTATGATATTTGAAAAAATCTATGGTTAGCGTTAACACAGGGATAGAATGGACAGACAAAACTTGGAATCCCACTACAGGATGCAACAAAGTTAGTCCAGGTTGTACACACTGCTATGCAGAAGCAATTACTAAGCGTTTTCCTAAAAACTTTCCTCATGGATTTAATCTAACACTACATCCAGAAAGATTACAAGAACCATTTAGTTGGCGGAAACCAAGCCGTATTTTTGTTAATTCAATGAGTGATTTATTTCATGAAGATGTACCAATTTCATTTCTTCAAGAAGTGTTTAAAGTAATTGCTCAAACACCTTGGAACATATATCAAATATTGACAAAGCGACATGAAAGATTAGAACAAGTAGCTTCTCAATTGCAATGGCATGATAATATCTGGATTGGTGTTTCAGTTGAAAATCAAAAATACGCTCACCGTATTGATTACCTGAGAAAAATTCCAGCTAAAGTAAGATTTTTGTCCTGCGAACCATTATTAGGTTCATTACAAATGGATTTAACAGGAATTGATTGGGTAATTGTTGGTGGTGAATCTGGACATAGACATCGAGAAATTAAAGCTGAGTGGGTTCGTGAGATTTTACAGCAAGCACAAGAAGCTGATGTAGCATTTTTCTTTAAGCAATGGGGAGGGATTCATTCAAAAGCATCGGGTAGATTACTTGATGGTAAAATCTGGGATGAAATGCCTCAAGCATGGTATGAACATATTCAGAAATGGGAAAATAGAAAAATACCAAATATCAATAAATTAAAGAAAGCAAGTTAAAATTTTACTGCTTTGGTGGAAAAGTTACTTTAACTTTATCTGCAAATGTAACCTCTCCATTTCTTTTAGGTCTTTGACTTGCAGGTGGATCTACTGTTATCTTTCCTTTCTGTTCTAGATTTTTTAGAGCATCTTTGTAATTTTTTTCTATATAACTCCTACCAACATTATGCTGATTATAAATTTCTTTCATAGTTATTGTTTGTCCAGCAAATTCATCTAGTAGCATATCTTCTAAAGCATCAAGTGGTTTAGGTTGATCAAATAAGGAAAGCTGTTTAGATTTAGCTGGACTATACTCAAAAGACGGTACACCTTGTTCTGAGTCAGAACTTAGTTTACCCATAATTTCTTTCATTATTTTATGACCTGTAGGATTTTTAGTTACAAAAATTAGGTAATGACTAGTACGATTAACATCTTCTTTTTTAAAACAGAATTGTTGTACATACGAGCCACCTATTTCTTGTAAAGCCTCAAAAATCGTTTGAACAATCATTAATTCTCTTTGCTCAGGTTTCTTTCCTTTGATTTCTTCTCTTAGCTGATTTGTACGACCTTCTCCAAATATTAAATTGATATGTTTTTCTACTAAATTATTATTAATAAACCTATTTATATCATTATAGTCAAAGTAAAATATGCACTCACAACCCCAAGCTTTTATTGATGAATTTATTAATTCAAGGGATAAGCCTTTAAAACCGAAAGGATCTATAAAAAAGAGTGTAGGAAATAAAGTCATTTCCTGAAAAGTTTGGTCTATTTCTTTTCCTATCTTGAAATTTCGGACTTTTGGTTGATTTTTTAATTTAGTTATTCCAGGTATTGAATAAATAGTTTCTTCTAAATTTTGTATTATCTTTTTATCTCCATCATTAAAGATTGTTACTAGCATTTCTGCCATATCTGGATTATTAATTGCCTGCTTTAAAATAAGCACAGGTGTAGATTCCGTGCCATTTTCATAGCGTCCTGGTCCAGAGAATAGATCAGCATAACCAATTTTTGATTTGTTCCTTTTCTTGGCTTGTGGAATAATAATTCTTGCCCATGCTGGAAAATATTTAGAGACTATTTCAATTTTAACTAGCGATTTTTCTGTAGGAGCATCGAAAAAAGATTTATCAGCCATAGCTTACTCTGTGACTTGTCTAAATTTTAACTAGTATACTACAAAAATAGTCAAGTCAATATTATCTGAGAAAAAACTTAGGGATTTACAATACACATAATTTTTCTCTGAAAGAAGAATATTAGGAGAAGCGATCGCTATCCATTCACCCCAATTCAAATAAACACAAATATCCCTAAAAAATCGCTCTTTTTCTAAAGAAAAGTTAAGATAATTAATAGACCAATTGAATAAAGGCATATTTTCCAACCATTTACTCAAATTGTGTCAACCCTATGACATAACTTCTCAGATTGATCCAATAAGTAATTTGATTTTTGATAAGCTGTAGACGCTAGTATCTGGAGTGTTTATTCACCTATGCACTGGTTGTTTACGGGACGTTTAAGAGTAGATGAAATAACAGTTAAGATTGCAAATTTACCTGCATCTTTACAGGGTAAAAAATTGGTGCAATTGTCGGATTTTCATTATGATGGAGTGCGGCTTTCTGAAGAAATGTTAACAGAGGCGATCGCCACCACGAATGCGATCGAACCGGATTTAATTCTCTTAACAGGTGACTATGTAACTGATAATCCCGAACCTATTCACCAACTGGTACACCGTCTCAAACATCTGCAAAGCTTTCACGGAATCTACGCTGTACTGGGTAATCATGATATCTATTACCAGCACTCAAAAACAGAAATTACTCAAGCCTTTACTAGTATTGGTGTACATGTGCTGTGGAATGAAATCGCTTACCCCTTTGGAGAACAATTACCACTGGTAGGACTTGCAGATTATTGGTCAAAGGAATTTAACCCCGCTCTCGTCATGAACCAACTAGACCCCACCACACCCCGCATAGTTTTATCCCATAACCCAGATACAGCCAAAATTCTCGAACAATGGCGAGTAGACCTGCAATTATCTGGTCATACTCACGGGGGACACATCGTTATTCCCGGACTTGGGCCAGCCGTACTCTACTATAAAAAATTAGTCAAATTAATTCCCAAAAAACTCCGCCGATGGATACCATTTCTATTAGGAGATTGTTCTAAAGTAGTCCGCTATTGGGAATGGTCACAAGGATTCCATCACATTTGTGAAAATCAATTATATGTTAATCGTGGTTTAGGAACTTACCGACCAGGAAGGCTATTTTGTCCCCCAGAAGTTACCGTGATCACTCTGATATAATTATCAGTTTACATACGACTAACCACTACAAACTGCGATCGATCAACATCAGCAGCATGTAGTGGTTTATTTGTCAAGCTGAATTTCAAAAAAATCTTAAAGAAAGTACATCAACTAAGGTGGACACGATTCGCAATCAACTATCTAAAATTAGGCATCCTCAATTCCAACTAGGCAGGCATTTCTGGCTGTGCGTTCAAAGACCTCCAATGACAACTAGAAAACTAGATAAAATCAAGGCGAAAACACGTTCACAGGAAGCCACAACCTAATAGTGATTGCTGGAAATTAGAGCGGGAGGCACAGGCTCCAATTCGTTTTTTGTAAGTTGAACCTTTAACCTTTCTGTACCTTGCTCTTAACTTAGCATTAGTTTTTTTCCTTTGCACTACCTTTTGACGAAACTTGAATATTGGTAATTTCTCGCAATAATTTAGAAACATTTCTTAAAATTCTAGCTAATTATGCGGTTTTTAGCTCTCATATCGCCATATCTTAACCGTCATATCTCGACTACTACTGACAACGGTTTTACTATTGGGACTACAAGCCACAGAATAAACCCAATCTTTATGACTACCTAAAGTGTAAAGTGGTTCTCCTGTACTAACATTCCACAGTTTCACAGTACAGTCAGTAGCACCACTGACTAAATACTGACCATCTGAACTAAAAGCCACAGACCAAACCGAGTTGCGATGTCCAACTAAAGTGGTAATTAATTTTCCTGTGTCTATTTCCCATAACTTAATAGTCTGGTCGTGACTACCACTAGCTAAAGTTTTTCCATCTGGACTGATAGCAACAGAATTTATCCAACCTGCGTGTCCAATTAGAGTATGTAGTATTTTTTGAGTCTGTAAATTCCAAATTTTAATTCTGTCATCAGCACTACCACTAACTAGAATTTGGCTATTAGGAAAAATTGCTAAAGAGTTCACATAATTAGCATGACCTTTAAACACATTGAGTAATTGAGCCATACCTAAATGAAAAACTTTGATAGTATTATCTTTACCTCCGCTAAAAATAGTTTCCCCATCTGCACCAAACACAATTGAATAAATTGCACTTGGATGTACTTTGACCGTTTCTAATAATTTTCCTGTAGAAACTTGCCAAAGAAAAACCTTACCATCATTCCCCGCACTAACCAATGTTTCACCATCAGGACTAAAAGCTACACATTTAATGCTGTGAGTATGACCGACTAAAGTATAGAGTAAATTTCCTGTTTCTAGATGCCAAAGTTTAATATTTTCATCACTATCGGCACTAGCTATAGTTTGTCCATCAGGACTAATAGTAATACTAGATACCCAATTTGTATGCTTTAAGGTATGTATACATTGCCAAGGAGAAACCTGAGTTTTTGGTTTTGGTGCTGGTTCTGGTTGAGAAACTGGAGTTTTTGGTTTTGATTCTGTTTTCCGTTGTTGAATTTTTAGCTTTAATTCTAACTCTCTAGCATTTCTCTCATCAGAATTAGCTCGATTTTCATAGCCCAATTTTGCACAAGCCAAACCACGAAACTTGTAAGCTTCAATATAGTTAGGATTTAGCCGAATAGCCTGAGTAAAATCTTCAATAGCTTCGCTATATTTCCCTCTTTGGGCTTTTTCCATAGCCCGTTGATAAAAAGCTTCAGCAGAAGTAGGATTTACATTAACTTTAATATTAGTATTAGGATTAGTGCTTGTTGGTGAAGACTGGGAATTTTTTTCATTTGACTGATGAGATTTTAACTTTTCATAAGCTTGGTTAATTTCCTTAAATTTTTCTTCAGCCGTAATTTTTGCTTGGGGATCTAAACAGCTATCAGGATGACAAGTTTTAGCCAGCTGACGGAAAGCTTGCTTAACTTCTTCAAAGGATGCACCAGGCTGGAGTCCGAGAATTTGGTAAGCTTGGGAGATAGAGATGGGAGAGCGATCGCTCATAGTCAAAAATCAGCAATAATAAGGTTATTATCGCAAAAACTCTCTATTTTTCCACCAAAAACCTTAAAAATGGGGAAATAACGTGATAGTGTGGTCTCCATTCCCAGCCGCTAACATCCGTCCATCGGGACTAAAAGCCACAGAATACACATCATCACGAGAAGAAACAAAAGTAGAGATTTCCCTAGCTGTCTCTACTTCCCATAATTTAATAGTTTTGTCTTTACTACCACTAGCTAAAATTTTCCCATCAGGACTAAAAGCCACAGAACAAACATCATCTGTATGTCCAGTGAAAGTACAAATTTCTTGACGATCTATTACCTGCCATAATTTAATATTCTTGTTCTTACTACTACCAGCTAAAATTTTGCCATTAGGACTAAAGGCTAGAGATATAACATCATCAAACCAGTCAGATTTTCCAGTAATAACTTGCACTTTCTTTTCATTTAAATAACAAAGCTTAATAGTTTTATCGTTACCTCCTCCTCCACTAGCTAAAATTTCCCCATCAGGACTAAAAGCCAAAGATAAAACCTCATCTTGATGAATTTCTAGAGTAGATAAATTCTCTCCTGTTTCCATTGACCATAACTTAATAGTTTTATCTTTACTAGCACTAGCTAGAATTTGTCCATTAGGACTAATAACTACACAATAAACCTTTTCCTGATGCCCTTTTAATGTATGAATTTTCTCCTCTGTCTCTAAACTCCATAACCTAATAGTTTTATCATCACTCCCACTAGCTAAAATCTTGCCATCAGGACTAAAAGCTAGAGAATTAATCCCCGCAGACCAAGCAGAACCTTTATGTCCTTTTAGAGTGCGAATTTTTCGAGTATTGAGATTCCAAAGATTAATAGTTTTGTCATCACTACCACTGGCTAAAGTTTGTCCATCTGGACTAAAAACTATAGACATAACTTTATCCTTATGTCCTCTGAGAGTGATCACTGACATCAACTCAGATTTTTTTTCTTTGTTGTCTGGATGATTAGTAATAACTGTTTTTGTTCCTGTTGATATCTCTGGTTTTTCGTACTCTGAACTTTCTTGATTTGGTGTGGTTTCAGTTTCGATAATTGTATCAATAAGTTTGTTAATTTGGGTAATTTCTGTGTCTGTATTTTGTTTTATCTCTTTAATTTCCTCCTGAATATTAGTATTAGATTCTTGAATTTTATGATTTATTTGCTGAACGGCTACTGCCGATTGTTGAATAAAAGTGTCTACTTGCTGGAGACGTTGATTAAATGACTCAATTTGTTGACTAATTTGAGAACATTCTGTTTTTTGGTATTCTTGACTTTGCTTTAGTTCTTCAATTTGTTGCTGAAAGTTCAAATTAGATTCTCGAAGAGAATCGTTTAATATTTGAACATGTTTATTCGATTCTTGGAAAGAATCTTCTAAATCTTGAAAATGCTTATTAACCGAATCAATAAGTTCTGCATTTGGGCTTGTTTGAATTAAGTTTTCAATTTTTGTATCAACGTTTTTTGTCGATTCTTGAAAAGAGTTTTCTAAATATTTAAATCGCTGCTCAATCAAATCAATTTGCTGCTTAATTTGATATAATTGTGGATTTAATTTTTGCTGAAATTGTTTTAATTCCTCAATTTCTTGTTGTATATTTAGGATTAATTGTTGATGTTCTGCTTTTAATTCTTGGACATAAATCTCAATGTATTGCTGAATACTGGAATTCAAGTATTCTTTCCAAGCTTCAACTTGTTCTAAACGTTGATTAAAGTTGCCCATAATTTGATTAATTTTAGGAAATTCAGAATGTATATTTTGTTGATTTATCCTGCGGATAACTAAATTCCAGCCAACACTTAAAGTTAGAGGAATAGCTACATAAAATATTTGCTCAGTTAATATCGCTGCGACAGTTCCAAAGACAGATAATAAGAAAAAAATGTATTCTGTAATTTCTATTGACTTTTTATCCATAAAATAAGTTTTTTGCTTTGAGTTAGGGCTAGGCTGATGTCCTGAGTTTTTTGACGATTAAAATGGAAAGTTGTATAAAACTATGTATGGCTTTGTAAAGCTTTACTATGACAAAAAATATACTAACATTTCGATATATGATGATTATTCCCCACAATCCCTTAGATGTCAAACAAACACCCCATAGTGGCTATCACTGGAACGGTAGTAGTCGCCGATTCTTTGAAGGATGGTATTTTCGCGTAACCTTGCCAGAAATTGGGCAAACTTTCGCTTTCATGTACTCCATTGAAGATCCCATTGGTGGTAAACCTTATACTGGTGGTGCAGCCCAAATTCTTGGCCCCCATGATGAATATTTATGGCGGACTTTTCCTGATTTCAAAACATTTTGGGCTAGTCGGGAAGTTTTAGCTTTAGGACATTGGGGAAAAACTAATCTACAAACTCCCCGCTATCTTGCCCCATCAGAATTTAACCATCATATACAGGAAGGTTATCAAGCTACGGCTACCTTAAATCAAGGTATAATTCGTGATCCTGGCAGTAACAATTATTGTCGATGGCAGTATGAAATTAAACCTATTTACGGTTGGGGTAATCAAAATAGCATTCAGCAGTCAACGGCTGGTTGGTTGTCATTTTTACAGATTTTTGAACCCGGATGGCAAATTTTAATGGCTCACGGGTTGGCTAGTGGTTGGATTGATTGGCATGGTAAAATCTATGAGTTTATCAATGCTCCAGCCTACGCCGAGAAAAATTGGGGTGGTGCTTTTCCTCAAAAATGGTTTTGGCTAAATTGTAATGCTTTCGTTGATGAGCCTGATTTAGCTTTAACTGCTGGAGGTGGCAGACGGGGTGTATTATGGTGGATGGAAGAAGTAGCCATGATTGGCATTCACTACCAAGGTAAATTTTATGAATTTGTCCCCTGGAACTCACGGGTAAAGTGGGATATTCAACCTTGGGGACTATGGCAAATGCAAGCTAGTAATTCAAACTACGAGGTAGAATTGCTAGGGACTACTAACTTACCAGGTACGGCTTTACGCGCACCCACAATAGATGGTTTGGCTTTCTGCTGTCGTGACACTACTCTTGGTGAGGTAAGTCTGGAACTGCGAGAAATCAAGACGGGTAAATCCCAAACTATCCTTAAAGCCCAAAGCCAAGTTTGTGGGTTAGAAGTGGGTGGTGATTCTTGGGAGAACAGTTGGCAGTCTGACTGAAACTACTGCTATGATTGTATGAGTTTCCAGTTTGGGGCTGTAGCTCAGTAGGATAGAGCGAGCGCCTCCTAAGCGCTAGGTCGCGCGTTCGATTCGCGCCAGTCCCGTATTAGATATTATTTAAGTTACGATTCAAGTTGTTAGGTGCTAGGGACAGAGATATGCGATCGCCTCATTTCCCAGTTATTCAGGAATCGTATTTAGCCAGCCTGCTACTTTATCCCGACAATTCAACTTCTTAATGAATAATTTATTGAGCTAAAGGCATTATTTAGGGTAATTTTTCCTAAATTATCACCTTTTTAGTTAAAAAATGCCATGAAATAAATATTTACTTTTAAGTAGCAGCACCAAAGTTATTTATTAAGAGAATTTTGTAAAATTTATTGATTATTGGGTTATAACCCTTTGGTATAGTTCTCAATTCAGGGTAGGATATGGCATCGGTTAACACAATTCTTTATGGACTGATTAAATACATTCCAACAACTATTTCTTCAATCCTGATTGGGTAGATTTTGCCTAAATATGCTACTCTACTCATTGCTTTTTATTTCTAGAAAAAATTTTAGTCTGAACAAATACACTGAATAGAGCCTTGAATAAGCTACTGTTTAAAGGTAAATCCTTCCGAATTATGCTTATTGCCCTGCTACTATTAATGTGGTGGGCATACAAAGAAATGCAAAGTCGATTGACACCACCACAAGCCGTTTTAGTTTTGGGTGGTTCTACTAAAAACCTAGAAAGAGAGAAATTTACAGCAGATTTTGTTCGCCAGCATCCAAACATACCAATTTGGATTAGTGGTGGTAGTCCACCTAAATACACTCAACAGGTATTTACCAAAGCTGGCATTGATCCCAAGCGTTTATACTTAGACTATGAGGCAGTAGATACAGTTACCAATTTTACTACTTTAGTAGATGACTTGGAAGCCCGTGGGATCAAACGTGTTTATCTGATTACATCTGACTTTCATATGCGCCGCGCTTGTGTTGTGGGTGAGATCATTTTGGGTAGTCGAGGAATTGGTTTTCAGCCAGTACCAGTACCTTCAGAAAAATCTTCAGAACCAATTCAAAAATCTATCCGTGATGGAGCTAGGGCTATATTTTGGTTAGCCACTGGTTACACTGGTGCGGAAAAAAGCCAAAAAAGTGAATAAAGAAATTTTCTACCCTCTCCCCTATACCCTCCAGAGCGTCTTTCAAAATGACTTTCAAAAAACCACCCCCAACATCCCCACAATTTGATACCCTAGCTAAAACAGTTTTGAGAAAAGTGAAAGCGTGGAAATTCAACTTGGGCGGGGAAAGACGGCTCGCCGAGCCTATGGAATTGATGAAATTGCTTTAGTCCCCGGTAACAGAACACTCGATCCTAGTTTGGCAGATACTAAGTGGCAGATTGGCAATATTGAACGGCAAATCCCAATTATTGCCAGTGCTATGGATGGCGTTGTAGATGTAGGGATGGCTGTGCGGTTATCACAGCTAGGAGCTTTGGGCGTACTCAATTTAGAGGGTATACAAACTCGCTATGCTGATCCAGACCCAATTTTAGACCGGATTGCCTCTGTTGGTAAAGATGAGTTTGTTGCCTTGATGCAAGAACTTTATGCCGAACCCATCAAAGCAGAATTAATTGAAAAACGTATTCAGGAAATTAAACAGCAAGGCGGGATTGCCGCAGTAAGTGCGACTCCCGCAGGTGCTAGTAAGTTTGGTCAAGTGGTGGCAAAAGCAGGGGCAGATTTATTTTTTGTGCAAGCGACAGTAGTTTCTACTGCTCACCTGTCACCAGAAAATATCGTCCCACTAGATTTAGCGGAATTTTGCCGCTCTATGCCCATCCCTGTGGTGTTGGGAAATTGCGTTACCTATGAAGTCACCTTGGATTTAATGAAAGCTGGTGCAGCCGCCGTATTAGTGGGGATTGGCCCTGGTGCTGCTTGTACCTCACGGGGGGTTTTGGGTGTAGGAGTACCCCAAGCAACAGCGATCGCGGATTGTGCCGCAGCCAGAGAAGATTATTACCGAGAAACTGGTAAATACGTCCCCATCATTGCCGATGGAGGCTTAATTACAGGTGGAGATATCTGTAAATGTATAGCCTGTGGTGCTGATGGCGTAATGATAGGTTCTCCCTTTGCCAGAGCCGCAGAAGCGCCCGGCAGGGGCTATCACTGGGGCATGGCTACACCCAGCCCAGTCCTCCCCCGTGGCACTCGAATTCGCGTGGGTACCACTGGCACTCTAGAGCAAATTCTTTTGGGGCCAGCCGGACTTGATGACGGGACTCATAATCTGTTAGGAGCCTTAAAAACAAGTATGGGAACTTTGGGAGCTAAAAACATCAGAGAAATGCAGCAAGTTGAAGTTGTCATTGCTCCCTCCCTACTCACCGAGGGTAAAGTTTACCAAAAAGCGCAGCAATTAGGCATGGGTAAGTAAAGGGACTGGTGATTGGTGATTGGTGATTGGCGATCGGGAACAAAAAATAACTCTTACCCCGTACCCCATACCCCATACCCCATACCCC
>DATGXQ010000162.1:0-2257 GCA_035298905.1 Nostocaceae cyanobacterium | reverse complement strand
TAATTATGCAGGACCGTTCTTTTTTACCATAAAACTGCTACACTTAAATAACTGCCTTCTAACTGCATTTTTATTCTCAATAAGCACCCTTTTTTTTCAGGGAGTTCATCGCTACAAACCCTTTACCTGTCTTGCTTTCCCAATGCTTGTCGCCCCCTCAAGATAATACTTCTTAATATGAATTAGAAAAAATTTATTTATAAAAATGCGTCCAATTAGCCTGTTCCTATCAGGCTAAGTTAGGTAGCCACAAGCTGGAAGCCTGTGGAGGAATAAAAAGCAGCTTTACATAGAATTGGCATAATTTAATACTTATCGTCGAAACGATTACAGAATTAGTTTGTATTTGAGATAGTAAATGCTAGCTATTTTTAAGCGAGTTTTCCTAGTTGAAACAGCTTATTTGCTTAATCAAAACTTAACAGGCTAAATCAAAAAATTTAGCGTAATCTGTAACTTAGACTTTCTAAGTACTTTAAGATTTACTTTTATCAGCTTCTTTTTGCGCTGCCTCGCTATACCGTTTGTATAATTTAGTCCTAATCTGCGCTTCTTGATACCGAACGTGAGTTGGAGGAACACTACTCATTAAATCAGAAGCTTTTTGCCACTGAGCAGCTAACTCTAACCACTGAGTTGAATTAATAGCTGTTTTCCCAGCCGCAGAAGCTTGATTAGCAATTCGTACAGCCGCTACAAATGGATCATCAGAAGAGTTTAAAACACTTGTATTACTAGTTTCAGGAGAAACTCCTTTCTGAATTTTATTTGAGTTAGAGGAAGTAGAAGATTGATCAGTGTCTAATTTGACAAAATTTTTCCAATTATCAGCTAACTGGCTACGAATAAGCCAACCCAGAAACAGCAGTGAACCCAAACTAACAGACACTAGCACTAGCGTTTTTGCTGCTTTTTTACCCTTATCAACATTACTAAGAGATGTGGGACGAGCAACTGGCGTTTTGGGTAAATTTATTTTTCCTGAATCTATTTGAGCTTGTTTAAAAGCATTTATAATTTGCTTAAAAATATTGGGCTGCGTTAATATAATTTCCTCTGACCAAAGTAATTGATTATCTTGATCACGAGAAATTTCTTCTAACCAAAGTAGCTGCTGTTCCCGAACAATTCGACTATTGATATTAACTCGTCGAATATTGCGCGGCCCAATTGATTCCAGAATTTTCTGTATTTTTTCTACTAAAGTAGATTGCTCAAGTTGTTCTACCTTAGCTGCTTCACACAGAATATGTAAGACACCATCAGCGAAAATGGCTCTAGTTCTCACCCCAGAGGTTACTAGCTTGTCGTTCAACAGTTGAATAATTGCAGCGACACTACCTTGGTGAGCTTGCCAAGCAATATCATTGATCCGATCTACCATTGGAGGTTTAGTAATAGCTCTTCCACCCTGAATTTTTACCAGACTAACTCTTATAAGACTATACTCTCAAGAACATAGCTTTGTCTAAGATTTTATGGGTAAAAAGATGAGTTTCCTAAATAAAGTCATAAAAATAAGGTTTCCTCCAATTTTCTAGGAAGAAACCTTATTTGGATATATTGCCCTGGCATCGAGCTATTGTAGCGGTCAGTGAACCGACAACTATCGTCGCCGCAGTAGCGTTTCACCTCTGAGTTCGGGAAGGGATCAGTGTGGTTCCACTACGCCATAGACACCAGGAAAAGAATTCAAAATTCAAAATGCAAAATTCAAAAACAAAGAGTTTTGCAAACACAAAACCATGAAGACTGCACAGAAAGCGAGAATTACCAATGTGATTCACAATTAATCACTAAAAACTAAACTTGTTAATTTTTAATTCTTAATTTTGAATTGTAGTAGAGGTCAAGCCCTCGGTCTATTAGTACGGCTAGGCTGCATACATTACTGTACTTCCACCGACCGCCTATCAACACCTAATCTTGGTGTGACCTTACCTACTTGCCGTAGTGAGAACACTCATCTTGAGGTGGGCTTCCCACTTAGATGCTTTCAGCGGTTATCCGCTCCGAACTTGGCTACCCAGCGTCTACCGTTGGTACGATAACTGGTACACCAGCGGTTCGTCCTTCCCGGTCCTCTCGTACTAAGGAAGGCTCCTCTCAATGTTCTTACGCCTGCACCGGATATGGACCGAACTGTCTCACGACGTTCTGAACCCAGCTCACGTACCGCTTTAATGGGCGAACAGCCCAACCCTTGGGACGTACTTCCGCCCCAGGTTGCGATGAGCCGACATCGAGGTGCCAAACC
>DATGXQ010000161.1:0-24017 GCA_035298905.1 Nostocaceae cyanobacterium | reverse complement strand
ATTTTCAATAGTAATATTTTTATTTGGAGCAAATATATTCTACAAAATATTTCAATTTTGGTTGAATTAAATTAGCTTTTTAAGGGGTTTATTACCCACTATTAATGTTGCTGTATAAAATCATGATGCGTTTTCCCTGATGTTAACACCCATTAGTAAAAATTGTAATTATGAAAATTACAATATTTGTGATAAAATAAAAATAATTTTATTAGTTTAGAAAAATTTCTGAATTATGACACAAATTACCTATAAAGTTGAAGCCTTTTGGGATGCAGAAGCAGAAGTTTGGGTGGCAAATAGCGAAGATATCCCAGGTTTAGTAACAGAAAGTTATACAATTGATATGTTAACAGAAAAGTTACGAGTAATGATTCCAGAACTATTAATCTTGAATCAAATTGTACCTGATAATTATTCTGGTACGATTAATTTTGAGTTAATTAGTCATCGGCAAGAATTGATTCAGGTAGCATAATAGATGAGTACATCATTTACACCTGAGTTAAAAAAGCTGCTTTCAGAAGCAAATTGCTATTTTGAAAGGCAAGGTAAAGGAGATCATGAAATTTGGTATAGTCCAATTACACAACGCCGGTTTGTAGTTGATAGCTGTATCAAATCTCGTCATACTGCTAATATAGTTTTGAAATTCGCACTTCATAATCAGCAATTTCAGGAAATATTACTCGACTTCCAGAAGAAATCAACATTTGCAGCCATTGAGTACAAGCCAAGCTTTCAGGAGATTGTTTTGGATTTGTAACTAAACCAATTATTCCTGCATCTAAAAAAATAACCCGACTCACCAACTTACACCCTTTAATTCTAAGGGGAATAGTTGACGCTCAGATAAACGGTTTTCATCTAAAGCATTAATTAAATATTCTCCTGTTTCCTGCTGTTCTTCAGCGTCACTTTCATCTATCCAAGACTGAAGCAGATTAATTACTTGCGACTGTTTTTCTTTTCTCAAAATAGACTCTTGAATAATTTTTAAAGCATAAGTTTCTACAGAAAGTCCTTGTTGTTTAGCTTCCTGTGCAAGATACTGTTCTAATTCTGGAGGTAAGTTTAAGGTTAGTGTCATAAATCTATGTTAGGGAATAATATATATTTTAAGCTGTAATTGTGTAGGGTGGGCGATGGCGTAACGCCCAGCGTAGCTGATCGCTCTTTTTTGTTAAGTTTTGTAAAGGTGATCGCCCCACTTGATCAAATCTCTCATGCTGTAACCATTTCCGGTACTGCTTCAGGTGATGCAGGTTCAAAATGTAACACCATAATTTGCTCTGGAAGTAAACCAATAGATGCGTAGGTTTGACCGTTGCTGTCGCTAAATTCTACCTCAAACGCCGTGCGATCGGCTAATAATTCCACCACTGTACCAACTTGACCACGCAACAGGTTATATTCAGGTAAGTCAACTGTTAATGCTACTACATCGAGCAACTTGGGTATGTTTTTATTCATTTTGTATAACCTCCTATATTTGTAGGTTGGGTTGAGGAACGAAACCCAACATTAATTACAATATCCCAACAGAAATAAACCCAACATTAATTACAATATCCAAATGGGGGTGTTGGGTTCGCTACGCTTAACCCAACCTACTGGGTAAAATAAACACAATAAAACACAAATTTAATGAAAGTAAATTTACATTATGGAATATCGCCGCGCCAAGGTGGAAGGAGGGACATATTTTTTTACAGTTGTGACTGAAAAAAGACAAAAAATATTATGTTTACCTAAAAATGTTTCTTTATTAAGAGAGTCTTTTCGTTATGTGTTACAGAAACATCCATTTATTATAGATGCTATCGTTATTTTACCTGACCATTTACACTGTATTTGGACTTTACCAGAAGATGATCATGATTTCTCTATCCGTTGGCGTTTGATTAAAACTCATTTTAGCCGACAATGTGAGACTGTTTGCCCAGAAAATATATCTCTATCTAGACAAAATAAAAAACAGCGCGGAATATGGCAAAATCGTTTCTGGGAACATTTAATTAGAGATGAGAGAGATTTTCAAAATCATCTGGAATATATTCATTATAATCCAGTGAAACATGGTTTAGTCAAAGCCCCAAAGGATTGGGAATATTCAAGCTTTCATCGTGCTGTGCGTCAAGGTGTGTATGATTTGATGTGGGGTACGAGTGAAGAAATTATTTTTGATGGTGATATTGGAAATGAGTAGGTTGGGTTAAACGAAGTGAAACCCAACATTAACCGTGAGACACCAAGGGGTGGTGTTGGGTTTCGTTCCTCAACCCAACCTACAACTACAACTTTGTACATTGACTTATAATTGATTGAATAACGTGAAAATATATCTCTAGGCATGAAGTTGTGACAGAAACAGGAAAGTACAAGGATACTGTAAACTTACCCAAGACTAATTTTGATATGCGGGCTAATGCGGTTAAGCGTGAGCCAGAGATCCAGAAGTTTTGGGAAGAAAATCAGATTTACTCTCGCCTCTCTCAACAAAACCCAGGCGAAATATTTATACTGCATGATGGGCCTCCCTACGCTAACGGCTCATTGCATATTGGTCATGCCTTAAATAAGATTCTCAAAGATATTATTAACCGTTACCATTTACTGAAGGGGCGTAAGGTTCGCTACGTGCCAGGGTGGGATTGTCACGGATTGCCAATTGAGTTAAAAGTTTTGCAAAATCTGAAACAGGCGGAACGGCAAAATTTAACTCCTCTGCAACTACGCCAAAAAGCCAAAGAATTTGCTCTCAGCACGGTGAACGAACAACGGGAAGGCTTTAAACGTTTCGGTGTTTGGGGTGACTGGGATAATCCTTATTTGACGCTGAAGCCGGAATATGAAGCGGCGCAAATCGGTGTGTTTGGTCAGATGTACTTAAAAGGTTACATCTATCGCGGTTTGAAGCCTGTACACTGGAGTCCTAGTTCTCGCACCGCTTTGGCTGAGGCTGAGTTAGAATACCCCGAAGGTCACACTTCCCGCAGTATTTACGCGGCTTTCCCGGTGACTGGCGTTTCTGAGGCGTTACAGTCCACTTTGGGGGGTTATTTGCCAGATTTAGGGGTGGCGGTTTGGACTACTACACCTTGGACGATTCCCGGTAATTTGGCGGTAGCAGTTAATGGTGATTTGAATTATGCTGTAGTAGAAGTTAATTCTTCCACCGCAGAGGTAAAATTCAAATATCTGATTGTGGCGGCGGATTTGGTGGAACGGTTAGGGACGCTTTTAGGTGCAGAGTTAACCGTAAAAGCCACATTTAGCGGGAAAGATTTAGAACATACTGCTTACCGTCATCCACTGTTTGACAGGGAAAGTAAGGTGGTAATTGGTGGGGACTATATCACCACTGATTCCGGTACGGGTTTGGTACATACTGCCCCTGGTCATGGTCAAGAAGACTACATTGTCGGTTTGCGTTATGGCTTGCCAATCCTTGCACCTGTAGATGATAGCGGTAATTTTACCGAGGAAGCAGGTAAATTTGCTGGCTTAAATGTGTTGGGGGATGGAAACCAAGCGATTATTGATGCTTTGAGGGAAGCGGGTTCTTTATTGAAAGAGGAAGCTTATGTACATAAGTATCCTTATGATTGGCGGACGAAGAAACCGACGATTTTTAGAGCGACAGAACAGTGGTTTGCTTCTGTGGAAGGATTTAGAGATGATGCACTAAAAGCGATCGCCTCTGTGAAATGGTATCCCCCCCAAGGTGAAAACCGCATCACCCCAATGGTTGCAGAACGTTCTGATTGGTGTATTTCTCGTCAGCGTTCCTGGGGTGTACCCATCCCGGTATTTTATGATGAGGAAAGCGGCGAACCTCTGTTAACTGAGGAAACTATCAACCATGTCCAAGCCATCATTGCGGAAAAAGGTTCTGATGCTTGGTGGGAGTTGTCCGTCGAGGAACTATTACCGGAAGCTTACCGCAACAACGGCAGAAAGTACCGCAGAGGTACAGATACAATGGACGTGTGGTTTGATTCTGGTTCTTCTTGGGCTGCGGTGGCTAAACAACGCCCAGAATTAGGTTATCCAGCAGATATTTATTTAGAAGGCTCTGATCAACATCGCGGCTGGTTTCAATCCAGTTTGTTAACTAGCGTAGCGATAAATGGCATTGCACCTTATAGAACAGTGTTAACTCATGGATTTACCCTGGATGAAACCGGGATTAAAATGAGTAAATCCATCGGAAATGCCATTGATCCCAATGTGGTCATCGAAGGGGGAAGCATCAAAATCAATGGTAAATCGGTGAATTTTCCGGCTTATGGTGCGGATGTCTTGCGCTTGTGGGTGTCCTCAGTAGACTATACCAAAGATATGGCTATTGGTGCGAATATCCTCAAGCAGCTAAATGATATTCGGGGCAAAATCCGCAATACTGCGCGGTTCTTGTTGGGTAGTTTGCATGATTTCGACCCAGAAAAAGATGCAGTACCATTTGAGAATTTGCCAGATTTGGATAAATATATGCTGCATCGCATCACTGAAGTGTTTAATGATGTCACTGATGCGTTTGAAAGTTTCCAATTCTTCCGCTTTTTCCAAACAATCCAGAATTTCTGTGTAGTAGATTTATCCAACTTCTACTTAGACATTGCCAAGGATAGATTATACATCAGTTCTCCTGGTGCTTTCCGTCGCCGCAGTTGTCAAACAGTATTGCACATTGCTTTAGAAAATTTAGCACGTGCGATCGCCCCCGTTCTCTGTCACATGGCGGAAGATATCTGGCAATATTTACCCTACCAAACACCCCATAAATCAGTATTTGAGGCTGGCTGGGTGAAATTAGAAGAAAAATGGCATAATCCAGACTTAGCCGCTTTCTGGGCAGATTTACGCCAACTACGGACTGATGTTAATAAGGTGTTAGAACAGGCGCGGATTGAAAAACTCATCGGTTCTTCTCTAGAAGCGAAAGCTTTAATTTATGTTCCAGATGCGAAAATTCGCACCGCTATTGCTGCCTTAAATCCTGAACAGGGTAACGGTATCGACGAATTGCGCTATTTATTCCTCACTTCCCAAGTGGAATTATTAGATAGTGGCGAAAAACTGCAAGAGGTGAAATATACCTTACAAGCAGATAACTGGACAATTGGCATAGTGAATGCTGAAGGGGAGAAATGCGATCGCTGCTGGAATTATTCTACCCACGTCGGCGAATCAACAGAACATCCCCTACTTTGTGAAAGATGTGTTCCCGCATTAGCCGGTGAATTTTAATTAAAAAATGTAGAGGGTTTAGCACTGCTAAACCCCTACGAAAAATACAGCAGATTTCAGGTAAATAAAGTACAAACTTTTGGAACAAAGCCTTATGTGAAGAGACTTTTAGCCTTCTTCCTGTTCCCTGTTCCCTGTTCCCTGTTCCCTGCTGTAAATTACAACTTTTTCAACAACTCCTGAGTTAACTGATTAAACGATTTAGAACCAGCAGAACTAGGATTTAATAACACCACAGGCATAAAACTATCAACAGCCTTCGCCACATTTACATCAATAGGGATTTGCGCCTGACAAATACTTTCAACACCAAAATCTTCAACAACTCGGTGCATTACCTGTTTGTAATATCTACCAGTCAATAAATTAGTATTGCACATACTAAAGACAATTCCCAACATTTTGATATTTATTTTTACCTCATGTTCATGACTATCTTTTAATTGGGCAATTCTTCTTTCTAATAACTGAATCCCCACCACAGATAAAGGTTCTGGTTTTGCCGGCAGCAAATAGAAATCACTTCCAGCCAAAGCACTCCGAGTCATTAAATTATAACCGGGAGCGCAATCCAAAAGAATAAAATCATATTCATCACGCACGGGTTTAATAATGTTATTAATTAAAACCCTTTCAAAACGGTTCCAAATATTTTCAAAATCCTGCTCACCCAAAGCCAAAGCTTGATTGTGTAGCATTTCTGAAACAACAAATTCATCATATAAATCTATATCTCCTGGTAACAAATCTAAGCCAGGTAGATTACAAACCTTCGATTCAATAATGTCATGAATCGTCATTGCAGCATTTGGAGTAGGATTAATTACCTCATCAATTAAATATCTAAACGTCTTACCTTGTTTTCGACGTTTTGCAAACTCCACAGGAGACATTAAACTCAGTGTGGCACTGATTTGACTATCTAAATCTAGCACCAGCACCCGTTTACCATAATTTTTCGCCAAACAGGTAGCCAAATTCACTGTGAGGGTAGTTTTCCCTACGCCACCCTTCATATTTGCAGTTGCAATTACATATCCCATCGCTTAATTTCCTCTGCTAATGCCTTCCCCGCCAGGTAGCGCAGACACTTCCTGAACAATTGAAACTTTCGCTAATTTAGACTTTTGACAGATTTAAAAAAGTGCTTTCAGCGATATTTTCTCGCTTTAGGCAGTCAGATTATAGCAGCGAAGTGTGTTTTACTGAAGGTGGAATTTCTCACTCAAAACCAAAAACAAAAAAATTTACTTAGCTATCACGATGTTAAATGCTATATTTTCCGTATTTTCCACATTGCATTTTACTACCAAGAAAAGCAAAAATCTTGACACAAACATGTTAAGAATGAAACAGGGTAAAATTAGGCACTAAAAAGTATATCATTATGACTTTTGACTATAGCCCAATTCTGCAAAATATTTTTCAAGGGATTACGCTAGACAGTGCTGAATCAGATGTAGAGCAAAAACTGATAGTACCACTTTTGCGTATTCTGGGATACAGTGGAGATGATTGGCAATCTCAAGCGGTAATATTACAATCTAAACCTGATTTTCTGATCGGTCAGCCTAACGCAGCTTTGATTAAACCTGCCTATTTAATTATTGAAGTCAAAGCACCTAGTAAGAAAATTAATCATAGTATATGGCAAATTAATAATTATATGCGCCGCACTGGTGCTATTTTAGGTTTATTAACCAATGGCTATGACTTTCACCTACTTTGTAATTATTACGAGAAAGTTACACCATTAGTAGAATTTACACAAAGCGATTTTATTAAAAATCATAAGTTATTTTTTAAGATTCTCTCGAAAAACACATATTTAAGTTTTACCTCTGCCTTATATAAAAATCAGCAAAGTATCCGTTTGCAATTTGCTCATTTAATAGCACAGGCAGTAGAAAAAGAAAATATGTCTAGCATGTTTAAAGAACATCAAATATTGCCAGATCAAACACAGCCACCTAGCAATGTACAATCGGTAGTGATAGAAGAGAAGACTGTGCAGCCGCAAATAATAGAAAAGAAGGAGGAAATAAAATCAATGATTATTACAGTTTTTAATAATAAAGGTGGTGTTGGTAAAACCACAACTACAATAAATCTTGCTGCTGCTCTTAACAAATTAGGAAAACGAGTGTTACTGATTGATATTGACGCTCAAGCTAACTTAACAACCGGACTAGGAATAGACCCTTTAGCAGATATTGAAGATCAAGGAAAAAAGGACATTACTCATTTATTAACTGAACCAAAAACTAAATTGGAGGATACTGTTGTAAAAACCATTTGGGAAGATGTTCAATTAGATTTAGTACCTTCACATATTCGCCTGAGTAGAATGGAAACTACACTTAATCAAATAGTGGATAGTGATCGTCTTTTAGCAAAAAAACTCAGAAACCATAACTACGATTATATACTTATTGATCCTCCTCCATCTTTTGGAAAAGTTAACAGCATATCATTAATGGCATCTTCAGCTATTTTGATTCCTACCCAACTATCTGCTTATGCAATTAGAGCATTAGAATATGTATTAGACCGTACCAATGAAATAGAACTATTAAAAGACGAGTCTTTACCAATTTTAGGAATAGCGGTTAGTATGTATGATCAAAAATCTTCCAGCTATAATAAATCTATGGTCACAAGGTTGTTTGAAATTTTAGAAAAAAGTGGAGGGAATAATAAAGTAGAACTTTTACCTGAAGAAACTTGGATTCCTCGCTTAAATATTGTCTCTATTTGTCAAGATAGAGGGTATCCATTATACCAAGGAGAATTTGACAATAGACTGACATATCAAGAAAAAGAAGCTGCTCAAAAAGTAGTAGAACGTTATACAAATTTAGCTAACTACTTAATTAAAATTACTAAAAGGAATTAAAATTTAATGGATATTTCATCACGGCGCACTCGTATTCGAGAAATTTTAGGTATTGAACCAATTAGCCATGGACAAGTTTATACTTGTCAAATTGCAATACCAGAATCAGAAAAACAAGATATTTCTTTAGAAAGACGACAATTAATAGAGGATTCATTGACACAACATAAAAGTAACTTAGTTCCTTTAATTTTACGTCGTACTGAAGCCTACAGTGAAGATGAAGATTACGAAGTTGTCTATGGTACTGATTGGTGTCTTGTTGCTAAGGAACTGGACATTGAAAAACTTTGGTCTTGGGTATTTGATATGACTGATGAACAAGCTACTGTTGCTAAGGAAGAAATGCAGTTGCTACTGGGTAATATTACTGTTGGAGAGATAACCGACAGATCAGAAATAGATATTGGTAGCTTAATTGATCAGAAACTAAAACCTATTTATTCTAAATTGAACCAGTTTGTTACTAATTACACAGATATTGGTAGCTTGATTGACCAAAAACTAAAACCAATTATTTCTCAACTCAATGAATTAGCTACTAATTATAGTCAAACAAATGTGAAATCTGATGTAGAGGAAGTAATCAGAATTATTCAAAGCCAATTACAAACTCTTTCTTCTGCTATTGCTAATCTTTCTACAGGGATAGAACCAACAATACCATCAATAATAAATTTACAAAAACCAAATTTATTGGTAGCAGAAGATGAAGAAATTAGAGAGGTATTAGAAAATGCTGGTGTGAGAATAAACAATATAAAAGCGGCATTAGAAGCTATTAAATATTGGAAACAACCAGGTAGAAAACTATCATGGGATAATCTTGAGAAATCCACAAAACCAAAAGGAATACATAAAATTCCAAATTTTGCTCATGGAACTTATCAAAAACTGAAGAAAGTAACAGTTATATAAAATATTTTTGAGGAAAAACTTTAGATAAATCTAAAACCAAATCTGAGAACAACTGTAAACTAACAAATTCATTCGGGAGGAAAACTAATTTACGTCGATAGTCGAATTTACCTTGAAAATCTTGATAAGGTTTACTGTAGCATTCTAGACGATTATCGACTAAATTAAATATGCAATAATCAGCAATATTCGCTTCTGCATAAATGGATAATTTTACCTCTTGGTTATACTTCAAAGAAGCATCGACAACCTGCGATGATTGCTTCATATAATCCCGGAACATAATAAGAAGCGATCGCCTGATTCTGGCATTCCGTCATCGCATGTCATGAGGTTATGTTTTGCTGGAAGCCACCATGACCCAAACAACAGCCAAGCTGACTTTTGAGGAGTATCTTAACTACGATGATGGCACTGATAACCGTTACGAATTTGTGGATGAAGAAGCTGATTAAGTCAACTATGATTAAGTCAACTCTCTCCTAATACGAGTTAGTGCTTGGTTTAACCCTTCACTGTGAATCCAGCCGACAAAACCACCGTAAATCATTCTGTCATAGCGATCGCCTAAAAAAACATGGTCAACACCAACTGGGTTCTTCCAAGTTCTCACTACTGTTCCATCCCGAAGCCTCATAATGGGATTAGAACTCTTAAAATCTCTGTGGTGTGCGGTAGTCATGCCAGGAACATTTTCTAAAATGGCGATCGCTTCTGTGGCATCATCTGTTGTACTAGAATTAACGATCGTTGTACAACCGCATCCATCAGTTACAGTGGTCTTGAGTCTATCTTTCATATCGCCGTCAAACAACGATAAAGACTCAATTTCTTCTAGTAATTTACCATGTGGTTCAACCTGTCGGCGTTGACAATAAATCGCTGTCAGCAAATCCTCTAAACTGACTTTTGCCAAAGCATCTGTAATCAAACCTGTCAGCCCTAAAACAGCAATTCCACCCAGTATTCCCGCAGGGCCACCCAAAAAAGCTAAAGCTGCGGTGATAGCAGCAGCACCTGTAAGCCCAGTAGCAGCCATTGTGACCACTAAAATCACCCCAGGTAAGCCTAATGCAGCTACTTTTTTGACGACTTCATCCATTCTTGTCACCTCAAGGCAAGATGTACTCTGAAGTCTTGTTTACCACTTTCGGCACATAAACTTGCTGAATAGCAAAACTTTTTAATATGGAAAGACACTGACCATAGATGTAAATTAGGTTAAATACTTTTTGAATATAAAAATTCTGGTGGAATTTTTTTATACTGCTTGTTGCTTTTAATTTTTAAATAGGAATGAGGAACCCATCACGCAACCTCCACTGATGACAAATGCAGAACCTATTCCGGTAAAAACTGCGGAAAGACCCCAGATATCAAACCAAGCGTTAATCACAGCAGATTGGGGATTTTGAGGATTGTATAACACCTCTACTTGTTGACCTTTAGTAAATGAAGGTGGGTTACTACCTGCTTTAGATTCAAATATAGTCGGTTCACCCAGGTTAGTTGTGAATTTTACTACAGGACGATAAGTATAAGAAGTTCTATTCTTGGTTGTTGATGATGATTCCACTAAGTCTATGACAGTACCTTGTGCTGGTATAGCTGTAGAGAGAAAAGAACGGGTATCTATACCTGATTTTATACCAATACTAGCAAATACACCACCCCCAAGAGCAAATAATAAACCGAACAGAAAAAGACCTTTATTCATAGATGGGTAACTGTAGGAAATATGGGTATAGATTAAAGCACAAATTAGGAGCGATCGCTCAAAAATTGACTAGATTTTACTCTTGTTAAGAAAAAATGGAAATTCTACAATTATATAGTTGATGGAACTACGGGAAGGTATTACCGTCTGATTTAGAAATTTTCATCTGATTTAGGCACTTAGTCCCAAGTTCGCTCGTCCAAATTTGAAAGCAATTATTTTCAGAGGAGTAAACAGTGAAGATGGCATTTATTACTAAAATATTTATTACGACATTTAGTTTATTAGTATTATTTAATCCACGTCAAGCTTCGGCGCAAATTATACCTCGTCCTTGGGTTTCTGTAGGCGGAAATGAAGGTGAAATAACCTACGCAGTAGGTGCTAGAGCGTTAAATTTGGGGGTAGAAGTTGGCAAAGGGCCAGATGATTCAGTGGGATTTGATGTTTTAAAATTTGTCAATGTTCCTACGGTTTCTCCTTACGTGGGGTTAGGTTGGTATTCAGAAGATAAAGGACTTGCTGTTTCTGGTGGTGTACAAGTTAATACCAGTCAGAATGTTTTTCTAGGTGCTGGTTACAATTCTGTACGGGGTTTTAATGGACAATTGGGGGTAAAGTTTTAATACCAATTAAAAATTAAAAATTAAAAATTAAAAACTGGAAAAGTTAGACTCTGCTGATAATTTATGTAGGGGGTGAGGACACGGCATAGATCACATTTCGGTTTGACAACAATATTTCTAATGCCGTGTCCCTACTTTCAATTGTTATTCTCTTCACTGACTAACTACTATAAGTTTATAACTCAAATAGGAATGTTATAGTGTAGTAAGGCTAAAATGTAGCAATTTAGGAATGCGATTTAAATTTTGAAAAAATCTCAGTATTTGTAGGATGTGTTATGACTTTAGTCCGTAATGCACCAAGACTGAGAATGGTGGGTTACGCTGTCGCTAACCGACCCTACGTATATTTCCAAAATCAAATATGAATTCCATAGAATGTTTGTGTAGGATGCGTCCCCCGACGCATCAGAACAACGGAAAAGGCAACATTATCCATCTTCGTGCGTTAGGGAACGCACACTACTAATGTACAAATTTAGCTTTGCTATAGTAGTAGTTTAATTTTTATCAATGTGCAAAAAATTCCTACTTATAGTTTTTGGTGATTATTTAGCAATTTTCGGGAATTTAATTGATTAAAAGATATTTTTCAAGCAGATTTAGCAGTAGTTACAGAAAACAAATTAACAAAACTATTATTTACTTTGATTTTCTGCTGTTATTTGTTTATTTATTTTTCAGTAGCAAAAGATAATAGGCTGTATTTTTAACACTCAAGTGTATATTTGAGTAGAAAATTAAAGAAAATCGCAGTTAGAATGAGACTGCCTTTGTCATCAGTCTCAAGATATTTTTTTCCACTTCCATCCCTGCTAGTAGTAATATAAGTAATAGTATTCCTCCAGCTATGGCAGGAATAAAGTAAATACCAGCTTATTACTGACAGTAAAAATTAATTTAATTTAGCAGGAATATTTTTATGCAGCCAGGATTAAAGCTACTAATTCAGCTAGTAATAGAATTTGCCCCTGTAATTGTCAATATCATTCAAAAAAAAGCTTCAGATAGTATTATTGGTGATATTTCCCCACTTCCTAGTGTCATTAAAGAATTTATTCAAACAGTTGATACTGTTACCCAAACAGCAACCAAAATAGATGAATTTTCTCAGCAAAAGCACTTAGGACAGCAACTAGCTTATTATCATCGAGAAACACAATTAAAAATTGCCCAAAAGCAGGAAGAAACTGCTTTAAAATTACCGGAAATCCATCAAATTTTGGATAGCTGGCCTTTACGTTTATATCCTTCACAGATTTTAGAATCTTATCTTAGTGGTGGACGTACACCTTTAAAAATTTTTATTGCACCTCCCCAAGTGCAGTTTGATAAGTTTCATCAAAGAAATGAGAAGATTTCTGATGAGATAGAATTGAGGTTAGCCGCAGGATTAAGGGATTTTATTAATAATCATTATTCTTTGCATCATCCAGAAAGACCTACGGAATTTTTAGCAGGTGCATGGGATAGTAAACGCTTTCATAGTGAATCGAGTATTAAAGTTCTGTTTAGTGCTTTAAAAACTCAGCCGATTTTAATTTTAGAATCAGAAATTGAAGGTGATGATCTGAATTTTCGGATTGCTTATTGGGGATTGGGACAAGAAAATTATTACTATCAAACTATTTCTCATTTACCTTATCGAGCCATTTTACAAGATTCTGCGAAGTGTCGCGCTAGAGAATGGCAAAAGGTGAGAAATCAGTTATTAGCATTAGGAGAAGATATAGAAGAAATTAACAAAATTGGTGGTGATAATGCCAATAATTTAGCACTTTTAGAAAAAGAAGAAAAATGGCAATTACAGGGAATTAATATTAGCCAATTATCTCTAAAATATGAAGTCAATCATCAAGATTGGGAAAACCTCAGCCAGATTTTAACTGCTTGTCACTGTTTAGTCGCGGCTTGGGTAGCTGATGCTTATTATCTAGTAAATTATGATGTCCCTCCTTTGTTGCCAGAATTACTACCCAGTTTATTTAAAGATGCGCTAGACTTACAAGCAGTGCAAGCGATCGCTATTAGTTATCGACAAGTTTATCAAGCTTTACAAAATGAGCGTCGCAAGCGGGTTCCTGATTTAGCTTTGCAGTTAGCGCAGAGTTTATCTCATCTACCTAATCCTGCTTGGTCACGGGAACAGGTAGAATATTCTATTAATACTTGGTTGCAATTACGGCAAGTTTCCACTCATCAAGTTCATCACTCTTTAGAGGCTATGCAGTTGGCTTTGAAAGCAGATGATTTAACTTATATCACCCAATTAAAAGCCTATTTTTTGGCAGTGGGTGATGAGGAAAGTGTGGTTTATGTAGAAAAGTTGTTAGAGGAGATTGATTTACTCAAAAGTAAGAGTATTTTGTCTTCCGTGGAAGTTGTCCATAATTTAACTAAGCATTCTGGGAAAATTACTTCTTTAGCAATTAGTCCTGATGGGGAAGTTTTGGTAAGTGGATGTACAGATAAAACTATTAATATTTGGCATTTACCAACAGGTAATTTAATCCGCACTCTCAACGGTGATTTAGGTGCTGTTTCTTCAGTAGCAATCAGTCCTGATGGAAATTTTCTAGTGATGGGAAGTAATGAACATCCATCAGGTAATGTTAAGGTGTGGCATTTAAAAACTGGTAAGCTAATTCATACTTTGGCAGGACATCAAAAGCCAGTGAATTTAGTAGCAATTAGTCCTGATGGGCAAATTCTCGCTAGTGGGAGTAATAAAATTAAAATTTGGGATTTACAAAAAGGTAATCGCGTTTGCACATTATGGCATTCTTCCCCCGTTTATGCTGCGGCTATCAGTCCCGATGGGACAATCTTAGCTAGTGGCAGTTCTGATACTAAAATTAGATTGTGGAATCCCCACAACGGTGATCCTGTGCGTACTCTCATCGGTCATGCTGGAGAGGTGACAGCAGTTGTGATCAGTCCCGATGGAGAAATTTTATTTAGTGGTAGTGCAGACAGAACAATTAAAGTTTGGCACTTAGGAACAGGGAAACTTTTAAATACTTTTAGTGGACATACAGATAGTGTAATATGTTTAGCTGTAAGTCCTGATGGTGAAACTATTTGGAGTGGTAGCGCAGATAAAACAATTAAACAATGGTCTGTTTCTACAGGTCAAGTTTTAAAAACTTTAACTGGACATACGGCTGTGGTTAATTCTCTGGCTGTGAGTGGTGATGGTAAAATTTTAGCTAGTGGGGGTAATGATAAAATGATTAAAGTTTGGCAGTTGGTGTAAATAAAGCAACCCACTTCTAACCCCTCCAATGTCAAAAGTTTATCCTTATCTTCCCCCCATTGCGGGGGACTGAGGGGGGTGCAAGGAGGAGAAGATGAAAAAATGAATTTTTTTGCAGTAGGAGATTTTATTTGATGGGAGAATTTGGGCCTGATCCGCATAGACCTTATCCGATGGCTGATTATCGACGGGTTTGTTTTATCAAAAATTTTGTAAAATCGCCAAATATTATTGTGGGTGATTATACTTATTATGATGACCCGGTGAACCCAGAGGAGTTTGAAAAAAATGTGCTTTATAACTATGGAAATGACCGTTTAATTATTGGGAAATTTTGCGCGATCGCTACCCACGTTAAATTTATCATGAATGGCGCAAACCATAAAATAGACGGCATTTCTACTTATCCCTTCCCGATTTTTGGTCATGGTTGGGAAAAGGCCATGAATGATTTAATGAATTTACCTAGCCGTGGAGATACAATTATAGGAAATGATGTTTGGATTGGTTATGATTCTTTAATTATGCCAGGAGTCAAAATTGGGGATGGGGCAATTATCGCAGCTCGTTCTGTGGTAGTAAAAGATATTCCTGCTTATACTATTGCTGGTGGTAATCCTGCACAACCAATTAAACAAAGATTTAGTGATGCACAAATCGACATATTGTTATCAATTAGTTGGTGGGATTGGGACATAGAAAAAATTACCCGCAATATCGATGTAATCATGAATGGAGATATTGAAAAATTGCAAAACGCAGTTTAACCAATCGGGTAAACTAACTCTCTGACACTTTGGGCTGAATCTTGCTTTAATGCTACATTAGCTAGTGCTTCAGCTTCAACCATTGTTAATTGAGAAATCGCTAGTTTTAGGGGTGCGATCGCTTGGGGATTGACACTCAACTCATCTAACCCCAAACCGATTAAAATCGGTGCAACTAGGGTTTCTGCGGCTATTTCTCCACATAATCCCACCCAAATATTAGCTTGATGGGCAGCTTTGACAGCTTGCTGAATCATTCTTAATACGGCTGGTTGCATGGCATCGGCTAAAGTTGCGACTCTGGGATTTGTGCGATCGCCAGCCATGACATATTGACTTAAATCATTTGTCCCTAAACTAAAAAAGTCTACTTCTTTGGCTAATTGATCAGCAATAGAAACGGCTGCGGGTGTTTCAATCATGATGCCCACGGGCATATTTTGATTAAAAGCAATTCCCTCATTTCTCAATTCTGCTTGGGCTTGGGCTAATATTTTCTTAGCAGCCCGGACTTCCGTTAAACTGCTAATCATTGGCCACATCATTTTAATATTGTTGTTAGCACTAGCCCGTAAAATTGCCCGTAAATGTGTTTTAAATAAAGGTATATTATCTAAACAAAAACGGATACCGCGCACTCCTAAAAAGGGATTAGCTTCTGTGACACTGGGAGGAAAATAGCTAATAGGTTTATCTCCACCAATATCCAGAGTTCTCACTATTAAAGGTCTTTCACCTAAAGTTTGGGCGATCGCTTCATAAGCAACTAATTGTTCTTCTTCGCTTGGTGGATAGTTGCGATCTAAATATAAAAATTCTGTGCGGAGTAATCCCACTCCCTCTGCACCGTTAATTACTGCTGTTTGGGCATCAGCTACATTGCTAATATTAGCTAAAACTTGAATGCGCTGACCATCATGGGTAACTGCCGGTTTATAGGATCTGGCTTTGGCTTCCGCTTGGGCTTGTTGCCAAGCTTGACGTTTAACTTCTAATAACCCTACAGTTTCTGCTTCCGGTTGTACCCAAGCTTTACCGCTTTCCCCATCCAATGCCATGATTGTGCCGTTTTCCAAGTCGAGAATTTGGGCATCTACACCTAAAACCGCAGGTATGCCTAAAGTCCGGGCAATAATGGCACTGTGGGAAGTGGCACTTCCCGAAGTCAGACAAATTCCTAAGACTTTTGAGGGGTCTAATCTAGCGGTATCGGAGGGGGTTAAATCAGAGGCTACCAAAATCGAGGGTGTGCTTAAATCCAAATTTGTGGGAGAACCGCCTAGTAAAATTCTTAACACTCTATGTCCGACATCAACCACATCTTCTACTCGTTCTTGCAAGTATGTATCGTCAAGTCTGCGGTAGGAATTAGCTATTTCATCTACTACCATTTGCCAAGCAACTTCGGCATTGAGATGTTGTTTAATAATCCGCCCACGCACGGCATCTATTAAAACTGGGTCTTGTAAAAATAATAAATGAGCATCAAAAATTGCTGCTTCTGTATCACCAATTTGAATGGATGTATGAGAAAGTAAAGTTTGAATTTCTTGTTTAGCAGTTTGGATGGCTGATTGTAATCTTTGCCATTCAACTTCAACATTTTCGATATGATATTGGGTAATTGGTACGGGTGCAGATTCATAATGTACCACCGGGGCGATCGCTATTCCCGGAGAAGCGGCAATTCCTGCTAATTCGCCATTTACGGGCGGTGTATCGGCTTCTGCTGCTACCTTCGGCAGAGCAATTTTACTATCATCTTCACCAAAATGATTAGCTATTAATGTTTGAATAGCTTTTAGTGCGGCTTCTGCATCAACCCCACTAGCTGTAATTAATAATTCATCTCCTTGACGCACTCCCAAAGTAGCAACTTGGTTAATACTATCTGCCCTGACAAATTCAGTTTTTTTAGTCAGGTTTTTAACTTGGATTTGCGCTTGGAAGCGGCAAACAGTACCGACAAATTGGGCAGCAGGACGGGCATGTAAACCCAAACGATTATTAACGGTAACTTTAATTTCTCTAGTTGGTAATTCTGCATTAAATAATGCTTGGTTGGGACAAGTAACTATTGGCGGCTGACCGGTGACACAACCTAAATGGGTAGTTTTAGCTATTAAAGAACCCTGTGCTTCCGCAATTACCTGCTGGATACTGCGCCCATTTGCCGCCGCTACCGTAGCCGCGATCGCCCCTTCTACTATCGGTGCAGCGCATAAATACACTTTTTGGCGTTGTTCTGGGGGTAAAAACTCCAAGGCGGTTTCAGCACTTAACACCGCACTGCCCAAATCCATCAACACCAGTACGCCATCATCAGAGAAAATGGAGACGATCGCTTCATAAACTGCGATCGCATCTGTACCCAAAGGATTAGCCGGATCATCAATACCAGCAGCCACAGCCAAGGGGACTTGTCCTTGCACCATTTGCGCTGCCAGTTCCCGTACTCCTAAAGCTAGTTGTTTACTGTGAGAAACGATCACTATTCCAACCACTGCAACACCTTAGCCAATAGTCCATTTAATTATTGCCTACCAAACCAGAGAAAACAGCAATTATTTAACAAACAATTGCAATTTGCCCAAAATCTTCCCATAATTCCGGCTGACAATCCGTAATTCATAACTATCTGTTAATAGTTGGCGTGGTGTCCACTCCAAAACGCCATCGCTGGGAGTACGAGAAGTAATATCTTGTATAAATTTGTTACCATTATACAATTTAATTGTCACATCGCCATCTAGATTATCCCACCACAATATTAAATAAGGCTGATTGTTTTGTAATTCTATCCTTCCCTTCGGCTGATTGACAAATATCCTGGGAATCAGTTGCTTTTTGCTCTTTTGCCGGAATCCTAAATAGTGGGGTAAATTGCGAATCGCCGGGATTGTCGCTGATGTAGATAATTGAGGAATAAGTAAATTTCCCTGTTGAGCATTAAACAAATAAGTTGAACTTCCCCCATCAAAAGTTAAAATTTCCCCCTTTACACCCAACTGCCTCAATAAGTTTGCTGCCTCATCTATCGTAGCTTTATCAACCGTCAAAATCAATAGTAATTCATCACCCTTTACCCCATCTTGATTTAAAGTACCTATTAGTTGATATCTGTTCGCTTTATTGGCAAATAAAGCTTTAGCTGGATGATCACTATAGCGATAAGTAACGATCGCATTTTGTACCGTTTTTTCCCTCAGAGGTTTACCGCTTAATGGTTCATAATCTGTAATATAAGCTTGTTGGTCGTCCCAAACCAAAGCTTGCAGCCGCACACCTTGATAATATTCATCTTTTGGTTGTTGAACTGGCCCATAGGGACTATTCCCACCAGTAATTACTGTACCATTAAGTTTAATCGGAAAAGATAATTGAGTGCTGGCCTGATATTGTTCAAAAAAGGAACAATTAATCAAAGAAAAAACTTGTTTACCATAAAGTTGTTGATATTCATCACTGACTTTGGAAAACAGCTTATTTTGGAAAAATGGACTATAATATTTACCTTCTCCTTGATAATACTTTCCCTCCCCTAAACCCATTTTATCCACTCCGCCCACAATTTGGTCAATCTGCATTTTGCGGACATCAACAATTTGTAAATATGCTGTATTTCCCTTTCCCAAATCTTTCTGATATAACCCTGCACCGTCAATAATATGTAATGGTTGATAGTCCGATAGGGAGTTAAAAGTTTGGGAAATCACAAAGCTACTGGCAATCGACAACAAGAAAAATAAGCAGCTAATAATAAATGGCATCCGAACTAGCTTAATCTAGAAATTATTCAAAATTTAGCCTAAATTAATGGAAAATTCTTTTCGATATAAATTAATTTTTGTAACAAATCGCAGAGGAAGGAGAAAATTAGGAGAAATGAAACGGCTGTAAAAATTTCCTGGGGTAAGTTATGACAAAATTACAAGGTAAGGTGACAGTTGTTACAGGCGCAAGTCGTGGCGGTGGACGTGGTATAGCTTTAGCTTTGGGGGAAGCAGGGGCAATAGTTTATGTAACTGGACGTAGTGTAAATAACAGTTCCACAGGAGAAAACTTACCAGGAACGATCGCCGAAACAGCCGAGTTAGTCACCGCGCGGGGTGGTGTAGGTATTCCAGTCTATTGCAACCACAAGATAGATGCAGAGGTAGAAGCCTTATTTGCCAGAGTACAACAGGAACAAGGAAAACTGGATATTTTAGTCAATAATGCTTGGGGAGGATACGAAAATTATAATGGCGATCGCTGGAGTGATAGTGATGCCAACTTTATCGATCCTTTTTGGCAACATTCTATGCAAAGATGGGAAGGAATGTTTACAAGTGGAGTCAGGTCACATCTTTTATCCAGTCGTTATGCCGTCCCCTTAATGTTACCTCATCGCCAAGGATTAATCGTCAATACTACCGCTTGGGATAGAGATAAATATTTAGGTAATTTGTTCTACGATTTAGCTAAAAACGCTGTTAACCGTCTGTCCTTTGCCATGGCTTTAGAATTGCAAGGATATAATATAGCAGCCCTTAGCCTTGCACCGGGATGGATGCGAACAGAAAGAGTAATTGCCGCATTAGGGGAAGACTTAGACTATAATTTAACAGAATCACCAGAATATATTGGTAGAGCTATAGTTGCTTTAGCTAGTGATGCTCAAATCATGAAAAAATCAGGGCAAATCTTAGCAGTAGGTGACTTAGCACAAGAATACAATTTTACTGATATAGATGGTCGAGTAATTCCACCATTTAAACTTGAATAAACATCGCAGAATTTGCTAAAGATCCCCGACTTCTTTAAGAAGTCGGGGATCTGAGATTTGACAAGTTTATACTACATCTGACTGAACAAAATAACCATTTGATTACAAAATATTTCTATCTGAGGTTAAGTAAGGTAGAATACCTATAACCGCTATGATGCTTACATCTGGCAAAATAAAACACCTGCTAGGTTATATCTACAACTGGTTTGAACATTAGATTAACCCTACAAAATTAAGCTTAATTTATCCTGACTATGCCTCGCAAAACTACATCTAAATCACCCAAACAGCCAGAAATATTGGCACTTTCTGACCTGCATATTTACTTACAAGCACTAGAAAAAGACCATCAATCCTTACTAAAGAATATTAAAAAGAAGCGGACAGAACTCAACAACTTTGTTGAACAGATGCGGACTGTAGCTACAGAAATATTTCATCGAGCAAGTCCACTTTTTAAAGAAATGGGCGAATTAGATCAAGAGATTCATGCCTTATTTAACGAACTTTTCAGCACTAGGAAGATGGGTAAACAAACCTATGCAAAAGTGCAAGGAATTTATCGCAGTCTCCAGTTAGGAGGAATTATTAGTCCAAGATTTCAAGAGGATGAAGACGAAGACGAAGAACTAGACGATTTATTTGATCATGAACAACAGCCGAATCATTTTTCTGAAGAACATAGACAAAATCATCAGCATTACCAAACACAACCAGAATCAGAATTATCTTCTAGAGCAGGAACTAACGAATCTAGAAAAATCAGACAAACATTCTTGAAGTTAGCAGAAATATTTCACCCCGACAAAGTGACAGATACTGAAACTCAAATGTCACACACAGAAATCATGAAGGAGATAAATAAAGCCTATCAAGAAGGAGATTTAGCACGTCTTTTAGAAATAGAACGTCAATATGAAGTAGGAGATAATATTGATGTTAACAGCGAAGATGATTTAACACGCAGATGTAAAAAATTAGAACAGCAAAATGAAATTCTGAAAATCCAATATGAGAATTTAAAACGCGAGTTACGTTTAGCTAAAAATACACCAGAGGGAGCAATGCTTGCTGACCACCGCAAAGCAGCTAAACAGGGTATTGACTCTACCGGTTTAATGTTGAAAGCTTTAGAATCACAGATAAATGTTGTGAGAGAAATTCGCAATTTTGTGAGAGATTTTAAAGATAAGAAAATTACTGTTCAACAGTTTAGTGCTGGTCCCGAAATTTTGCGGAACATGAATCAACAATTTATAGAAGATATGTTAGAAGAGATGTTAGAGCAGTTTGAAGTAGAATTTAATTTTTGAGCCAAAACGGGAGGCGATCGCCACTTTGTAAAGATTTGTAAAAGCGATCGCTTTTCGGTGAATTTTTTACCATTTCTATTTCTGTTTTACTCCCTCAATATTTTCCGAATATCCTTCAAAGATAAGAATAAATGTAGAGGATCAGTAGGACTAAAATCAAAATCAAATTGTTCATACCATAAACGCGCTTGTTCATCTTTTGCATGAACTAACAAAGCACGAACACCAATAATATCAGCAGCTTGCGCGACACGTTGGAGAGCATTTTTTAATAAACCCTTACCAATACCTTTTCCTTGTTCATCTTTATCAACTGCTAACCGTGCCAGAATGATTACAGGTATGGGATATTTTGCTATACCTTTAATTATTCTTTCTGGAGCATCTTTATGAGCTACAGAACCAACCGTTAAACTATAATAACCAATAACACGCTCATCAATACAAGCAACATAAGTTGTGGCACTATCTGACTGCTGAGATTGCAAAGCATAGCGCACAAGAAAAGTATTTAAGTTTGGCTGTCCACAATCAAAATTTTGTGAGTTATGTTTAGCTGATAATTTCTCAATATATGGCTTATTCAAGGTACTAAACTACTCAAATACACTAGGTTCAGTTAGTAAGCGACGTAAACGCGGTTTATCTTGTGGTGGTGCATCTAAAGCAGTTTGGAAAGCTTGCCATTGTTCATCATTTAAGACAAATAAACACCGATTTAGTAATGTTTCTTGTGCAGCCATTAAACCATGTTCTAATAGAAACTCACTCACATTTTTGTGAGAAGCTGCTGCTGCTTGTTGTAACAGCTTTTTCGCTGTAGCACTAGTACGGATATCTATACGTTCTGTCTTTGGCTCTATTAAGTTTTCCATCATTTAATTTTGCTAGGCAATTTATATAACTTAGCATAGCATACACACATTGTCCTGACAAGAAATTTATGCCCAGGCGATCGCCTTTACATAACTTTGCAAATCTTTACAAAGGGGCGATCGCTATTTCTATAAATCTTATTTTCCTTCACGAACTTCCGTTAAAAATTCCTGAACAGCATCATATTGATCAGGATGTCCCACATACTTTAATAATAAAGCTAAATCTAAATTTAGCAGTAATTGACTTTGGGAAACTTCCTGATATTTTTCATCTTGTAAAGAAAACACCCGCAACTGTCCAGAATTACAAAACCAAACTTCAGGAATTTTCAAAGGTTCATAAAGTTCCTTTCTATTATTTTAGATTATATATTATTTTACATGTCAAAATTCCAGAAAGTAAAACAAGTTATTGAGAAAATCGAAGGAAAACAACAAAATGATTCAGCTTAAATATCAAATGGTCATACAATGGTCAGAAGAAGATGAATGTTTTTTAGTAGGATTTCCTGATTTTCCTGGTCAAAAATGGCGAGTTATAGTAAAACTCGTGACGCTAAAAAAATTTTGCAAGGACAAGATTTAATGATTGCTGTTAATGCTTGTCCTGAACTAAAAGCATTTATTAATACTATTCTATCTCTTGGTGAAGCAGATTTAATTTAATAAATATGAGTGTGAGTTTTTTAATTTCTACTCACAAATACAAACCCCCGTGTTTTACCGGAAGTAGAATCAACTGTATTCATCGCTTTCCACAAATCAGAGGCTTTTACCCACACTGGAGGATATTTATAACGCGAAACATCTAAAATCAAAAACCTATCTGTCTTCTCATTATAAGCAGCAATGGGGGAAATATGGCCACCTGTTTCTTGTCCAATTGCTTTTCTTAAATAATTAGTTATAACAAAATTTCCTGGTTGTTTTAAATTCTCTGATGCTAATTTGCGGAACTTCTCTAAATTGATATCTCCCGCATGAAAAACTTGAACTTTCACATCATAACTCGCTAACAAACCTCCCAATTCATCTAACGTCATTCCTTGACGCGATACTACTTCAGCAGTTATGACTTTTTTAGTCTTATCATTACTGAAAAAATTCTCTTGAGTAAACACCTGGAAAGGTGCATATTGTGGTGCGTATGGCGCAGGAATTCGTAAACTATTTAACACCATTACACTACTTGCTACTCCACAGTAGGCTTGATTATTTTGGGTGACAAATTGTGTAATTAATGGGAAAAAATCATCCCTTGATTTACTGTCAATTAATAATTTTTCTCCCTCTGGAGAATCGAAAGCAATTAAGTGATTTGGAAGAGGTAATCTTTGTGCTGTAACGGTTTTACTAGCTGCACAAAATCCAACTATTGCAATTGTGAGTGATATTTTAATTAATGTTTTGACAGCTTTTAATTGGAAAAATTGCATAAGTTTTACCCAAAAACCCCACATTTATAGGGATACAGCAATACTCATTAGTGTCAACTTAACGAAAAATGGGCGGTTAGAAACCGCGTCTACACAAGCAAGACGCATAGCGGCTTCCCGCAGGGAAGGCCACCTGCGTGGGTTTGAAAACCTTGATTTTTCATTAGTCCGCGTAGGCGGACTTGG
>DATGXQ010000160.1:0-3194 GCA_035298905.1 Nostocaceae cyanobacterium | reverse complement strand
GGGGGGGTAACAAAACAGGATTTGGTATCAGACTAATATTTGACTTATAAAAATCGTTAGCTAAAAATTACTGACTTTACTGACTGTGAGAAGTCGGTGCTATTTTTTTGGTGAATGATTGAGGATTTTTCTATATAAATGTGAATATTCCTCAATTGATTTGATCAACTTATGGTTTCATTCATTGGCTAGAGGTGAGTAGTTGTAAGCTTTCTCTACAATTGCATGGCGAATACACCTCACAAAACAAAATTATCTACATCTATAGTTTTCCAGGAGAGATGTATGATACCAATTCAAAATTCAAAATAGCCTTCGGCAAGGCTTCGCCAACAAAATTCAAAATTGGGAAAGTATGATTTTACAAGGTTTTGCTAGTTTACTTATGGTACTTTCTTTTCGTGAATTGGTATGAGGTTGTGACTTAGCTCAAATTTAGGAATTGATTATGTCTGAATTATTTCATAATATTTTACAAGGTGAGGAGAAAACTGCACTGCAACAGTTGGTTTTAACCTTGAATGCTTCTGGTAAGCGTTATTTTCTCAGGAATGAGATTTTACAAGTTTTTGCAGATTATTGTCATCAGTCAAATAAACCAGCTTACTTTTATCACTCTTCCGCTTTAGGGACACTGATTCAATATACTCATGAAATTATTTTGGCTGGAGAAAATACTTGGTTTGTGGTGCGTCCACGGATAGCCAGCCAGGAAATTTGGCGCTTGTCGAGGGATTTTAGTGATTTTGAGTTCATGACACCAAAAGCATTATTAGATGTGAGCGATCGCTTAGTCAACCGTGAACAACCCCAAATTCTGGAAATCGACCTCCATCCCTTTTACCAAAATTCTCCTCGACTGACTGACTCTCGCAACATTGGCCAAGGTCTAGCTTTCCTCAATAATTACCTCTGTGACCAATTTTTGACAAATCCTGAGTATTGGTTAGAGGTATTATATAAAACATTTAATCAACTACATTATAATGGCATACCTTTACTTATCAATGAACGTATTAATTCAGGTATACAGCTTGCTAAACAAATTAGACAAGGGTTGCAATTTTTACATGACCAACCCTCTCAAGCACCTTACAGTAAATTTCGTTTCCCACTCCAAGAACTAGGTTTAGAACCAGGTTGGGGTAATAATGTAGCGCGAATCATCGAAACTCTGGAACTGCTACAGCGACTTATTGATACTCCCCAACCGAGTATTCTGGAAGCTTTTGTCTCACGTATTCCTGCTATCTTTCGTGTTGTATCAATTTCTATTCATGGTTGGGTCGGTCAAGAGGATGTGATAGGTAGAGATGAAACACTAGGTCAAGTAAGTTATGTTTTGGAACAAGCGCGGAGTTTAGAAAATAAACTCAGTGAGGAAATTAAACTTGCAGGTTTAGATGTTTTAGATATTCATCCTCAAGTAATTATTCTGACTCGATTAATTCCCCATTGCGAAGGTACATTTTGTAATTTACGTTTAGAAAAAGTCCAGGGAACAGAAAATGGCTGGATTTTGCGTATTCCTTTTACTGGAAATCACCCAGAAATTACTGAAAGCTGGATTCCTAAGTTTGAAATTTGGCCTTATTTAGAAAAATTCGCCTTGGATGCACAAACACAATTATTAGCTGAATTTAAAGGTAAACCAGATTTAATTATTGGTAATTATAGTGATGGCAATTTAGTCGCTTTTCTTCTCTCCCGTAGCCTAAAATCTACACATTGTAATATTGCTCATTCTCTGGAGAAACCCAAGCATTTATTTAGTAATTTATATTGGCAAAATTTAGAAGAACACTATCATTTTTCTGCTCAGTTTACTGCTGATTTAATTAGTATGAATGCGGCTGATTTTATTATTACTTCTTCTTATCAAGAAATTATCGGCACACCGGATACAATGGGTCAGTATGAATCTTATAAATTTTTTACTATGCCTCAACTATATCATGTAGTTGACGGAATCGATTTATTTAGTCCTAAATTTAATATGGTCGCACCGGGAGTTAGTGAAAAAATATTTTTTCCCTATAGCCAAACTATGGATAGAGATACCCATTTAGGTCAAGATATTAAAGAATTACTTTTAACTCGTATAGATGAGCCAGTTTTTGGTTATTTAGATGAAGTAGAGAAAACACCCATCTTTTCTGTTACTCCCATTAATACAATTAAAAATCTCACTGGTTTAGCTGAATGTTTTGGCGAAAGTCAAGAATTACAAGCACGATGTAATTTAATTCTATTCACTACTAAATTACATCCAGAGTCAGCTACAAACTTGGAGGAGGCTGAAGAAATAGCCAAACTTCACCAAATTATTGATCAATATCATCTACACGGAAAAATTCGCTGGATAGGGATGCGTTTACCAAGTCGAGAAATAGCTGAAGCTTACAGGGTAATAGCTGATTTACGAGGAATTTCTGTACATTTTGCTCTTTATGAATCTTTTGGTAGAAGTATTTTAGAATCAATGATTTCGGGTTTACCAACTTTTGCGACTCAATTTGGTGGTGCATTAGAAATTATTGCTGACCGAGTTAATGATTTTTATCTTAATCCTACTGATTTGCCAGGAACAGCACAAAAGATTATTGATTTCTTAGATAAATGTGCTGCTAATTCTCAATATTGGCTAGATGTTTCTCAATGGATGATTGAGAGAATTAGGCATAAATATAATTGGGATTTACATACAAGTAAATTACTCTTATCAGCCAAGATGTTTAGTTTCTGGAACTTTCTGATGCCGGAAGATAATGAAGCTAGAGATCGTTACATGGAAACTTTGTTCCATCTAGTTTATAAACCAAGAGTAGAAGCGAGAATTAAAAATTAAAAATTAAAAAATTAAAAAATTAAGAATTAATATGAATATCCAAAATGATAGTCATGATTTTATTTACACTGATTGGGTTTTGATGGAACACAAATTTAACCCTGACCAGTTGCATAGTAGGGAAAGTATCTTTACCATTGGTAATGGCTATTTAAGTACGAGAGGAGGTTTTGAAGAAGGCTATCCTCGTGATTTACGTGCCACTTTGATTCATGGTATTTATGATGATGTACCTGTAGTTTATACTGAATTAGCTAATTGTCCAGATTGGCTACCTTTAGTTGTGATTATTGAAGGAGAACGCTTTCGACTCGACCAAGGACAAATTTTAAGTTACGATCGCCAT
>DATGXQ010000159.1:0-1956 GCA_035298905.1 Nostocaceae cyanobacterium | reverse complement strand
ATTTTCAATAGTAATATTTTTATTTGGAGCAAATATATTCTACAAAATATTTCAATTTTGGTTGAATTAAATTAGCTTTTTAAGGGGTTTATTACCCACTATTAATGTTGCTGTATAAAATCATGATGCGTTTTCCCTGCTCTAGTAAATGCTTGGAGCAGGGTTTTTACTTCTATTTCTCTTCCATATAATTTTTCAGGGATAATAAATCTATCGCTTACATCTCTTTGTGCAATGGGAAAGTCTATGATTTTTCCTGTTTCTTGTAGTTGCTCCCAACATTTCTCTAAATCATACTTTAGACCCAATATACTCTGATAGCGGTCTTCCGCATTTTTTGCCATCAACTTACTAATAATATCGGAAATTACGGTGGGAACTTGGGAGTTAATTTCATGTACTGTAAAAGCTGTTTTAGCAATATGACAATGCACCAACTCCATCAGGTCATCCGATGAAAAAGGTAACTTTCCTGTGAGTAATTCGTAGAAAGTTACACCCAATGAATAGAAGTCACTCCGGTAGTCAATTCCCCGATTCATCCTGCCTGTTTGCTCTGGTGAAATATAAGCTAGTGTCCCTTCTAAAACATGAGGATTTAACAAAGTTTGTGTTTCCCGTGGCAGCAAAGATGCTAGACTGAAATCTATTAATTTAACTTGTTTTGTTTCAGGATTAATTAAAATATTGCTTGGTTTAATATCTTTATGAATAATATGATGCTGATATAATACTTCTAAACTATTAGTAATAGCGATCGCTACTTGTAAAAATTCCTGTAGAGACTTTTCTGATCGGATAAAATAATCTTTCAAAGAAATGCCCCCAAAGTCTTCCATGATCAAAGCATAACTACTCTGGTATGGCTCTAGGCTATAGACTTTGATAATTAGGGGGGAGTGAAGATTTTTGGCAATAGCATATTGATTGCGAAACTGCACCAATTCACGGAAGGTAGGATTAGGATTTTTCAGCAATTTGATCACTACATATTTTTGGTCAATCTCTCGATACCCCCGATAAACCAGAGTTCGAGAACCATTGTAGAGTTGTTCGCAAAGGTCATACCCAGCAATGTTTACTGTAGCCATACTCCTACCCTATATTTTTTTACTGTATTTATTGTTACCCAGCAATTGTAATAACTATACCAAAAATATTTAATTTTTATTAATGCGAAATTCTGCACTTCAGGACTTAATCTGGAAACTCACAGTTACTACACCTAAAGATTCGTTGCTATATTATTACTGATAGTTAAGACTGATGAAAAAACTATAATTAGATTAATTTACTATATATTTATATAAGTAGTGTAAAAAGGTGGATAAAATCCTTCTAAAGAAAATTTATGTAATTTTTGTCAAAACCTAATTTTTTCACTACGCTTACCAGAAAATCTATCCCCGATATTAAAAACTGCCGAATAGTTCTAAATCTTTCGGAGGTTATAAGCTGTATCAATTATTGGTCTTACTAACGATTTGTGATAACCAGTTAATCAATCAAATGTTGCACTATGGTAACTAAATTATGCTTCAAGTCTTACCAAAACTAATCACCTTGGCAAAGTTGATCTCGTCCCCAGTCAGAGACTGGGAATGCTATCACAGAGGTTATACCTCTACCATTTAATCTAATTTTCTTGTTCCTGCTTGTCTAACCAAACGACTAAATCAGAAACTTCTGAAAAATCAATAAATTCCTCTACCAATAAATCTAACTTTTCAGTAGAGAGATTGCGAATTTTCTGAAATATCGCTTCATCGATATTACCAAATCGTCGTTTAATCTGAGTATTGATAATTTTTAAAGTTGTATTTTGCACAATATCCTGATAAATTACTGACTCGCGCATAATATCCTCCCGAAGAAATTGACGAATTAAATTTTTATCAAACCGTAAACCAGCAAGAATTTCCACACAACCAGCAATATTTTGTCTTTCTTCCCTAT
>DATGXQ010000158.1:0-5707 GCA_035298905.1 Nostocaceae cyanobacterium | reverse complement strand
GGTGTTGGTGTAAAACACTCTCCTCCACCAATTAGTGTGGTTGCTAGACATAAACTAATTACTATTCTTAGATTACATTTCATAACATTTTCAACCAAGAAAAATCAAGGGAAGCAAAACTTCCCTTGCTCTAAGATAGTCTATATTTAAGTATTGCTAAATATTTAGGAAGCTTTAAATTTCCGTTTCGCCATTTGCGCTGCTAACCCAATGGCTACCAAACCAGCAAGGGTCATAGGTTGAGATTCTGGTACAGGAACTACTGCGGCTTTAGTTCTAAAAATCACGTATGTTTTATCAGTTGCAGTGCTATTAAAACTGTCCGACCAAATGAAGTCGGCTGAAGAGGATATACCAGGAATAGCACCCCAAGGTGCGCCACTATTGTTAGGAGTAGAAGCGAGGGGAGTTTTCCAAATTGCGTTAGCTATATCAGATGCGACAGTTGCTAATGCTGGCACGTTACCAAACGTCCCAGGATTAGGGCCACTACCTATAGTGTATTCCCAATTTTTGGTGTTAGAAAATAATGTGCTGCTATCGGGTAACTTGAACTGTCCTAGCCAAGACTGTGGACCGCCATCATCCCAAGCCAAAACATACAAGTGATCTCCAGAACTGGGCTGAAAACCGTAAGTTTCTGGTAAAGACCAGTTAAACACGCCAGGACTACCAGATGAACCGAATTCGTTTCTACCTACGAAGGTTAGTCCACTACCATTTGCTTTCCCGTAGTAGAGACCATAATGATTATCTGCTGTCAAAGTAGCGGTGACACCAGCAGCTTGGGCTGCACTGGTTCCTACGGTCATGAGTGCAAATGATCCTAAAAGCCCTGCAAGACCGAGTTTAATTGGTTGTAAGTTGGATTTGGGGTGTTTCATAAAAGCTCGCTGTTCAAAAGATTAGGCCAGACTACGGTGTTGTTTAAGTGAAATACCAAGCCGTGAAACTCAGAACCATTGGATTAACAAATGATTAGTATAAGTATCAAGTTTTTAATTTGCTAAAAAAATCACATATTTTTATGCAACAGTTATGACTGTATACTAATCGTTTTGAATCTCCTAATTTGATCGATTGGTAGTCCTAAGACACTTTTGGGCAAAGGATTTGATAAAAGAAACTTTTGGCAATTACAGTTTAATAATTCCTGTGTTGATGCCTAAAAGCTTTCCGTGATTAGTTTGCAATTGAATTCAACTTGCTACAGACTACACTTAGAAGCTTAAGAAAAGCAATAGTCTTTTATTGCCTTTACAAAAAAAATATAATGTGCGCGATAATACGAGATTTAAGGAGAAATACCAAGCAATAGCCTGTTTCTAGATACTTATTTACTTATAGTGGTATTTTCTCTAGTTAAAGTTATGGTAAAGTTACGTATCCGTTACAAAGAGCCAGTAATAACCCGTAATAAAGATTAATACTAACTCAGGTGTTGAGAGGAGGCGATCGCATAATTCCCATCCAAGTGTCACACACTTGTCATCTCCGCCTGTTATACTGGAATTAAGCGAAAAATAACTTCGCTCCTCACACCATACCTTAGCCCTGTTGCTAGTCAAATGCAAGAGGGCTTTTTCCATAGGTGACACAACTCACAATCTAGGCTAGATTTTTTTCATCAGTAAAATTAGACCTGAATACAATCTGAATACCATTCCCACACCAATTACAGCAGGGAACAGGGAACAGAGTGGAAAGTCTCTTAGCATAAAGCTTTGTTCCTAAAATTTGTACCTCATTTACCTGAAATCTGCTGTAAGTTGTCTAATAACTATTCACGAAAAAATACTCTTGAAAATAAGCCCTGCTGCCATGAAAATTATCTATATTCCAGATTTATACCAATTCACTAAAAGATTTTACAGCGTTTCCCTGTCAGATGAGGTACATTAAAAAGGCTGTAAAGCTTGTAAATTAAGGGATTGACTGTACTTCACTTCAGCCGGAATGGCTATAACAGATATAAATCTTCAAACCTTTGTCAAATTAGCTATTCCTTATTTTGAATTTTGAATTTTGAATTTTGAATTGGTATTATCTGTTCTCTGTAATATTTTACAACCAGATTGAAAATGTATATTTTTAATTTTTAATTTTTAATTTTTAATTGTAAATTTACTCTACGTGTTTTGGTATACAACTTGCAGTAGATTAATAAAGTATTTCTCTATCTAATGGAGGAATAAAGGTATAGTCTATAAATACTAAATAATTAAGTATTCCGATCACCTGACGAACTTTGACACCACATCCCCTCGTTGCTCTCTGAAAACGGGGGATTTTTTTTAATATACAAAATAAACTGGCTAATCCTAAATTTATCTGTCTAAAGGAGGACTTGATATGGAGATAATAAATATTAAATATTAAATAGCCCGATTACCCTACCGGACTTTAGCTCCAATCCCCCTCTTGTCATTACCCGACAAGGGGGGTTTTATTAAAAAAGTAAAAATCAGCCAATTTGACTTAATATTTTCCAATTTAGGGGTTACAGTAGAAGCAATAGGTAGGATCAGCCAGTTCTCTACCATCGGGAAATAACTTCTCTTGACTAAAGCCACATTTCTGGCACTCATAAACTGCGGCTAAAGTTAAAGATGTAGGTTGATGACAAACTTCACAAGGTAAACCCTTTATTTTTTCTGTCAGAGAAAAACCTGGTGTAGAACATTTTGGACAACAGGTGTTAATTTTATTCAATAAACTTTCTGTAGCTTTAGCAATATTTTTCAACCGTGTAGGATTATATAAAGCTCGCATATCCGTTTCTATATGAACTGAACCATCTGGCGAGTTTTGCAACCCCAAATTTACAGCTTCTACTAATTTCTCTTTTGAAATAATACCTTTAATTATTTGCGGAGTATTTTGCTCGGAGTTCTCGAACCAAATTACTAAACCATGACTAGGAAAACCAATTTTTTGAGCAAATTCCTGTGCTTGTGAAAAATCGGTGATTACCTGATGGCTAAAATTGGTTTCGGTAGAAAATTCTTCGCCAATAATTTCTAAATTATTGACTTTATCTACAAAAATGACAATTTCTCTGTTAGCATAAATGTAGGGAAAGCTAGGATGAGGTGCAAAGCTTCCTTCACTGGCAATTCCGATAGTTTCCCCAGTGATTTCTATTGCTTTTTCGGCTTTGAGTTTGGCAGTGGTAATTTGTGTACTTACACGTTTAACATCTCTGGTAAAAGTGCCAAAACTATCTGTGTTAAAATTTTCCGGGACAATAACTTTAATTCCTAACTCTTTTTGTAAAATTGGGGCAATTACTTTCTCTTTATGGTGCATGGTTGCTAACACTGCTACACGCTGATTAAATAATTGCTGAATTGTCATTCTAGTTTTATCTCCTCAATAGTTTCGTAAGTATTTAGCTAGGAATAATTAGCTTTTACAGCAGATTTCAGGTAAATGAGGTACAAATTTTAGGAACAAAACCTTATACTAAGAGACTTTCCACTCTGTTCCCCGTTCCCTGTTCCCTGTTCCCTGCTGTAATTAGCTTTAAGTTTTTATTTTTGTTCCCAGATTTTCACTGAGAAGAAAGAGAACTAAGCCACAGATTCTCTTTTTTGGCTTGGAGCTAATATCAATTCTATATGAAGTTGTGCTTTATTGCACCACATTCTATTACAGATTAGGTGAGATACAGCAGATTTCAGGTAAATTCTGTTCCCCGTTCCCTGTTCCCTGTTCCCTGCTGTAAGTATTGAGTTAAAAAAGGCTTAAAGATTTAGGGTGTTCATTAGTGCTTCAGGATAGCGTGTTCCTGCTGCGACTCCCAAGGGGGAAGCTTATTCGATACGTTAAAACGCATTTACGCTCAATTCAATTTTTACCGCTTGTCAATTTTCTTGGAGGCGATCGCGTTTTTTGGTTTCGGGAATTGGTATGATATCTTCACCGCCAGCCAGAACTTCACACGGTAAACTGCTTTAAAAAGTAAAAAAATCAGGAATAATTTCTTGAAAATTCCCAATTATTGCCTATTCTGCGTTGTACAAATTCTCTCCAAAAAGTGAATTTAGTGAATTTTTTGCCTGAGATATTAGAGTAAATCTTTTGTATTTCTAGATTTCCATATCTCAGGCTAAAGTAACTAACTTTGTGCTTGAGGAACTTGTTTTAATTCTGCCATCAGCTTTTCTTTGTTGCGTCTGCGAATTTTGGCATAAAGCTGAATGCTGACAGCCATAAGAACAACTAAACCAAAAACTACCCAGGCGGTGAGGTCTGTTGGTAGGCTATTCTTGAATATAGCCAACATGACAATTACAACTAATAAAAGTGTTGGTGCTTCATTTAAAGCACGTAACTGTTGACCACTCCAGCGACATTCATCTGCCGCTAATTGTTTCATTAACCGACTACAGTAGAAATGATAGCCAATTAATAGGGCAACAAACAATAGTTTAAAATGTAACCAAGGTTCTTTTAAAACTTCTGGTTCTGTGTAGAGGATACCCCCAGCCATCGCTACTGTTACCAGCATCCCTGGTGTGGTGATGATATTGTAGAGGCGTTTTTCCATGATTTGATACTGATTTTTCAGTATCGTTTTTGCGGGTTCTGCTTCTTGGTTGGCTTCAGCGTGGTAAATGAACAAACGTACTAGATAAAATAGCCCAGCAAACCAAACCACAAAGCCAACAATGTGAAATGCTTTAAACCATAAATAAGCCATTAATTGTAACCTGCCTTAGTCAAGATGATTGCAATTAGTATCATTATTAGGTTAAAACAAAACTACCCGTCACTCTAAATTAAGAAGTATTAATTTAATGCGGTGCGACGGAGGAAGGGGAGGAGGTCTTGTAAAATCGTTTCGTGGTAATGTTCTTGGGGGTAATGCCCGACATTATTAAGTTTGATTAATTCGGCGTTGGGGACAGAATTAGCAAAAGTTTCGGCGATGTCTACAGATAACCAAGGGTCAATTGTTCCCCACTGAATTAAAATTGGTTTTTGCCATTGTTTAAAACCGGTTTCAATTTCTGCTGTGACTGAGGTTAGCTGTAAATTGCGAATGGTAGCTAATAAACTCCGTCCAGAAGCAGAGGTTTTTAAAAATGGTCTACGGTAAACGTCTAAATCTTTGTCTTCAATGCGATAACGACTACCACCTTCTAAGGTTCTATCAACTAATAAAGGGTCTTGGGTCATCATTTCCCCGGCCAGAGGTAAACCCATTTGTTGAATTTTCCAAGGTAATTTGGCAGTGGTAGAAATGGGTGTATTTAAAATTGCTATATTGGCTATTTTTTCAGGATTTCTTAAAGCATATTGTAAACCAACTGAACCTAAAAATCCTTGAACTACTAGAGAAAATTGTGGCAGTTCTAAGGCATTAATAAAACTTTCTAAGGCTTTGATAAATGCGTCAGGTGTATAAGCAAAATCGCGTTTTTCAGGTTTTGCAGAATAGCCGTAACCAATCCAATCTGGGGCGATCGCTCTTGTACCTTGTTGTGCTAAACTTGGTATAATATTACGCCAAGAATAACTTTGAGAAATTATCCCATGCAGTAGAACAACCGGCAGCAAGTCAGTTTGACCCGGTGGTGTGGCTTCCCGATAAAACCATTCTAGCGAATTTACTGTGATTTTTTGTTCTTGAATTGACACGATATTGGGTATTGGGTATTGGGTATTGGGTATGGGGTATAGGGAAGTAATTTAATTCTTT
>DATGXQ010000157.1:0-6411 GCA_035298905.1 Nostocaceae cyanobacterium | reverse complement strand
GGTATTCATTTTTAACCACAAAGGAAATACACAACATAAAAATATACAGCAGATTTCAGGTAAATGAGGTAAACATTTTAGGAACAAAGTCATATACCAAAAGACTTTCAACGCTGTTCCCCTTCCCTTCGGGACGCTACGCGTAGCTTGCTTCCCCGGAGGGGTACGGGTGACGCTCGTTCCTCGCTACCGCTTCGCTAACAGCAGTCGCTCATGGGGGAAACCCCCTTGGCGTTAGCCTCTCCCTTTGGGAGAAGACCGCGCTGCTTCACCTGTTCCCTGTTCCCTGCTGTATTCATTGAGTAATTTTGGGTTCAAACTTGAGATAAGTTCCTCCTAAACCTTCGACAATAGTACGTGTATTAGCCTCCATCATTTGTTGATAGGTTTCAGCTTCACTTCCCGGTTTACCCAGTCCATCAATATAAAGTTGTCTGGGAAAAACTTGAATATTTGCTGCTTTAGATATAGGTGCAAATAAATCTGGGTTAGTTGTATTATCTATAAAAATAGTGCGTGCTTTCGATTTTTGAATATTTTCCGCTAGATTTTTTACTCTATTTGCAGTTAGTTTATCCTGAGTAGTAATTCCCATTAAAGTGTTAGTATAAGGGATTTTATAAGCTTTGGCATAATAAAGCATTGCTTCATGAGTAATCACTAATTTGCGGTTTTTGGGTGGAATACTAGACAACCTTAACCAAATCCATTTATCTAATCGGTTTAATTCATTGGTGATACTTTTTGTATTATTACTATATATTTTGGCATCTTTAGGAGATAGTTTTTTCAAACTATTACTAATTACTTCTAGCATTCTGATGGTATTTTTAGGATTATGCCAAACATGAGGTTCTGTAAAAGTTATATCCTTTCTCTGTAATTTTTGTGGATTAGGAACAGCAATTTGTCCAACCGCTATTTTAACAGCAGTATTTTTATTAGTTTTAATAGCTTTGACTAGAGATGGTTCAAGATTATGACCATGATAAAAAATCAAATTAGCTTTTTTTATAATTTGAATATCTTCTGTTTTTGGTTGATAAAGGCGCGGTTCTTCATTTGGGGGAATTAAACAATGAAGCTGAATAGTGTCTCTAGCAACTTGCTTAGTTAAGTCACAGAGTACACTAGTTGTTGCTACAACTTGGGGTAGATTTGGATTATTTTTGGTCGCTTGATTTGTTTGATTGTAGGTTGTGTTTAAATTTTGATTTGTGCAACCAAATAAAACAAATTGTGCTGCGATAAAGCTGGGATATATAATATTAGTTATTGAGAATTTTTTAGTAAACATTTACATTGGCTATTAGGAGGCTAAGGATAATTAGTCTGATAAATAGAAAACAGGCTTATTGATATTGCGAATTGGCAATTTTAAACTTTGAATTTGTAAGAGTCCAAAATCCAGAATGAACTAAGCTTCCAGCTATTGGGGTGATTATTTTCACAAAATATTACAGCAGATTTTAGCTAAATGAGGTACAAATGTTAGGAATAAAGCCTTATGCTAAAAGACTTTCAACCCTGTTCCCCGTTCCCTGTTCCCTGTTCCCTGCTGTAAGTATTTCAATTCTTAATTTGACCAGCATTCTGACTCCTGAGTTCTAAATTTTGCTGTAATAAAAGCACAGTCTAGCTGTGCTTGAAAGATGTTCATAAATTTTCACTTGTTTACAGGTCAATAATAGGTAATTTGCCTTGCAACAGTTCAAAATTATTTTGCACACATCTTGCACAACCACAACCAACTTGATCCAAAATAGGATCGCTTGCTGGTTTCAAGTGCGGTACTGTAAACTCAGATTGTGTTTGTACAGAACTTACTAATACCACTTGGGTAGTAGCTGAAGTTTGAATGTTCTGTGCTTGTGCTGGGTTAGCCAGGAGTAGCAAGGATGCTAAGAAAGCGGGACAAACAAGTAAAATTTTTCTAATTATGTTCATAGTTCACATTGTGAAGGATGCTGCTGATACAGCATAGCCAATTATGGGCAATTAGTCATTAGTCATAGGTTAGTTAGCGGCTATTTGCCGAAACCTTGACCTTTTGTTGTTCTAGACCAAATTAATAACTCTCCTTGTTCCCCACCTGCGGCTAAAAGTTTACCTTGGGGATGCCAAGCTAGGGTAGAAAAGCCGGCGGAAACACCTGTAAGAATTTGCAATATTTCATTGGCATTTTTCCATAAGCATAGCCAGCCGTCAGTAGCCGCAGAAGCTAGTAAAAAGCTATTGGGGGCAAAAGCGATCGCGTTTATTATATCTACATGATTAGTTAAAATTCGCGCTTCCCAACCTACAGATTCATCTGCTGATTTTTCCCACACCACAATACCCTCTACACTAGAAGAAGCAAGTAGTGGCGCACCTGTGTTAGTTTCAACTTCTGACCAAGCTAACTGGCGAATTTTTCCCGGAAAACCACGCATTACCCAAGGGTCGGGATTTTCCCATTCTAAAACAGTAACGCTGCGATCCATGTTGCCAGAACCTAAATATTTACTATCTGGCGACCAAGCCATTGCTACACTTACGGTAGGCATAGATAAAATATAGGGTTCTTCGTCCCAGTTTTGGGTACTCCAGATTTTTACTCCCTGATAGCCACTAATAGCTAAATATTGTCCATCACTACGCCAGTCAATGCCTAAAACTGAGGAATTTTCAAAATTTAGGGTGATAACTATTTCACCTGTGTCTGCGTCCCAAACTTGGACATAACGTCCTAAACTAAATGCTAGTTGGTTGTTGGTACGACTCCATGCTAGTTTGTCTACCCAAGCCGGAGCATTTTCTAAGGTAGCAATTAATTTTTGTTCTCGCCACACTTTTACCTGTCCGTCTTGTCCACCCACGGCTAAATATTTACCGTCGGGAGAAAAAGCAACACAGTCTACAGATTTGCCGGTTTGATGTTGTAAGTGTGTGAGTTGGCCATTTTCCCAGAATACTACTTCACCTGCGGCAGATGTAGCAGCGAGAATTTGACCTTGTGGCGACCACGCGATCGCTGTAACATAATCTTCTAGTTTCCCAGAATAGTAAGTTGTAAATTCTGCTAAAAAGTTCATAGGGGAAGGGAACAGGGAACAGGGAACAGGGAACAGGGAATAGGGAACAGGGAACAGGGAACAGGGTAGAAGGGAAAGGTGTAAACAGGAATAAAAATTTACTTCTTCCTCATTCCCTCCCACACCAATTTTTAATTTTTAATTTTTAATTTTTAATTCTTCCCCGTTATACAAGCTAGAAAATCTTTTCTTAATTTGGTTTCATCTAAATTGCGACCGATGAAAACTAATTCATTTTTGCGAGTCTCATTGGCTTTCCAAGGTCTATCAGGTTTACCATCAAAAATCATGTGTACACCTTGAAAAACAAACCGATCATCTTCTCCAGCAATATTTAAAATCCCTTTCATGCGGAAAATATCTGGCCCTTGGGTACGGAGTAATTCACTTAACCAATCGTGTAATTTTTCTCGATCTAATGCACCAGATTCGACTAAAGCTACAGAATAAACACTTTCATCATGTTCATGTGCATCTTCACCTAAAAAATTAGGGTCAATTTCTAACGCACGGCTTAAGTCAAAAGCTTGAACGCCTAGTAAAGCGTCCATTGATAATTCAGAATTGCGGGTGCGGTAAATTTTCGCTATTGCATTCATGCTGCGAATCCGCTTTTCTAATTCTGCTAAAACTTCTTCAGTCACTAAATCAGTTTTATTGATTAAAATCACATCAGCAAAAGCAATTTGTTCCTGTGCTTCGTCCGCTTCCCAATGTTGCCAAATATGTTTAGCATCTACAACTGTCACTACTGCATCTAGTGACAATTGACTCTGCATATCTTCATCTACAAAAAAAGTCTGAATAACTGGTGCAGGGTCAGCTAATCCCGTGGTTTCAATTACTAAATGATCAAACTTATCTCGCCGTCTCATCAGATTACCAATGATGCGAATTAAATCACCTCTAACTGTACAACAAATACAGCCGTTATTCATTTCAAATATTTCTTCATCCGCATCAATTACTAATTGATTATCAATCCCTACTTCTCCAAATTCATTCACAATTACAGCCACTTTTTTACCATGTTCGTAGGTCAAAATGTGGTTTAATAAAGTGGTTTTTCCTGCTCCTAAATATCCTGTTAAAACTGTTACGGGGACGGTATTGAATGTTTCTGTAGCTATCATAATTTTACTGTCAGTTTGAGGGGTCGGTAGTGATAATCATTATTTAGTAATCATAACCCTTTCAAAAAGGGCAAAATGGCTGCACTGACAATTTGGGGATATTCTTCATGTAATCCCAAAGAACCAGGAACCACAACACTGTTAACTCCAGGTAAAGCGGCTAAAGCATCCATTTCTTGACGGGATTTTGCGGGACTAGATGCGCCAATCACTGCCATAATAGGTACAGATAAAGATTTAACCAAAGTCAAAAATTCGTTTTGGCTATGGAAAACATCAATATTACCTGTGACAAAGGCAGCAGAAGCAAAACGCGCACCGGGTTTTTGAGTAGTTTGCCATTTTTTGGCGATAAAATTGGGTGTAAGTATTCCTGCATCGCTAAAGACATGGCGACGGTACATCCAATTGAGAAAAGATGGGCTAGTATTAAGTTTATAGAGTGCTTGACCAACAAGAGGCGATCGCACTAAATTCCTCACCATACCAGCTATATTTGTATTTGCGCCCATTGTCGGTAAAGGACCCCGCCAAGTTGGTGCTACTAACACAATCCGCGAGAAGTTTGTAGATGCTTCCCCAGCTAGTTTTAGCACATAACCAGCAGCATGACCCGCAGCAACTACAGAAATTTTTTGATTAAACACAGATTTCACAAAATCTGCCAAAAATTGCTGATATATGGCGGGTTGATAATCTAAACTAGGACGATCGGACTCACCAAAGCCAGGCCAGTCTACAGTAGTAACTTGAAAATCAACCGCAAGTAATTTGGCCAGTTCTCCTACTTCCTCCAGTGTAGAAACGCTACTAAAAGCGGGAAGAAGTAATAACGGCTGACCTTGACCAATGGTTTCATAAACCACCTGTAAAGGTTGATTTTCCCATTTCCATGTAAATTTGTTAGTCATTTAGTCATTAGTCATTAGTTATTAGTTATTTTCTCCCCTCTCCCCTCCCCGCGTCTCCTTCATCCTTCCGCAGCAATATCTAACTTACATTCCAAAGCTTTTTTCTGCATGGTTTTGAAAATATTGTAAAAACCGTTAGCACGGGAAGGGGTCAAACTCACATTTAAACCAGTAGCTTGGATAAAATCGGGGGTGAGTTGGACAATTTCTGTAGGTGCGAGTCCGTTTAACCCTTCGATTAACAATGCTACCAAACCCTTAGTAAGTTGGGAATCAGAATCACCCTGAAATGTCACCTTACCATCTTGCAAAGATGCCGTGACATAGACTTGAGAGACACAACCAGGAACTTTATTTTCTGGAATTTTACCTGCTTCTGGGAACACTGGTAACTTCTGAGCATACCAAATCAACTGCTCATAACGCCGTTTAGGGTCAGCAGCACGTTGGAAACGTTGCACAATTTTGGCTAGTGCAGGTGGCAAGGAATCAAGACTTGAGGACATAATAAATCGCCAAAGTAACGCAGTATAAACTTGAGTTTAGATGATCAGCCGCGAGATAGTAAAAGATCCAGCTTTGTTGTCCTGTGGGTGTGGAGGCTGGAATAAATCTCCTTCTAGTTTAGATTGGGGCATAACCCAAAAGTCGCCGTTAGTTCTCAAAACTAGGAAAAAAGTGGCAAACGATACCTTTTTTGTTAACGAGTAAGACGAACTGTTAAGTATTGCTGCAAAATCGACAAATTACTTGAATTTTCTTTGGTAATTTACAGATTATATTCTCAACCATACAAAAAACATCAGGAGTCGATCAAGTGTTGACCTCAACATTACTCGCTGCTGCAACTGCACCCTTAGAATGGAGTCCGACAGTTGGCATCATCATCATTGTAGCCAACATAATTGCGATCGCCTTCGGTAAGTTTACCATCCAGTACCCCAGCGTCGAACCAGCATTACCCTCATCTAATCTGTTTGGCGGTTTTGGTTTACCTGCTTTACTTGCTACCACATCTTTTGGTCATATTTTAGGCATCGGCATTATCTTAGGACTACACTACATTGGTAGATTGTAAACTTTTACCTTAGTCCAGCCGTATTCCCAGCCAAAACTGTTGAATTTTCCAACTCAGAGCCAAGATATTAACTCTCTGGCTCTTTTTTATTGCATGGGGGAAAGGAGAACAGAACCTATCAGACAATTACAACAGGGAACAGGGAACAGGGAACAGGGAACAGGGAACAGGGAACAGGGAACAGGGAACAGGGAACAGGGAACAGGGAACAGGGA
>DATGXQ010000156.1:0-8755 GCA_035298905.1 Nostocaceae cyanobacterium | reverse complement strand
AAAAGATTTTAGATTTTGGATGGAACAATCTAAAATTCACAAACGCAAATCCAAAATTGAATATTCTCCCCTCCCGGTGTCTCCCCTCCCGGTGTCTCCCCTCTCCCCTCCCGGTGTCTCCCCTCTCCCCTCCCCCCATTTCGGATCTAAACTAACGGGGGAGAGATTGAAGAAGAACTAGGGGTATTCTGTGCGCCTGTTGACTACAGTTGCAGCTTTACGCTGCTATTTAACTAAATGTCGCTTGGGAAACAAGCTGATACTTTCTGAGGATTTGTTAGTAGATGAAAAGTCTAGTTGGAATCAGACGGCAGTCGGTCTCGTGCCAACTATGGGAGGTTTACATGCAGGTCATTTAAGTTTAATTGAACGAGCTAGACAAGAAAATGCTACGGTAGTTGTAAGTATTTTTGTGAATCCTCTACAATTTGGCCCTACCGAGGACTATCAACGCTATCCACGCACTTTGGAACAGGATAGTTTATTGTGCCAACGGGCTGGAGTTGATGCCATTTTTGCCCCAACTCCGGAAGAAATGGGAGTTCAACAGAAGAGTATACAAGAGACCCACGTTACACAAGTAATTCCTCCATCTGCTATGATATCTGGCTTGTGTGGTCGCACTCGGCTAGGGCATTTTCAGGGAGTAGCGACTATTGTCACCAAGCTTTTGAACTTGGTACAGCCCGACCGAGCTTATTTCGGTCAAAAAGATGGCCAGCAACTAGCAATTATTAGAAGGCTGGTGGCTGACTTAAATTTGCCAGTAGAGATTGTTGCTTGTCCAACAATGCGGGAACCCTCTGGTTTAGCCTTGAGTTCTCGTAATCAATATTTGACTGCAACAGAAAAAGAGCAGGCGAAAGTACTGTCTCGTGGGTTACGGCAAGCTGAGGCTGCGTTTCGCTCTGGCGTTCGCAATAGCAGCGAACTGATAGCCTTGGTGCAGCAAGAATTAGCTACTGTCAGCAATGTATTTGTGGAATATATTGAATTGGTTGATCCGACTACGTTGATGTCTTTGAATAAAATTGAGGAGGAAGGAATGCTAGCGATCGCTGCTCGTCTTGGTTCAACACGCCTGATTGATAATACCATCTTGCGCGATCGCCAACCTATCATCGCTATTGATGGGCCAGCTGGTGCTGGTAAGTCTACAGTCGCTCGCCAAGTGGCAACGAATTTAGGTTTAATCTATCTAGATACAGGCGCAATGTATCGCGCTGTAACTTGGTTCGTGCTGCAACAAGGCATTGCTATTGATGATGAGTGTGCGATCGCTGAATTAGTAAATAAATGTACAATTGAATTAACTCCTAGCCACAGTCTGCAAACTCCCGTCCGAGTTTGGATCAATGGTACTGATGTAACTCAAGAAATTCGCTCAAGAGAGATTACATCTCAAGTATCCGCGATCGCTGCTCAAAGTGCAGTCAGAACAGCTTTAGTCCAACAGCAACAAAATTGGGGTAAACGTGGTGGCCTAGTCGCAGAAGGCAGAGACATCGGTACTCACGTATTTCCCGATGCCGAAGTAAAAATCTTTTTAACCGCCTCCGTGGGTGAACGCGCTCGTCGTCGTCAAGAAGACTTTAAAAAACAAGGTCAACCCGAAGTTAGTTTGGAACAACTAGAACGGGATATTGCCGAACGAGATTGGAAAGATAGCACTCGCAAAGTTTCCCCCTTAAAGAAAGCCGCAGATGCTATTGAAATTCAGACCGACGGTTTAACTATCTCCGAAGTCACTGCCCAAATTGTTAACCATTATCAACAACGTTTATCTCAGTGGTAATAAATCCTCTTTGCTAAAAGTAGTACAGTGCTGAGTCCTAAATTGTAGTCAATTACCCATAAATAATTTTTCGGGTAAAATGATTTTGTTTGGCTTAACTCAGCACTTATTACTTCATCTTCTTAACGAATAAAAGAAGTCAGGAGGCAAAAGGAAATAAGTTTTTTATCAGCTTTTTAACCTTTGGAATTGTTTATTAATCTTTCTATTGTTCTAATATCAGTAAATAAATAACTGGCGATAATTATTTGCTTGCTATTATCATTAAACTCAATATTGATTAATTTCATTTGCTGTATAATACATATTATACTATTAATTAACTTATAAATCTAGCTATAGACAGATTTAGCCAACAAATTTAATTAGTAATCATAGAAAGGCGCTAAATACAAGGTTGAAAAATCAGCCTTGAATAAAAATCAATATTGAGAAGGCAGAATTGATAATTTACAACATTTTGCACAAGGATTAGGTACATGGCCAAGGCTGCAAAGCGAGACATATAGTCAGTTTGACTTCTGAGTTCTGCTGCAAAACTCTCACGCTTGACACTTGACTTTTGCTGTATACACTTGACTGTTTACAAAATTCATGATTGAGGCTTTATACATTAGCAGTTTTTATTCATAGCCGTGAATACATACAAATTTGGCTTATTTGGCAACAAATCTCGCTGAATCTGCACTTTGGTAGTAAAATAGCTTATGTTAAGTTTTATGTTCCGAATTTAAGGAACTAAAACTGTACCAGACAAAACCCGTAATTTTCTGAGCGACTACAACAGCTTTCAACTGAAAAACGGTAAAGAGAGGATTTCACAACATGGCATTTACACAAGCTCCCCTACCTTACGACTTTAATGCTCTAGAGCAATACGGCATGAAAGGTGAAACCTTCGAGTATCACTATGGTAAGCATCATAAAGCTTATGTAGACAACCTCAACAAGCTCACCGAAGGTACAGAACTGGCTGATAAGTCTCTGGAAGAAGTCATCCAAATTTCCTTCAAAGACTCCTCTAAAGCTGGAATTTTCAACAACGCTGCACAAGTTTGGAACCATACCTTTTTCTGGAGTTCCTTAAAGCCCGCAGGTGGTGGCGCTCCTACAGGTGTATTAGCTGAGAGAATTAATAAAGATTTTGGCAGCTTTGACCAATTTAAAGAAGCATTTTCTACCGCAGCTGCAACTCAATTCGGTAGCGGTTGGGCTTGGTTAGTTGAGGAAAATGGTACTTTAAAAGTTACCAAAACCCCCAACGCTGAAAACCCACTTGTTCACGGTCAAAAGCCTATTCTCACCATAGATGTTTGGGAACACGCTTATTATATCGACTTTAGAAATGCGCGTCCTGCTTTCATCAAAAATTACTTAGATAACTTAGTTAACTGGGAATTTGCAGCAGCTAATTTAGGCTAAAGTCTAATTTACTGCAAAATCTCATTTGCTAATTTACTAATATTATTAGCAGTCATGATCATCATGGCTGCTTTTGTTATATTCACAATGATAATTTGATATATTTAACATTACCTAAAACGTAAGAATTCAGGAGTCAGAAGTCAGGAGTCAGAATAGTTATCACACTAAGAATAGAAATTAGTAATATTTGGTGAAAATCATGTAGCTTGATTCTCAAATTCTCTCTAATTCTGAATTCTGGATTCTGGATTCTGAATCCTTACCCTAAAACTACAACTAGAATTTATAAAAAGCAAAAATCAGCCTATGATTGATGTAAGAACTGCGGTTTATGCCGTCTATCAATATATTACACCTGTTGAGGATATGATGGGTATTAATTTAAAAGAGGCTAGACTAGAAGAAGCAGAATTATCAGAAGATAAACGCTATTGGTTAATTACATTAGGCTTTGAAGTTCCTAAAAAGGTCAATAAAAATATTTTGGGCAGTATTATTTCTACAGATACAACTGTAGAATACAGAAAAGAATATAAACTCTTTAAGGTTAACTCCGAAACTAGCGAAGTTGAAGCCATGAAAATCAGAGAAATTACCTCAAAATCTGAACAAAAGAAAGATTAGTTTTCAATTGTTAGAAAACTAGCACTCCAGTAATTTGCCTTTAATTCTGAATTTTTAATTTTGAATTTTGAATTTTTAATTAGTATTTAGTAGATTGGGTTGAACGTTCGCGTAGCATCCCGTAGGGAAGTGAAACCCAACAAATGCCCATAAATGTTGGGTTTTGTCCCTCAACCCAACCTACAAAAATTCTGAATTTTTAATTTTTAATTTTTAATTTTTAATCAGCCAGCCTTCCATCTTCCATCCGCACAATCCTATCTGCAATATCTAAAATACGGTTATCATGGGTTACTAATAAAATTGTACAGCCTTGTTCTTTAGCTAACTTCTGCATTAAGTTTACCACATCCCGCCCAGATTTACTATCTAATGCTGCTGTTGGTTCGTCGGCTAAAACTAATTTGGGATGATGAACTAAAGCGCGTGCAATTGCAACCCTCTGTTTTTGTCCTCCAGACATATCTTCTGGATAGTAATTTAATCTTTCTCCTAAACCCACAGCCTTTAATATTTCTGCGGCTTTCGCTTGCGCTTCTTTAAAAGAAATAGTGTGGTCATTTTCTAAAGTCATTTGCACATTTTGTTGTGCAGTCAGAAAACCTAATAAGTTATGTGCTTGAAAGATATAACCAATTTTACGCCTAACTTGTAACATTGTATTTTTACTTGCACCTAGTATTTCTGTTCCCAAAATTTTTAGACTTCCTTCCTGTACAGAACGCAAACTACCAATTAAAGTTAATAGAGTAGTTTTTCCCGAACCGGAAGGACCGGTCATAATTATGATTTCCCCTGATTTAATTTCTAGATTGACATCAAATAAAATTTGCTTGCGGAGATTACCTGTGCCATAGTAATGGTTAAGATTCTGAATTTTAATTGCCGGAATTTCACTCATATACTTACCCTCTCTAGAAAATATCAGCCGGATCAGCAGAATTTAATTTTTGCATGGCGATAAAAGCAGAAATTGAACACATCAGAGTTGTAAGTACAAATAAAAATATGGCTCTGTCTACAGTCATCATAATCGGTAATAAAGTGGCTCTTTGAGCTACTAAATATAAACCTTGAGCAATGGAAATTCCCGGAACAAAGCCAATTGCTGCTAAAATTAATGCTTCCTGAAAGACTATTTTTAGCAAGTAAGTGTTTTTAAAACCTATGGCTTTTAAGGTTGCATATTCTGGTAAATGATCTGATACGTCACTGTAGAGAATTTGATAAACAATCACTGTACCTACTACAAAACCAATTACTACACCCATAGTAAAGGTAAAACCGACAGGTGTACTTTGATTCCAGTAACTTTTTTCTTTTGCTGCATATTCTTGTTTAGATAAAACTATTACATCTTCTGGTAAATTAGCTCTTAAATTAGCGATGACAAAATCTATATTTTCTCCTGGTTCTATTCTGACTAATCCTAAATCAATTAATCCCTCTCTCCGGCGCTGGGAATTTAGGCGCAGAAAATTCACATCACTGGTAATAATATTACCATTTACACCAAAAGATGTTCCTAATTGAAATAAACCAACCACATCAATTTTGCGGTTATTTATTTCTGTAGTAACAGTATTTTTATTCTTAAATTCTGTGGCAATATTACCAAATTCTTTTCGTGAACCTGAATCAAATAAAACCGTGTCTGGTTCTCTTAATTTTGCTTGATTTTCTTGTACACCAGGTAAATTAACTACTTGTTCTTCTGGGTTAAAAGCTATAGCATAAATATTCCAAGTTTCGTTATTATCTGGATTTCTCCAAGGAATAGGATCTACATAAATGGGACTTACTGATTTTACCCCTGTAAAACCTCGCGCTTGATAGAGTCGTCTTTGGGAAAAATGTTGTTGAGAAAATATGGATTTATAACGACTACTAACTAATACTATATCAGCTTGTAAGCTGTTATGAAATTGGACTGCACTATCGAATAAAGCATCGCGGATACCTAATTGCAAAAACATTAATACATCTGCAAAAGCAATACCAGCAACAGCGACTAACATTCTTGATTTATTGCGGGATAGTTGCAACCAGGCTAGGGGAATTTTACGTTTCAGCATCATAAAAATTCAAAATTCAAAATAGTTTTTCCTTCTCATATCGAAGAGACTACGCATAGCTTGCTTCCCCGTTGAGGTATGGAATGCTCCGCGTAGCTTGCTTTCCTGTAGGGGTACAAGAAGGGGTTTATCCGAGAAAATTTAAAATTAATCAGCAATGAGGCAAATTAATTTTAATTAACAGCGATCGCTACTTCTACTTTAGAGTTAGTCATTCCAGCCACTCGCTGACTAGATTCAGGATCGAGACGAATTTTCACTTCTACAACTCTTGCGTCAATATCAGCAGCTGGATCAGTACTCAATACATCTTTTTTGGCAATTAATAATCCAATTTGGTCTACTGTTCCGGTTAATTTGCCTGGTAAGTTGCGCTGAGTGATTGTTGCGGTTTGTCCCATTTTTACGCGGTTAATATCGGTTTCATAAACTTCTGCAACAACATACATTTGATCAGTTTGACCAATTTCTACGATGCCTTGATTACCTACTGTTTCTCCTGCTTTAGTATGAATTTTGAGAATTTGTCCACTTTCAGGAGATTTCACAACAGATAAATCTAATTCTGCTTCTGCTTCTCTTGCGGCAGCTTCTGCACGTTTAACTGCTGCTAGTGCTGCTTGAATATCGGTAGGACGTACTTCAGCGATTCTGTTTAAAGTAGCTTGTGCTTGTCTGAGTCTTTCTCTTAAAGTTTCAGAAGTTTGGGAACGATTGGCGATCGCTTCTCGTAAACTAGCTTGTGCAGTTTCTAAAGCCAGCTTTTTACTATCACGGGTGGAAGTGGAAACCGCACCTTCAGTTTGCAAATTTTGATAACGTTGATATTCTATCTCTGCGTTTCTGACTTCTGCTTCTAATCTCCTCACAGTAGCTGTTCTGGCTGCACTTTCTTGACGCAGTGAAGCTTCTAGTTCGGAAATCAAGGCTTTTTGCGCTTCAATTTCTCCCTGTTTTGCACCTGCTCGAATTTGTGCTAGTTGACTTTGTGCAACTTTTACCTCTTGTTTAGCACGATTAACTGCGGCTAAACGCCGATCATGACTATCTAAAATGGCAATTACTTGTCCTTTGCCGATGCGATCGCCTTGTTCTACCAACAACTGTGCAACTCGGTTACTACCTGCCATCTGTGATGCTGATACTTGTACCACTTCTCCCTGTGGTTCTATTCTTCCCAAAGCCGTCACCGCCTTGATTACCGGACGGTTGTTAGCAGATGTAGCGGTAACTGTTTGTGTGGGTTTTTGACTGTTAGTTAAAACATATACCGAAGCTGCTACACTTCCTAAACCTAACACTAAAGCACCAGCTAGTACTAGCTTATTAAAATTTTGACCAACTCCAACTGGGTTTGGCTGAAAATTCTGCATAGCTGTAACCGCCTTTAATAATTCAATTTAATGTGAACAATTTGTTTTTATCAAAAACTTGTATTCAACAAGTTGAATACTATAATTAATATACTCTAAGATAGATATCTGTCAAGAGGTAGGTATGGGTTTATCACATGCAATTTTGACTTGTTTAGACGAAGCACCGCATAGCGGCTATGACCTATCAAAGAGGTTTAGCGAATCAGTTAGTTATTTTTGGAATGCCTCGCAACAGCAAATATACAGGGAGTTAGGTAAACTTGAAGACCAGGGTTTAATTAGTTCAGAAATTATCCCCCGTGAAAATCGGTTAAATAAAAAAATTTACTCCATTACGGAAGAGGGAAAGCAATATTTAATTAAATGGATGCGACAACCCAGTGAACCCGATGTAATTAGAGAAGATTTACTAGTAAAAATTTTTGCTGGAGATATAGTAGAAATTAATATTTTAATTGCAGATGTAGAGCGACATAGACAAATTCATCTAGAGAAATTAGCTAAATATCAAGAAATTGAAAAGGTTAAATGTTCTGATGCCACAGTATCAAATAATCAGGAAAAAATGAGAAGATTGGTTTTAAGAGCAGGGATAATTTATGAATCAAATTGGATTACTTGGTGTGATGAAGCGCTAGAAGTCCTCAAATCTTTACAGTAATTTTCATACTGATGAAAATCTGACTTGTGAAACTTTTGTGATTCATTAGTCAGCTTTAGCTGAATGCAGTATTAATAAATAAATGAAGAAGGGTGAACGGTTGTTCACCCAGAATTAGAAATTGCTGTAAAACATCTATATATAATAGATGTCTGACCAAAGCTTACACATTAAGCAATAGACAAATCAAAACCAATTTTGATCACAGTATCGTTGTAATCAAAGTCATTAACAGAACCAGTCAAATCTTCACAACCAAAGAGATTATTACCTAAATTGACAATGTGAGATGCACCATCTGAGTTAGCAGCACCAAAGGAGAAGAATACATTAGCAGCACCGCTCAAACCTTGTTCTAAAGTGCCATTAGCCACAAGGAAGGGAGCAAAAAATGAACCACCTGTTAAACTACTTGTTACTAGATTTGTAGACAGATTAGATACAGTTAAATCAACAGAAACTCGACGCAAACTTAAAGCATCTTGTATGTATTGTTGACGGTTAAAGTTACTAGCACCTGGTGTATTACCGTTAATTGTGCCATTAGCATCGTCTACTCGACAGAAACTCACATAGTTATTGAATGCAGCTTCCCGGTTGAGAGTATAACTAGTAGTAACACTACCTGTTACCCCACGTAAATCGATGATGGCATTGTTATTTTCTTTGTTCACACCAATTGTTGGTGCGTCAGTGGTAGCTTCAACTTCTAAAACACTTTCATTTGACCATTGCAAAGTCGAGATGATAGTTTCAGTTTTTTGAACTTCAGTAACTTTAATAGAACTTTCACCAGTGC
>DATGXQ010000155.1:0-3062 GCA_035298905.1 Nostocaceae cyanobacterium | reverse complement strand
GACTTTTGTGATAGGCAATATCTATTAACTCTCCAACCACAAGGTAAAATAACCATTCATCAGGAAAAGCTTTAACTCCCAAAAGTAAAGAAAAACACGCAGCACTTAAGCCAGTAATAGAAGCAGCACCAAACTGGGATGTCAATAATCTAGTAGAAATAAGTGGTGTAAGCCAAATAATTCCTCTCCAACCTGGTAACTTTAATGGTAAATGTATATTAGCTTGTACGATTGCTAATATCAATCCTAATCCTATCAATACCAAAATTTCTAGCCATTTTCCTCGCCTAATATTGGCGAATGATATATTTTGAAGCCATTTCGTATTCATAATTTTCTTCTCCTGATTTTTGTGATTGATTACTAGCTTGAGCTACTAACATGACTGCTTGTTCATCTAGTAAGACCGGACGAGGCCAGCGATTTATTTGGGAATATTCCACTTTGGAAAAAGTATACTTCATTAAGCTGTTTGAACCTAATTCAATCATCCATTTCCAAAGAAATATTTGCACAACTTTATTACCACCACCAATTTTAATTCTCACATTCTTATCTATTTCTTTTCCTTCTACATCTCGGATGCGATCGATCTTTACTGCCTGGAACAGTTGACTAGCCGTATACACACCAGCCAGATCATACAAACCAGATAGCCAAATAAATCTGCCATCGTTACCAGTTTTTCTCAAACCCACAGCAGCTAATGCCCCAATAATTCCATCTTTAGTACCCGTTAAACCTTCAAGAAATAACCCACATTCTTTAGCAACTGATAGTGCTTCCTCTTGGGTGAGAACTTTTTCTTTAGCCTGTTTACCAAAATTTTCTACTACCAAATTAACTTGATTCCATTCACCGATACATAGTCCTACATCTGAGCCTTCCTCACTATATTGCAGGAGAAATTCTCGACAACAATCAGTCAGAGGTTTAATTAAATCTGAAGTAGTTTCTACCATCATGCAAGCGGAACTATTATGTGAAGTATAGGGAATTTCTGGGCTAACTAATAACTGATGACGACAAATGCTAATAACTTGAGCTAAATTCTGTTCAATAATCTCTTTGATCAGTTGTCGCGCGAGATTACCAGTACCACCGCTTGTGGCATTATCAGTGTCATCTATACCAATGAGTAAACGCATCTTGAAACTGGATTAAGTAATACATTCAATTAGTTAAATTATACATTTAATTAAATAATTAAAAATATATAAAGATTAAAAATTTTCAACTTTATTTTTTATCTTAGATGATTTCAAACGCCATAATAAATTCCTTACCTTTTGACATAATTTATCCTTCTAAGGAAAGATGAAATTATCAGGTAAGTTACCATTCACTCATTCAGTATAAATGAGTTCAGAAATCAAATATAGCAATCCTAAATCATTCGTGAGAAAGTCTTTTCTCTTCTTGCCTTTCTCATAAATAACTTCACCAATCAAGTAGAACTGACTGCTATAGGACTGCTATATAACTCTGGAAATCGTTCCAGATTGAGAAATCATTGCTATCATGTCACTAGATTTAGCAGAAATATCACATTACTTATAAGTAAAAGGAAAATTACATTAAAATATCGAGGCGACAACTATAGCAATTTTCGGAAATGTACTCTAGAATAATTTCCAGCCCATATTCTCGATCTACTAGATTAATCTTCTCCAAACCAAGGTTCATCAATACTCATGATCCAAGGGATACCGTTATTAACTGGCGAACTAATACTGATTTTTGCCTTATTGGCAAAGTGCTTCAATCTATCAGCTAAATAGGGAACACTGGTCATTATGTTCTGATAGCTTTCTATATCATGACAAACCATGATTAAAGTCAGAATTCCGCTATGAGTCTTAAAGTACCAATGACAACTGGATAACAAAACACGTATCGTATGATTGCAAGCTTCATAAAAGCTTTTTTTAGTAGCTTCTTCCAGTTGACTCAGTAATATTTCGCTGATTTGTGTTGTTCTATAGGAAGGCAAATCATCTGGAGATAAGTGTGGTCTAGCCATATTATTCCGTCCTTATTCAAAAGAACTAGAGACTGACGTAAACTCAATAATCATCATATTTTGTTTATTAGTTACGTCAGAATTTGAGATAGTTACAGATGATATTCGTTCACTCCATATTAACTTTATATAGTTAGTAGATGAGCGATTATCATTTTCCACATATTTTCTTTAGCAAGTAGGATACAAAAATACATGATTTTTTTTACTTCTTGCTAGAAGATTACATCCCACTATAAGTTTTATACTGTGCTTATAGTTCTTGAGTCACAATCCATATTAGCTCTAACCATAGTTGAGGATATACTTCTTTTATTCTCGATAGAGGATCACGGAGAATATTTGAGGCATTAAAACAAACCACTTCAGTTAATCCCAAATATTTCCCTACTTCTCGCAACAAATCTTTTTCTGCTGCTATGACTGTAAATACTTGTGGAGGACAATAAATGGCGATGTAGTGAAAATCAGTAGCAAGCGATCGCACAACACCTAACGTAGCCGATCGCCTACAATTGGGATTAATTACTCTAACATAACAATGGCGTAGTAACTCCCATACTCTTGGGTGAAATTCTTGGACAATATCACTAAACTGCTGCGCTAATTCTTGTTCGGTAATCATTACTACTTACCAACTCTCTTCTGTCAGTTCACCACCAGCAACTACAAGCAAAGAATAGCCCCTAAACAGCATTTGGCAGATATCTCTGCATTCATGTAGCTGGTATATTCTTCAACATCGTTAAAGCTGATATAAAAATTATCAAAACTGAAATTAGTAACGAAAACTGTATCCTTTGATACATATTACCAAATTAATTGGTATCTTTTGGTGGAAACAGCAATAAATAACTGACCTAGAAAAATGCCCAATTACAGACATAACAAGAGTTTTGACCAGTTACCAACCAGTAAAATTGGATTTTGTGCAAAAAAATTTGCGAAGAGCAAGAAAAATTAGCAAAGGTTGTGTTATTGTATTTCTATAGGGAATCAAGAGAGCGAAAGCACAAACGTAATCCCCGCAAAGATGATA
>DATGXQ010000154.1:0-6412 GCA_035298905.1 Nostocaceae cyanobacterium | reverse complement strand
GTTGCAGCTTAATTTTTTAGAACCCCTCCCTACAAGCAAGGAGGGGAATAATTTTTGATTAGGAATAAGCTTCCATTGGAAGACAAGAACAAACGAAGTTTCTATCACCAAAAGCTGCGTCTATTCTTCCCACACTCGGCCAAAATTTATGTTCTTTTGTCCAAGGTGCGGGGTAAGCTGCTTGTTCACGGGAATAGGGATGAGTCCATTCACCAATGATTAAACTTTCTGCTGTGTGGGGTGCATTTTTCAAAACGTTATCTTGAATGTCTGCTTTCCCTGCTTCTATTTCAGCTATTTCTTGACGAATGGAAATTAAAGCATCACAAAAACGGTCTAATTCTTGTTTAGATTCGCTTTCTGTAGGTTCTACCATGATTGTACCAGCTACAGGCCAGGAAACTGTAGGTGCATGGAAACCATAGTCCATTAACCGTTTTGCTACATCATCAATTTCGATATTTGCAGATTTTTTGAGCGATCGCAAGTCTAAAATACATTCATGGGCTACTAACCCATTTTTCCCTTTGTACAATACGGGATAATAGGATTCTAATCTCTTAGCAATATAATTGGCATTCAGAATTGCTACTTTTGTCGCTTCCGTCAACCCAGCAGCACCCATCATTACAATATACATCCAAGAAATGACTAAAATACTGGCACTTCCCCAAGGTGCAGCAGATACCGCACCATGTTCACTACCCATATTCACCACCGCGTGTCCAGGTAAAAACGGGACAAGATGAGAAGCAACACCAATGGGCCCCATTCCTGGCCCCCCACCACCATGAGGAATACAGAAGGTTTTGTGTAAGTTCAAATGGCAAACATCCGCACCAATATCTGCTGGTCGGCAAAGTCCGACTTGAGCATTCATGTTAGCGCCATCCATGTACACTTGTCCGCCATGTTCATGGACAATAGCACAAATTTCTTGAATTGCTTCCTCAAATACACCGTGAGTTGAGGGATATGTCACCATTAAAGCGGCTAGTTCTTGACTATGTTTTGCGGCTTTAATTTTTAAGTCTTCTACATCAATATTACCTTGAGAATCACAAGCAACTGCTACAACTTTCATCCCACACATTACCGCACTTGCGGGGTTTGTTCCATGTGCAGATTGAGGAATTAAACAAATATTGCGATGTCCTTCTTTGCGACTTTGATGATATTCCCGAATAACCAAAAGTCCCGCATATTCACCTTGAGAACCGGCATTTGGTTGTAAAGAAATCCCAGCAAAACCTGTAATTTCTGCCAACCAAATTTCTAATTGTTGGAAGAGAATTTGATAACCTCTGGTTTGGTCAGCCGGTGCAAAAGGGTGAATTTTGCCAAATTCTGACCAAGTTACAGGAATCATTTCCGCCGTCGCGTTTAACTTCATTGTACATGAACCCAAGGGAATCATCGAAGTATTGAGCGACAAATCTTTTGTTTCTAGCTGATGGATATAACGCAGTAACTCAGTTTCAGAATGATAGCGGTTAAAGATGGGATGAGTCAGATAGGAACTTTCACGTTTTAGTAACAGATGAGAATCTGTATCTGTTAAATCTTCGACAGTAAAAGGTAACTCATCTTTTCCGGCGAAAATTTGCCACAAGTCGATTAAATCTGCTATTGTCGTAGTTTCATCTAAAGAAATACCGACAGCCGTTTCGTCAAAGATACGTAAATTGATATTTCTAGCTGTTGCTGCAAAGAGAATTTTTTCTAATTGACCTGATTTTAATTCTACTTTCAGAGTATCAAAGAAATATGTAGAACTAATTTGATAATTGAGGCGTTTTAGTCCTGCGGCTAGGATATTGGTAAGGTGGTGGATATTTTGCGCGATCGCTCTCAAACCCTCCGCCCCATGATAAACTGCATACATACTAGCCATCACTGCCAGTAAAACCTGTGCTGTACAGATATTACTCGTCGCTTTTTCCCTTCTAATATGCTGTTCACGGGTTTGCAAAGCTAAACGCAAAGCAGGTTTACCATTTACATCCTTCGACACACCGACAATACGTCCAGGAACTAACCGCTTATACTCATCCTTAGTAGCAAAATAAGCAGCATGAGGACCACCAAAACCCAACGGAATACCAAAACGTTGAGTGCTACCCACCGCAATATCTGCACCCAACTCACCCGGAGGAGTTAACAGAGTTAAACTTAAAGGGTCAGCTGCTACCGTCACCAAAGCACCGACAGCATGAGCTTTTTCAATAAAACTGCGATAGTCGTAAATAGTCCCATCACTAGCAGGGTATTGGAGAACAGCACCAAAAATCGGTTCAGAAAAATCAAAACTTTGATGATCACCTATAATTAACTTTATCCCCAGAGGATTAGCCCTAGTTTGCAAAACATCAATAGTTTGGGGATGACATTCACGAGAAACAAAATAACTATTTGCCTTATTCTTACTTACACCATAACTTAAACTCATCGCCTCTGCGGCAGCTGTACCTTCATCCAACAGCGACGCATTAGCAATTTCCAAACCAGTTAAATCAATAATCATCGTTTGGAAATTTAACAGTGCTTCTAGTCTTCCTTGGGCAATTTCTGGTTGATAGGGAGTATAAGCAGTATACCAGCCTGGATTTTCCAGAATGTTCCGTTGAATTACAGGTGGAGTAATACAATCATAATACCCCATCCCGATATAAGAACGATATACTTGATTTTTTGCAGCTATCTGTTTTAACTTTCCTAATGCTGCATACTCACTCTGCGCTGCTGGCAATTCTAGCGCCCCTTCTAACCTAATTGCTTGGGGTACTGTTTTCTCAATTAAGTCATCAAGACTAACAAAACCCAACACTTCCAACATTTGTTGGATATCATCAGCCTTTGGCCCAATATGTCTTTGTATAAAATCTGGTATATTAGGCTGATTTTTACCTAACACCGACTGATCACTCAACCTAGTACGAGGGGCATCAATTACCACAACTTCCTCTCCAAACACTATTGTTTAATATATGCTTAATATATTGTAATGATTGCTTTTAGCAAGTTGAGGATAAGTCAGAGAATTTTGGGAAATGAGTACTGGGAGGGAGACATTCCAGACGCGGGGACGCGGGGACGCGGAGAAAAGAGACACGGGGACGCGGTGATGCGGGGACGCGGAGAAAGAAAGACAAAAAATTCTCCCCTCTCCCCTCTCCGTGTCACCCCTCTCTTCTTCTCCCCTCTCCCCTCGACCTGTCTCCCCTCCCCGCGTCTTTCTACTAAACCCCCTCTACCAATGCACTATATTCACTAGCTGTCATCCCGTCTTCAACTTCATCAGGGTTATCGACACGTACCTTTAAAAACCATCCTTCACCATAGGGGTCATCAACTATATGTTCAGGAGAATTAATGAGTGCTTCATTACGTTCTACCACTGTACCGGTGACTGGTGATTTTAAATCTTCTACTGCTTTAACAGATTCAATTGTGCCAAAACTTTCACCCTTACTCAGAGCATCACCAATTTCCGACAAATCTAGAAATACGATATCACCTAATTGATCGATCGCAAACGCGGTAATTCCAATAGTGGCAATTTCCCCATCTAACCGCACATACTCATGAGTATCGGAATATCTTAAATCTTCCGGGTATTCAAAAGCCATAGATAACACTCCTCTAGGTATTGGTGATTGGTGATTGGTGACTGGGGATTAGTGACTGGGGATTAGTGACTGGGGATTGGGAATAGAAAATTACTTCCTCATCTCCCTCATCTCCCTCATCTCCCTCATCTCCCTCATCCTCCTCATCTCCCCATCTTCAAACACGGTTTTTCGACTTATAAAACGGTCTTTTTACCACGATAGCAGGGTATACTTTACCACGAATTTCTACTTCCATCTGTTGTTTCAGCTTGGCTAAATCTGTGGGAACATAGGCTAAAGCCACAGGATAACCAAGGGTAGGAGAAAGAGTGCCACTTGTTACCTCGCCTACAGCTTGCCCTGAAGATAATACTGGATAACCATGACGGGCAATATTTCTGCCTTGAGTTTGCAAACCCACTAAACGACGACTTAAACCCTCAGTTTTTTGTCGTTCTAAAACATCCCTGCCAATAAAATCGCCTTTAGTATCTAAATGTACCAACCAATTCAAACCCGCCTCTAACGGTGTCGTGTTATCATCAATATCTTGTCCATATAATGCCATAGCCGCTTCTAGTCGCAGAGTATCCCTAGCCCCCAGTCCGCAAGGTGTGACACCAACATCATAGAGACTTTGCCATAATTTCTTCCCAGTTTCCGGGTCTACCATCACCTCAAACCCATCTTCCCCAGTGTAACCAGTGCGAGCGAGGAAAGCCGGCTGACCAAAAATAGAGGTTTCCAAATGCCCAAAAGCCTTAACTGGACTTAAATCTACAGATACTAAAGCTTGAAGAAAAGAAACAGCTTTCGGACCTTGCACAGCAATTAAGACTTTATCAGAGGAAAGGTCTTGAAAATCCAGTTTATTTGTATCCAAATGTTGCAACAACCAAGCCTTATCCTTACCTGTAGTAGCCGCATTAACTATAATTACTACCTTTTCTGCGCTTTGGTAATAAACAATGATATCGTCAATAATTCCCCCTTGAGGATTTAATAACACAGTATATTGTGCTTGTCCTGGTTGTAGACAACTTAAATCTGAAGGGACTAAATATTGTAATTGGGTAATAATATCCTCACCTTGCAGGATAAACTTACCCATGTGGGAAATATCAAACATCCCCGCAGCATTCCTTACTGCTTGGTGTTCCTGGGTAATACCGCCATATTGTACAGGCATTTCCCAACCGCCAAAACTGGTAAATTTGGCTTTCAGTTCTACACCCAGTTGATATAAAGGGGTTCGCGCCAGAGATTGAATATTTTCTTGATTAGCCACAGGTAGTTTATAGTAATATGCTGTCCCAACTCTATCCTACGACAGCCAAGGAAACGCAGAGAGCAGAGACAGCAAAGTAATTTTCGGCGGTTTTGAATTTTGAATTGTTATTAACGCTATACCGGATTTAGTTTACCCCGAATATCACCAAAAAAGGTCTGACCTTTAGTATGTAAATTGAAGTATAGTTGGCTGCGTTTAGCATATTGTTCCATTCCCGCAACAGTTTTGACCTTATCCGGTTTCCCTGACTCTATTGGACATCCCAACAGGTAAGCACCTAAAACATCACGTCCAGAATTAGTAGTCTTCTCGATATTCTCATTTGTCACTTCTGCTGAAAATACATTGTCAGCAAAGTTCTGTTGAATGTCCCCAGCAAGAGCAAAGTCAACTAGGATAGGGCCTAGCACATCTGGGTTGCCGCAGTGGATATGGAACATAACTATATCTTTGGTGTTTACGCCTTCAACCTGAACCTCGACAAATGCTTTACTTAAATCTTTAGTAAATTTTACCACTCCCTGTCCCCGTGATTTACGCTGATTTCTAGGTACAGAAGGTGCTGTAGAGCGAAAGGTGGACGGGATAAATTTTGGTGTCTCCTCCTCTTCACCTGGTTCTTGCTGAGGACTCAAAAAAGCTTCGTAAACAAAACCAATGTCCTTACCCTTACTTGGATTCAGGTTAGCTGTACTTTGCTGACTTAAGGCGATTTCTGGGTTGATATTTTGGGCAAAAGCCTTTTTTCCCTGTAGAGGGAATACAGTTACCCATGCAAAAACCAGCAGACAAATCAGGGTAGTGAATATAAACTTAACACGCATAATATTCTGCTCTCAAAAAATTAAACGGCAACTAAAAAGCTACATCCGCCTTTTGCAAGACATACTAGCAGTGTTGCAATAGTTACTACCCTATCTTCCCGAATTCTACCCGCCTTAACAATAGCGTAGAGACATGCCACAGAAAACTTTTACACCCAAAAATCATAACCTGAAATCAGCAATACCTAATTTTCACCGAGCAATAACCAATTTACTGTTTAATAATTAATGGTTGTATGTTGAGAATTGTTAAGTTGATTTATGAAATATTGGCAAACACTAGCTAGTTTAGTCTTAGCGGTAGCAATCATGCTCTTTCCCTTATCTGCGGATGCTGCTAGTTCCTCCAGCATTACCCGTTCAGCCGGGGATGATGAAATAGTAGCCAAAGATTATTCTGGACAAAGTTTAATCGGCACAGAGTTTACTAATATTAGCCTCACCAATGCCAATTTTAGCAACGCTGACTTACGGGGAGGCGTATTTAATGGCACAGTGCTAGAAGGTATCAATTTTCATGGTGTAGATTTCAGTAATGGTATTGCTTATTTAGCCAGATTTAAGAATGCTGATTTAACTGATGCTAATTTCACCGAAGCGGTTTTAGTCCGTTCTACATTTGATAATGTGGATATTACAGGCGCGGACTTCACCGACGCAGTTTTAGACGGGCCACAATTGAAAAA
>DATGXQ010000153.1:0-7564 GCA_035298905.1 Nostocaceae cyanobacterium | reverse complement strand
TCCGGGGTTAGGGGCGGCTAATTCTGGGGCGAGAGATACCTTTTTGTCATTGCGAGAATTAGCACAGGTACAGACAATTTTAGTCTTGCTCAATGGTAAATCACCGGGGAGCGATCGCGCCAATCGGATCTTTACCATGATGCAGCAGCAGCGCCCTGGACAAGACTTAAAAGATTTAATCTTAGTTGGTGTAGGACGTTTTGATCAATTACCTTTAGACAGTGAAGGCGGCGAAAGAGAATTAGACTTATTAATTGATGATGATTGTGCTACTTTACCTTTACACGCCGATACAGTCTTTCAAAAACTAAAAGTTCTACAAACTATCATTGATGGGGCAGAAGCATTTACCACTCAAAAAGAGCGGATTGTTTTATTATCACCATTGTTAGGACTATCAGAACTAGCCAAACGTTCTAGTACAGTCAAAGCCGGTTCACCAGAATTTCTCGCTAATCTAGATTATCCCGATTATTTAGACCGGTCAAAACGTTTACAACAAAAATGGGGACGGTTAAGCGCAAGATTATTAACTACTGATGGTCGGAGTTTTTTAGGTAGACAACTCGGTTATTTTGCTCAAGATGGAGGTATTAGTAAACTTAGAGAACTAATTCAAAATCACGTGGCTACTCATGGTTTAAAACAATTATATGAAGATACCAGGAGGAGTGCTGATTTAGTCCGGCAACAACAACAATATCTCCAAGATATTTTAGATGAAATCCACGAACAAGGTATACCCACAATCGACAGTCCAGCTTTAGTTGAATTACGTTTGGCTGTAGAAAGTTTAGATAAAGCCTATAGAAACTTTCAAAAAGATTTAGGCAAAGAACCCCTCAAGGACAGACGAGGAACAATCGTTAGTGATGTAGTTAAAGACGAACTCACCTATAAAATTATCAACTGGAATCAATGGACTTTATTATTTAATAAAGCCCAAAACGGCACAATTACCTTAGCTGAATTTAAAGGTGCAGCCGGGAAATTATTTGAGAGAGGAAATAGGGTGAATACTCCTCTCCCCACCAAAAGCGACGACTTTTATCCCGCTTTTGCCCAAACAGTCAAAGAACTAGAAGAATTTGCCCGCGATCGCATTCGGCAAGCAGTGGTAGACTTATTAAGTAAATTAGCCAATCAAGTCGCTGCGGAAAGAGAAAGAATCCTGGCAATTATTAAACCAGAAATGGAAGGCGAAATTGACAAAAACTTTGGTGCAGATGCAGCCGATTTATTTTACACTTTGTACTTAGGTTGTGACCCGAATCAATGGAAAGAGGCGATTATTTCGGAAATCAGTAACCAAGATAAAACCATCTTACCAGAAGCGATTTTTCCCCTAGCCCGTCAAGATGAAAAACATCGGGTTGGACAAATCTTTGATTGGTCTCCAGAAAAAAGTCAAACTTCACCCCGTTCTGCCAATCATCAATTATTTGTCTTACGTCTGCGAGATGAAATTACTGCCAGTGCTAGTTTACATTTAGTACAATATGTCAGTGAAGTAAATCAACAGGTGAATGCAGAAATTGAAGGAATTTTAGATAAAATTATTCCCAGTTTACAAAACCTTTCCAAACAAGAAGCATTGCTAAGATATATGGCCGCAGGTGACTCACCTCCAGAGTTAGCAATACCAAATTGGTTACAAATTCTGGCGGATATTGCTAGTGTGAGTGAGAGTGATGTTTATGCTTATTTGTAGGAGGCAGGAGGACAGAAGAGACGCGGAGACCCGGAGACACGGGGACGCGGGGACGCGGAGAAAGAAATATAGAGAAATTCTCCCTTCTCCCCTCTCCATGTCACCCCTCTCCCCTCTCCCCCTCTCATACCAATTCACCAAAAGAAAGTAACATAAGTAAATCAGCAAAACCTTGTAAAATTTTACTTTCCCAATTTTGAATTTTGAATTTTGAATTTTGAATTGGTATCACCCCTCCCCCTATGCCAGTTATCATTCATCTACCAACTCGTTTTCCTTTGCGTATACTAGAAAATAACAATTTGGATTTACCAATGATCCAAATTGTTCCTTCTGGTAGTAATATTTCCTATATTTCTCGTATTGCTTGTACAGTTAGAGGGACACCATTAGAATTAGCAGCTAAAATTCAAAATTCCTATCAACAATTTAACCGGATCATACCTCTAAAACTCTCTCACTCGATGGAAATAGAAAAATATCCTTTGCAGTTAGAGAATCCTGATGTAGAAAATATTAATTGTACTTTACAGGTAATTGTTGAATATTTTGATAGTGATGCTGATAGTGAGCCAATTTTATCTGTACGTAAGCATATTACAGCTACCGCCAATCTTTGGTTTGACCCTAATTTTATTCAACCATCAATAACACCGGATACAACTTGCCTTGAATTTGACCAAAGACCAATACTAGAAACAACTACCAAAGATACAAATTTGATGAATTTTGAACAAGAATCAACTCCAGAAATAATCACCACGGATACAACAATGAATACTTCTCAATTTGATGATTATCTCACCAGTTTAAGTCAACAACTCAGTGAAAAATTAAACGAAAAACAACGCAAAAGATTTCCGGGTTGGTTTGCCCTAGATTTTGGCACTTCTAATTCTACGGTGACATTGTTTGACCCAATTGAAGTACCAATTGCGGAAGTTTTACCCAGAGAACAGGAATTAAGATTACGCGATCGCCTGTCTCAGTGGTTGGGTTCTCCGACGGCTGAAGCCTTACCAGATGCTAGTCCTGGGGAATGGGAAAAGTTTATTGTCGATATTAGCAAGAACTTAGAAATTGACCCCAGCCAATTAAGTGAAATATTTACAAGTGATAATAAAGAACAATTTTTAGAAGCGATTCGCCAAATTGAATTGTGTTTAGGAAATAGTGATAGATTCCGGCGGGCTGTCAGTAAAAAACTTTATCAAATCTATCATGAAGTTTTCCGCGTTCCCACCCTGGAATCGCAAAATTTAATTCCGGTAGTTTTAGATATTGACCGCCGGGAAACAGAAATTCCTAGTGAGTTGGAAGTATCCCAATTAAACCCACTAAAAATAAAAATGGGAAGGGAAGCTAGGGATAATCGCAAAAAAGCGATCGCCCAAGGAACTAGCACATCTGTTCAAGAAATTATTAGCCGCTTTCATCACTCCCCAAAACGCTATTTTGGACAAAATCGCTCTTTCCCAGTTTTATTAGACGCAGAAGAACACAACATTACAGTTGATCAATTAATCCAAGCTGCTTGGGCGCATTTAATCGAATTAACAGAAGATTATCGCCAACGCGCTAGAAGAAGATTTTCCGAAGGTGATTTTTTAACCGCAGTTGTTACCTATCCTACCGTCGCACCCCCAGTAGTGCGGAAAGAAGTCAAAGAATTAGTCGAACAATTAGGAATTGATGATGTCCAAACCGCCTATGATGAAGCGGTTTCTGTGGCTATCTTTTTCTTGTGGCGAGAATTTGGGGGAAACTTAAATATTGGCATTGAATCATTTAAAACTCGTTGCCGTCAAGACCAGAATAAATGGTCACAAAATGTCTTAGTTTTAGATATCGGTGGCGGAACAACAGACTTAGCTTTAATTGAATTAACCTTAGAAGATAGAACCCCATTCTTTAGTGATGGTGAAGATAGAGGCTTAGGCGGACGTTACTATAAACTTACCCCTAAACTATTAGGTTCATCTGGTCATTTGCAACTCGGTGGCGAACTAATTACCCTGCGAGTTTTCAGATTCTTAAAAGTAGCATTAGCTGATTTTCTGCTCACCGCAGTTACCAAAGGAGATATCGAAAGCGACAAACTCGAAGATTTAGTTAGTTCTGAATTAAACGAACGCTTTTTAGAAGAAGGCAAATTTAAAAGCGGTAGCCTCTTAAAATGTATCGATAAAGAAAATCCAGAAGGTGACGTTGCTTTTAAAGATGCCTTAGATACCGCCGAAAAAGTATTACCAACTCGTTGGCAACAAGCACCCCAACGCCTCCAAACATTTTACACCCTTTGGGATCATGCTGAAGCCGCCAAACTCAAATTAGGACAAAAGCCACCCGTTACCGGTTCTGTTCTCACCTTCACCCTTTCCGAACAACAAATAGGCGAATTGTTGGCACAAAGCGGCGTAAAATTTCAAGTGAGAAGTCCAGAAGCCATTTCCCTCACCATTGATAGTCAACAATTTGAACGTACTGCGACATCTGCCATTAAAGAAGCCATTGGTATTGCTAAAGGTTTAATGGAAAGTCGCTTACAAAACAACAATCAAAATAACGATCAAAATCCTAAAGTAGATTGGTTAATTCTCTCAGGAAAAACTTGCAATCTTGATTTAGTCCAACGTCAAATTTATCAAGAGTTTAGCAAATCTCCCTACTTTGTTTGGAATCCTGAACGTATTACCTTTGTCCTGGAATTTACCAAACTTGCTACCTCCGCCGGTGCTTGCTACGCTGAAAAACTCCGCCGTCTGAGATTTGACCCAGAAGAGTCAAAAGGACTATTACGCAAAGGTGCAAACCAATTAGAAATAGATGTCAAAAACCTCTTTTATTACCTTCCTTGCAACTTCAAACGCAAAACCCAAAGCAACGAATTACTACCAGTATTTAATGCTGGACAAGAACTATATCAACTAGCACCTTGGGAAAACGTCGCCAAAGTGCGTACCCATTGGCAAGGTATCCAATTAACTAACATTATTTACCGCCAAGATTACGAAGACGGAGACTTAAGATTGTGGGGTAGCTTCGACGGTAAAATTTTGATGGAACAATTAGGAATGGAAGAACCAGAATTCCTGAAAAAAATCAAAGTACAATTTGAAATTGATCAAACCCTGCAATTTAACGTCCTCCTCTGTCAAGGAAATCCCCATTATTTAATTGATGTCCCAGGAATTGACGTAAGCATAGTATTGGCGAAAAATTCAGAAACATCAAACTTACTGACAGACGGCAAATTAAAATGGAAAATTGCCAAAGAACTATCTCGACAAGAATTAAAAGATGGTGATATTGCCATCAACGTTTTAGAATCAGCCACCGTAGACCAACCCAATGCTTATCATTTAGTTTTTGCAGTAGATGATCAAGAAAATCAACAACTACAAACCTTCCATTACATGCAAGATGGAGTCAACGAATTAGGAAGCGGATTAATTAGTAATCCCTTACCTCCCTTCCCCCAAAATGGTCAACATACCTTCTACATTTATCAAACCGACCCCACCACCAACACCAAAAAATGGACACGTATCGGCACACTAAATAAACCCGATGTCATTACAGATTATCCTTGCCAATACCATGTTACCCTTGACAACAAAGGTATTTTGAGAATGCACGCCGGTGAAGTTCCTTATTGGACATCCCATAGCCAAGAATCATTACAAAAAGAAGGATGTGTCTACAGCGCTGACTTAGAATTACAACCCAACGAAGTAGATAAAGAACGCGATCCTTTTTGCGGTATTCATTAAACCTCTGCGTTCCTTTGCGTTAACCTCTGTGTCCCTCTGCGTTTTTTTACCCTGCCAAAACTAACCCGAATGTAAACAATAACACCCCATCATGCAGCACCTACGTCAACTACTGGCCTTAGAAAACTCAGAATTAGCGCGAGTATTACGCTTTAGTTTGTACGGACTAGAAGCCGCATTAAAACAAGCGCAAAAAGAATATCCCCAAGACCCCGGTAATCAAGTGTGTGACGAGGTGCTGCAAGAACTTTATAACCTACTACAACCCGCACCAGTTTCTACACCTGCAACGGTGACAGGAGAATTAAAATTAATCAATTTGCGGGAAGCATTTAACGCTGACCCAGAATTAAATGCTAATCTAGGAAATTCACCATTACAGAGTCAAACTGATGCTGATTTATGGAACGAAATTCAACGTAAATTACTGAGAGTTCCAGAAAATTTAGCCACAGTTTGGCAACAAAAAAGTTTAGAATTAGCTCAAGCTGTAGGTGCTGTACCAGATAACCGGAATTTGTATGAATTACCTTTTATTCGTAATGAGGTAATTTATCCAGGTTTAACTGGTACTGTACAAGCTAAGGGTTTATGTTTGTCCCAAAAATCATTTTTCAACTCAGCTATTGGTCAAAAGTATCCTAGTGGAGATTTACATTTATTGGCTGGGTTTGTACTTTTTTATCACAAAATAATTCCCATCGAACCGGATTTATATCACTCTTTAAAAAGTGTATTTAGCTTTGATGTGGTGCATTTACAATCTAAACCAGAACAGAAAAACTTATATTTAGATGCATTAGGCGATCGCTTCTCCCGTACCCAAAAAGCTGAGGAAAATACTGACCCCCTACTTATCCTCCGTGCTTGGATTGACATGGACGAAGCGATACATTCCTTAATATTTGTGCCGACGAGCGATCGCTATTCCTGGTGGGGAAAATTCCAACAAGAATCACGGCGTTTTTTAAAGAAAGTAGCCGAAAAAGCAATTAAAGCAGGTCATAAAGTACAAATTAAACAATTATCGGGAATATATGCCGATATTTGCGCTCTTTCTAAAGACGATTTGCAATTAGATTATGGAGGAACACCAGGAGAAGTTTTAACCTGCTTGCGGGTGTATGCACGAATCAATCAAGAAGAAATTCCGGGTAGAGTGATTTTTAGGTCTTTACGCTAGAAACCAAATTTTTAATTTTTAATTTTTAATTTTTAATCCAAAATCATGTTCTCCGCTTTTTGCATTCAACAATTAGGAAGAACATGATTATTATAGTCGAATGGAACTGTAAAAAACTATCCCATTCAAAGATTATTTAATTTCCCCAAAAGCGTGTTCTACATCTGCCATATTTTCATAGTCCTGTTCTGGCATTTGTTGTAGAACATCGAGTACTTCCTCACTGGCATTTTTCTGTCTAGCATGGTTGATTAAACCTTGTTTATTAGCAGGAAAATCGATGCCACTGAGATTTCTGGAAATATCAATCGCTGATACTGCCATAACTTACCTCTATATAATTGATTCTTTTATATATAGGCTATTGTTGATCACTCTCTGTAATTCTCTACCTACGGATGTATCTTAGAGGCTATTTTAATTAATAGTTAAATATACCTCAAAGCTTCTCCAGATAGAAATTTCAGCGATTGAATATTCAATTATTACTCCTTAATCTATAATCTTCTGTCTAGAATATTAGAAACTATCTGAATATATATTCCTCTAGAAACAGCCTCTAATCTATCAATAGACATCTCTATAAATTAAAGTTGAATATAATAATTTCTTCCCTATAATGTCGCTACAAGTTCCTGTAAGCGGGTGTGTCCGTCTCGAAACACACACCAACCATCACCCACTAACACGGCTTCTACTTTTTCTAACTCAGCCAAGCGCCGTACGGAAGCAACCGCCGCTTCTGGATCTAACAGCTTTTCTGCTGGTAATATACCTAAAGTACCGGCTTTGTGCGATCGCACCAAATCCCCAGTAATTAATGTTGTCTCCTCTAGCAACAAAGCCAACTCACCCGGAGTCTTTGAACCATGCATTTCTAAGATTTTCAGTCCGGGT
>DATGXQ010000152.1:0-11045 GCA_035298905.1 Nostocaceae cyanobacterium | reverse complement strand
ACCCATACCGCCCATACCGGCATCAGGAGCGGGGGGAGCTTTTTTCTCCGGTTTCTCCACTACAACTGCTTCTGTGGTTAAGACCATTCCGGCGATCGAAGCAGCGTTTTGTAGGGCAGAACGCACAACTTTGGCGGGGTCAATGATTCCTGCGGCAATTAAATCTTCAAATTCGCCTGTAGCGGCGTTGTAACCAATGTTAAACTCTGTTTCCCGGACTTTGGAAACAATCACAGAACCTTCCGCACCAGCATTATCAGCGATTTGGCGCAGTGGTGCTTCTAAGGCTCTTTGAATAATATCAGCACCGATTTGTTCTTCCGGATCTAGGGTGGCTTTAATTGCATCTACTTTGGTAGAAAGATGAATTAAGGTTGTACCACCACCGGGAACAATACCTTCTTCTACGGCAGCTTTGGTGGCGTTCAGCGCGTCCTCAATCCGCAGTTTGCGGTCTTTGAGTTCGGTTTCTGTAGCCGCACCCACTTTGATCACTGCTACACCGCCAGCTAGTTTGGCGATACGTTCTTGTAATTTTTCCTTGTCGTATTCTGAATCGGTTTCTTCTAATTGTTTACGAATTTGTCCAATGCGCTTTTGTACTTCTGGCTTGCCAGAACTACCAGCCACAATGGTGGTGCTTTCCTTATCAATGGTGATTTTCCGGGCTGTACCTAACATCTCCAAGGAAGCGGTATCTAGGCTGAGGCCAATTTCTTCAGAAATTAGCTGCCCATCGGTGAGGATGGCAATATCTTGTAAGAGGGCTTTGCGGCGATCGCCAAATCCAGGTGCTTTAATTGCTACTACAGATAAAACTCCTCTGGCTTTGTTCACCACCAAGGTAGCTAGGGCATCACCTTCTACATCTTCGGCAATAATTAACAAAGGTTGACCAGAGCGGGCGACTTTTTCCAATACAGGAACTAAATCCTGAATGGTGCTGATTTTCTTATCTGTGACTAGGATGCGAGCATTTTCATACTCGACGGTCATGCGATCGTTGTTGGTGATGAAGTAAGGAGAAATATAACCCCGGTCAATCTGCATCCCTTCCACAACTTCTAATTCAGTTGTCAAGGATTTAGATTCCTCTACGGTGATGACACCATCTTTGGTGACTTTTTCCATCGCTTCGGCTAACATATTGCCCACTGCTTCATCATTACCAGCTGAGACAGTGGCAACTTGTGCGATCGCCGCACCTTCTACCGGTTTAGCAATCTTGGCAATTTCTGCTACCAGCCCCTCTACGGTTTTATCAATCCCCCGCTTTAATGCAATGGGATTTGTCCCAGCTGCCACGTTTTTTAATCCTTCCCGAATCAAAGCTTGTGCTAAAACCGTAGCTGTAGTCGTGCCATCACCAGCAACATCTTTAGTTTTGCTGGCCACTTCCTGAATTAGACGCGCCCCTGTATTTTCTAGCGGATCTTCTAATTCAATTTCTTTAGCAACAGTGATACCATCATTGACAATTTGCGGCGCACCAAATTTTTTCTCTAACAGGACATTGCGACCCTTTGGCCCCAAGGTGATTTTAACAGCATCAGCCAGAGCGTTAATGCCCCTCTCTAGGGAACGCCGTGAATCTTCATCAAACGCAATAATTTTCGCCATGTTTCATTTTTCTAGCTCTACCATTAGACAATTTAGCACTCACTGGCAAAGAGTGCTAAGAACTCTCACCACTCAAATTCAGAATGGAAATCAAAAAATTGATTAATATACAGTTGTTGCTCACGTTAGACAATGGCAGTAATGGTTGAATTGGGGGATGAACTTATACAAAGCCCTGGAGTCTTTTGGTATTGCTGACCCTCGCGGCACCGGCTGGTTGGCAGTGGTATTTACGTTTATTTTGGCTTGGTTGGTAACTTGGCGTTTGATTCCTACAGTCCGCAAATTTGCCTTGCGGGTGGGTTGGGCTGACCAACCCAATACCCGGCGCTTAAATCGGGAACCTCTGCCTAATGCTGGTGGTTTGGCTATTTATGCGGGGGTGATAGCTGCCCTCGTGTTGGCTAGTCTGTTACGCCCGATCGAATTACAAGGTGTTTTAGCCCAAGTATTAACTATTTTACTAGGGGGATCAATCTTAGTCCTAGTGGGTTTTATTGATGACCAATTTAGCTTACCTCCTTCTGTGCGACTTTGGGCGCAAATTATGACGGCTCTATTGCTGGTGGCCAATGGCATCAGCGTTAAAGTGGTGTTTGGTACTCCCATTGACTTATTGCTGTCGATGGGACTAACAGTTCTGTGGGTGGTGGGAATTACTAATGCTATCAACCTCATGGATGGCATGGATGGTTTAGCAGGAGGAATTAGTTTTATCACTGCCATGAGTTTATTAGGAGTTTCTGCCCAATTTGATAATCGGGCAGCAGCCACATTAGTTCTAGCTGCGTTGGCAGGTGCAGCACTAGGCTTTTTACGCCATAATTTTCACCCCTCACGCATCATTATGGGTGATGCTGGAGCCTACTTTTTTGGTTATGTGTTAGCAGCCACGAGTATTTTAGGCAAACTCCAACAAAACACAGTCTACGCCCTGATCCCCACGGTTTTATTTTTGTTGTTGCCTGTATTAGACACTACTCAAGTGTTTATACGGCGACTGTTAGCGGGAAAAAATCCTTTGAGTACGCCTGGTAAGGATCACCTGCATCACCGCTTATTAGCTTGGGGGCTGTCTCAACGCCATGCAGCATTTACTTTGTGGTCAATTGCCTTGGCTTGTAACTTACTGGCTATGAGAATCCAAGGCATGACTCTTCCCGTGATTGCGGCTACAGCAATCAGCATTTTTCTGCTGTTAGGTTTCACCGTTTGGCAGAGAATCCGTAGTAATCATTAGTCATTGTCCTGATTATTTTCTCCCCTCTGGAGTGTCTCCCTTCTAGGCCATCACCATACCACCATCAACGTTAAACACTTGACCAGTAATGTAGGCGGCGGCGGGATCGGCGGCCAGGAAACGCACCATACCAGCGATTTCTTCTGGTTGACCAAACCGCCCTAGAGGAATATATTGCAGAATATCATCTGCTTTGATGTCGCTGGTCATATCAGTAGCAATAAAACCAGGGGCAACAGCGTTAACAGTGATACCACGGGAAGCAAATTCTTTAGCGACGGTTTTGGTAAAACCGATTACCCCAGCTTTAGCAGCACTGTAGTTAGCCTGTCCAGGATTGCCCATCTGCCCAGCCACAGAGGCGATATTGATAATCCTACCTGAGCGTTGCTTGAGCATGATTTTACTGACTGCTTTTGTACACAAAAATACACCAGTCAGATTGAGATTAATTACTGCTTGCCATTCTTCTAACTTCATGCGTAACAGCAGAGTGTCGCGGGTAATACCTGCATTGTTAACTAGAATGTCAATGCGCTGAAATTTTTCTATTGTTGTATTTACCAGTGTCTCTACCTGTTCTGCTTGGGAGACATCCGCTTGTAGGGCGATCGCTTCTCCTCCGGCTGCTTGGATTTCTGCTACCACTTGATCAGCCGCACTGCTAGAACTAGCATAATTAACCACTACTTTAGCACCTTGGGTTGCGAGTTGGAGAGCGATCGCTCTACCGATTCCTCTTGATGCACCTGTGACGATCGCCACTTTATTCTCTAATAAACTCATTTAATCTTCCTCAAATTTAGAGATACCGCGCTAATTATCTTATGGTGATTTGGGGAAGATTAGAGCATTAAAATCACGATTCCTGACTGCTGGGACTAATCAGGAATCTCATCATTATAGTTATTTATAAAAATTAAAGCACAAACTCTGCAATTTACCTTGATTCAAGTTCAGATTCCTCAATCTCCTTTTGTATAGCCTGAACTTCCTCAATAGACAATTCAGTTAATTCCGCAATTTGCTCTAAACTCATGCCAATTCGCAGCAAATTGACAGCAAACTTTCTTGTTGCTTCGGCTTTACCTCTGGCTTCACCTTCGGCTTTACCTCTGGCTTCACCTTTAGCTTCACCTTCTTCGAGAATTTCCTGATAAATGACTGATTCTCGCATAATCTCACTCCTGAACATCTTCTTAATTACATCTTTCTTTAACACCAGACCTGCTAGAACAGCACTAGCCGCAGCTATATTTCTTTGTAGCTGTTGGTCAGAAATTGCTTCTACTGCTTGCGCTACTTGACTTAATACCATTGTAGGCTCTTTTGTCTGACTTAGCACCGCAAACGGTAATAAACCCGGAAGAGTCATAAATTGTTCTGTCGGTTCTTCCCATAGTCGAATTACTTCAAACTCATGGTAAGTTTTGCTTAACCTAAAGCAGTTTTCTCTAACTAATTCTGAAGCAGTTTTGCGTAAATAGATAACTACTTGACGCATTTCTTTATGAGGAAAACGCCGATAAACCCTCACCCGATAATCTAGCATCCGAAAGGGCATATCTTCATCTGCATCGGTTTGAAATTCAGTATGTAGAACTAAATCATCTGATTGTAATAATATTAATGAATCGGCTCTAATTGGTTCTGTTGATAGTTCTGTGGGGCTAAGTTCTGTTAACTTAATTGGTGAACCTAGTAACCATGTTGCTAAGTCATCTTTGTAGTTTTCAGCAATAAATTTACATATATTGTCATACATAGGAGGCTGATCAAGAAAGAGTCTCAAGTACAATTACTTAGAATAATATATTTTTGCTCAAATTATGCACGATAATATTTACTTGTAAATTGGGTTTAAGAAACTAGGTAGAAACTAACTATGGTCTTCTATGATCAATTCAGTGCCAATAAAATCTGGAGTTTAGTTAATTTTTTCTAATCTTACAGTAGGTTACGAGTGAATGAGGTACAAATTGAAAATCAAAACTCAAACAGCAAGCGGCTTGCACTCCTGACTACTGAATTCTGCTTTAATTATTCTGTCTATCAAATATTAGTAGTAAGTAGGATACCTAACTAAAAAGAACCAATTGGCTATTTTTGTATTTGGTAGTCTTTGAGCAAGAAAGTTCAAAATGTCAGGGATAACACTTACTTTGAGAACTGGAAAATGAATATTTGGTCAATCTCTTACCATAAATAAAAGAATTTTTCTGATTTTATTAGAATTATTTAATCTTCTCTTCTAGCAGATGATTCTAATATCGCTGGAACTGCTCCTGAGCCAAAGAAACATTGAAATTATACCAATTCTCTTTTCTAAGAATTACCATTAAAAAAATAAGTGAAAATTGGTGTGTAACTCATGACAACCCAAAAGCAATTTAACAGTTTTGAAGAAATGCTATCTGGTTCAGATGTACCAGTGTTGGTAGATTTTTATGCTAGTTGGTGTGGTCCTTGTCAGATGATGGCTACAATTCTTGAACAGGTGAATGCCCAACTTAGCGGTAAGTTACGGATTGTGAAGATTGACACAGAAAAGTATACAGAATTGGCAACTCAGTATCAAATTTATGCCCTGCCAACTCTGGTACTATTTAAGAATGGTAAACCTGTAGACCGAATTGAAGGTGTACTCCAAACACCGCAATTAGTGCAACATCTGCAAGCATTCATTTAGCATTTCTTGAATTAACATTTCTGGAATTTGGAGACGCGAAATTTCGCGTCTCTAGTTTGATGATAAAAATTCATCTAGATTTTTGAGTATAATCAACAGCGCCGAGCATTTAAGCAGCACCATTCTTTTCTTTTCCACAGGGTAGCCACAACCCAACCATGCTGTTCTAAGGTATCAGCTACGGCTTTGGATTGTTCTAGTAAAATCCCGCTAAATATACCCCAACTGCTGGGTTTAGTAATAGCACTCATTTCTGGTACTAATTCTATAATTACATCAGCCAAAATATTGCAGACAATCCCATCGACAGGTTTTTCAATGAATTTCTGCAAAACCTCTATACTACCTTCTATGGGGGTCAGCTTGTCTGGACTGATTTCATTGAGGGAGCGATTGCTAAAGGTGGATTGTACTGCTAGGGGATCATTGTCTAGAGCGTAAACTTTTTCTGCACCCAATAGTATGGCGCCAATGGAGAGAATCCCCGAACCACAACCAATATCAGCAATAACTATATGTTCTGGTGGGTGTCCTTCTTCGGTAAAGGATTGAGGTACTTCACTCAAGCGCATTTCTAGGGATTCTAAACACAGTTGAGTTGTGGCATGATTACCTGTACCAAAGGCCACACCAGGGTCAAGACGAATGATTAAGCGATTTGTAGATTCTGGTAAGGGTAGCCAAGCAGGATTAATCAGGAAGCGATCGCCTATTTCCTGGGGTTGCCAATATTGTTTCCAGCTACTAGACCAATCTTCCTCATCAATTAAATGCCAGTGTAACACAGGTGGTGCTAAACCCACACATAGAGCATCCTGACGCAGCCACAAGGACAGTGCCGCTAAATCTAATAATTGTGCTTGGAAGCTAGGTATATAACCCTTAACTAATGAGGAGTTACCTTTGCTTTCATTGGCTGTCCCACGACAGCCAAAGCTTTCCAGTCGCCAAAAGATAGAATCTTCTAGGTCTGGTTCACATAAAATTTTCAGTTCCCACCAAGTATTTGCCATAGATTTTAGATTTTAGATTTTAGATTTTAGATTTATAGAACAGGGAACAGAGAACAGGGAACAGGAAATATGACTATTACCTATCATCTGCTACCTGTCATCTATTACCTTATTTTCAATCTAAAATCTAAGATCCAAAATTAGAGTGTTACAGTATATGCGTCCCGAATGCCAGGTACTTTAGTAATTTCCTCCAAAATGCCATCGGGTAAAGGATCATCTAGACTGAGAGCCATTACCGCATCACCCCGGACAATTTTACGTCCTACCTGCATACTGGCAATATTCACATTAAAACTGCCTAGTAGAGAACCGAGTTTACCGATAATTCCTGGCATATCTCGGTGCAGTGTAAACAACATGTACTTACTCGGTGGGACGTTAATGGGGAAGCCGTCAACATCGGTTAAGTGAATTTCCTTCTCACCCAACAAAGCACCTGTGACTGAATGAGTTCCTAATGTGCCAGTGGCTTCTAGATGCAATGATCCGGCATAGTCTCGCACAGAAGCATCCCTAGTTTCAATGACTCTAATGCCCCGTTCTTTGGCTTCAATACTAGCATTGACGTAGTTGACTCGCTCCCGCAAGGCTTGATAAAGTAATCCTTTTAAGGAAGCTACTACTAGAGGTTGACTCTTATTGGTGGCTAGTTCCCCTTGCAGGGTGACACTCAAAGTTTCTACTCGTCCACCGGCTAATTGTCCGACTAAATTACCCAAGGTTTCCGCTAACTGCATATAGGGCTTGAGTTCTTCCATCACATCGGGGCTGAGTCCGGGGATGTTCACGGCTGAACGGGCAGGTAGTCCTAGTAACACGTCGCGGATTTGTTCGGCTACGTCTATAGCTACATTAACTTGAGCTTCAGTAGTGGATGCACCTAAATGGGGAGTGAGAATTATATCTTTACCGAGTGATCGCAATTCTGATTCACCCAAAGGTTCCGATTCAAATACATCTAAAGCCGCACCGGCAATTTTGCCTTCTCTTATAGCTGCTGCTAAAGCTGCTTCATCGATAATCCCACCCCTAGCGCAGTTAATAATCCGGGCTGTGGGTTTCATTTTTGCCAGGGTTTTAGCATTAATCAGGTGGGCTGTTTCCGGGGTTTTGGGAATATGTAGAGTAATATAGTCTGCTTGCTGCACCAGTAAATCAAAGTCCACCAATTGACAACCCAGTTGTTCAGCTCGTTCTGTGGAAATAAACGGGTCATAAGCTAAAAGTTTCATGCCCATAGCTTTAGCAACATTAGCCACATGGGAACCAATTTTACCTAAGCCAACAACACCCAGAGTCTTTTTATATACTTCTGCTCCGACGAAAGTCTTACGATCCCACTCACCTCGTTTAACAGAAGCATTAGCCTCTGGGATGTAGCGAGTCAAAGATAACATCATTGCTAGGGCATGTTCAGCCGCCGCGATCGTATTTCCTTCTGGGGAATTAACTACTACAATACCCCTGCGGGTAGCTGCGGGTACATCTACATTATCCACACCTACCCCGGCACGACCAATGATTTTTAACTGTGTACCAGCTTCGATAATTTCTTGGGTAACGCGAGTTCCAGAACGGATCATGAGCGCGTCATATTCACCAATAATTTCGATCAGTTCTGCTGGTTTTAGACCTGTTTTGACATCAACCGTAGCCACTTGGGAAAGAATGTCAATACCAGCTTGGTCAATTGGATCGGAGACAAGAACCTTAGCCATGATTACTTCATTTATATTTAGGGATTTTGCTGTACAAGACTTTTAAGTTTAGTCTTTATCTGTGCTAATTCAGCAAAAATTATGTGTTTTTATAGCCAACGACTTTTAAGAGATTTCTATACTCATAGTATCTGAGTTTGTGCGCTCTGTTACGGTGGGCTTTCCGCTATCGTTATCAAGCAAGGGTTTTGCCGTTATCTAGACTATTTACTTAGCTGGCGTATAGTTTGAATCCTAGACAAAATTAACAATGTTGATTTTACTTGACCGGAGCGATCGCCGTGACAAAAACGCTCTCATCTAGATTATAGAATAGCAGCAATTGGCTCTTGAGTATACTTATTCAGAGATAAACCAACAGACACAGGTATAAAAACCATAGAACTTGTTACTACACTGCCACAGGCAGTTGATGATCTGAATATGTGAAAATTGAGGAAAAGACTATTTACCAGCCCACAAGTGTACAAGCCCTTGCTTGTCTGAAAATCGGTCAGATGTTATCTACTACTTATCGCAACATTGAGTTATTCCGCTTTGATGAACAAATGCAAATTGTTTACATCTTTGCAAGTGAAGAACTTCACGTAGACATCAATCGAATTTCAATTGTGTGTGATTTATGTGTGTTTAAAGCCCTTTTAGAGACTTTCTATGCAATGTCTCTACATTCGTTCTCACTCCTAATTTTTTAAGTGTTACCGCAAATGCCAAATTTTAATAGTATTATCTTTACTGCTGCTAACCAAAGTTTGCCCATCTGGACTCATAACTACAGCATATACCAAATCTGTATGTTCAGAAAAAGTATTTTTTAACTCCCCTGTGTTCAAATCCCAAACTTTTACTGTATTATCAAAACTTCCACTAAATAAAGTTTTACCATCTGGACTAATAGCCAAAGATGTCACACCAAATTTATGCAGACCCAGAGTATTTTTTAAATCACCCGTGTGCAAATCCCAAATTTTAATAGTTTTATCCAAACTAGCACTTACCAATATTTTTCCATCTGGGCTAATAGCCAAATCATAAATTAAAGCACTATGTCCACTTAAAGTCTTTTTGAGAGTTCCCGTTTCTAAATCCCAAATTTTGATAGTATTATCATAACTACTACTTACAATATTTTTTCCATCTGGACTAATAACAACTCGCCAAACTTTGTCATTATGTCCAGTAATCGTTCTAATTATTTTACCTGTTGCTAAATCCCAAAGTTTTACCTGGTTATTATTATCACCACTAACTAACTTGAGTCCATCGGGACTAATAGCTACAGAGTTAACCCAATATTTACTCGCACTAATAGTATTTTTTAAACTACCATTTGATATATTCCAAACTTTGATAGTTCCATCTTTGCTACTACTTACCAAAGTTTTACCATCAGGACTAATAGCTACAGAAGTGATTGCATCTGTATGTAAAGCTAAAGAAGTTTGTAAGCCTCCAGTTTGCAAATTCCAAAGTTTAATAGTTCTGTCACCACTCCCACTGGCTAAAACTTTACTATCAGGACTAATTGCTAAAGTATTAACAAAATCTTTATGCCCATTTAAACTATTAGCTAGCGCTAGTTTATCATAAGCAATAGTCGTACCTGAGCTATAATTAATAAATTGCCAGATTCCATACCCACAAAAACCTAATATTAGGATAAAACTACTGAGCAAAATAGGCTTCTTAAACTTGAGGGCTTTTTGAGGTAACTCTACAACTGGTGATGTTAGCTGATCATTGACGGAAGATGGTAAATTTTCTTGCGGTAAAATCGGTTGATATGGTTCTGTCAGTGGAAGATTTGGCGCTAATTCCGCAGGATAAAATGTAGCAGTGGGAGGCATATCTAACAAAGGTGAAAGGGAAGATAAATCATGTAAAACCGCCTCTGTCGATTGATAACGCTGCTGATAATTCGGCTGCAACATTTTTTTCAAAATAGCTGCCAACTCTTCACTCAAAGGTTGTTTTAAATATTGTTGCCAATTGTTTACCCAACTATAACCCTGTTGTTTCCAAAGTTCCCAAGGGGTAATATTAGTTAACAAATGAAAACAGGTAGCAGCTAAACTAAATAAATCACTAGCTGGATATGCTTGACCATCTTGCATTTGTTCTAGAGGTGCATAACCAAAAGAACCAATAGTCGTCCCTTGAGTAACTACAGTTTCACTCAACTGTTTAGAAGCACCAAAATCAATTAATACTAAATCACCTTGATTTTGAGTAATATTCACTCCATTTTGTGAAGGTACTGGTGAGGATTTACGCCGGAGGATGTTTTGCGGTTTAATATCACGGTGAATCACTTGGTGTTGATGAACAGTTTGCAGAGTATTCAATAAATCTAATAATAATTTTCTAATTTTAAACTCGCTAAAAATTCCCTGTTCTTGTAATTCTTCCAATAAATTTTGTCCAGCGATAAATTGCTGTACTAAATACAAGCGTTTATCTTCCTCAAAATAAGCATACAGGGTGGGAATTTGGGGATGTTCTCCTAATTGTTGTAATCTTCTTGCTTCTTGTTCAAATAACTCTGTGGCTTTTTGCAGAGAACCACTTCCTTGAACTTGGGGAGCAAATTGTTTAATCACACATTGTTCATTAAATTTTTCTACATCTTCTGCTAAGTAAGTTTTACCAAATCCACCACTACCTAGTACACGGATAGGACGATAGTGACGCAAAACGACTAAAGGCACACCACAGTTAGAACAGAATTTTGTTCCATCAGGGTTAGGAGGGTTATGACAGGC
>DATGXQ010000151.1:0-30606 GCA_035298905.1 Nostocaceae cyanobacterium | reverse complement strand
GTTTTTGTGATGGTGATGGCGGTAGCAGTTTCAGTGACTCCGGCACGGTCTTTAATTAGTCGTTCTGCCATGTTTTTTGGAAAACCATTAATTATTTATAAAAGACTTTATAACTGAATCTTGAAAAAGCTGTAAATCTTCCACTTTTACATAAAACTGGAATAATAATTAATCGGCTCTAAGGCTTGCCATATCTGGAATTGAGCGTAATATTATTAGTAGATAAAAAATCTTATATTCCTCTTTTACCTAATACTTGGGTAAATCCAGAAGATGAAAATTAACGGTCGCGGACAAGCAGCAGTTATCAATAACGATGAGTTTTCTAAAATTAGGCGACAAGTTCGCTCTACAAAATATAAACTCATGCTAGATATTCTTTGGTTTACTGGTGAACGCTGCGGCGCGGTTGTACAGTTACAAGTAAGTGATGTTTACGACGAAAACGGAATGGTGCGGGATGAAATTACTTTTCGCGCCAATACCAGAAAGAAACGCCCTGATGGGACGGTGGAAACTAGGCAAGTCCCAATTCACGATGTACTCAGGGAAGGTCTACAAAATTATAAGCCGAGTTCACATTCAATCTGGCTTTTTCCTAATCGTGATGGTGAAAAACATATTACTTTGCGAAATGCTGCTGATATTTTGATGAGGGCTGTCGATCGCGCCGGACTAACCAGCAAAGGCATCAGTACCCACAGTTTCCGCAGGACTTTCATCACTCGATTACACAGCAACGGAACATCCCCTGTAACCATCAAAAAAATTACAGGACACAAGGATATGAAGGCTTTAGAACGTTACATCGATGTTACTGACGACCAAATTAAAGGAGCGATCGCAAATTTATGAGTACAGAACCAATTACCCAAGTAGTAGCGGAAGTAGTACCAACGACACCACAAGAAATTAAAACTAAATTGGCACAGTTGGCAGTTTACAGTGATAAATACACGCTGCGACAATTAGCTGATGAACTTATTCAGTTGGCTGCTGATATAACTTGTTTAATACCTTCAGGCGAAAATACTACTCTTGATTGTACTTATCGGTTATATTGATTAGTCATAGTTTTTGTTACCCCTGTCTCACCCTGGCGCGTAGGGTGATTTTTTTGTATAATAGTGGTGCGGATGCGGTTACGGCAGATGTGACTAGCAGCCGCGCCCAAGGCTTTTGGTGGAGTTCACCCGATACACGTCTCCCCACAATACACCCTGATAAATGTCTCCCCTGGTGTTTACGCGCCGGGGGAGACTCGTTTGAGGTTTCAAAGTCCCAAGGGGGAATTTAATATTTTTTTGATGTCGGCTGGAGATTCGCCGGCACGGATTGCCTCTTCTACTCGCTGCTTACGATTTCGTGCAACGGTGCTGTTGATATTTCCCCCTGGTATGTGGATGTGGTGAATTTTCCTCCCCTCCATCCAGCAGTAACGGTAATACCAGTATTGATTACTGCCGCGAGTAACTGGGTACTTTTCCAACCAGTGTGAAATTTTTTGTTCTGGAGCAGAATTTACAACCGCACAATTGACGCTATTAGTATCATCCTGGTTTTGCTCCAGAACATGATTAATGGCAGTTTCTACGACCGCACAGTTTTGCTCCAGAACACTGCTATTTTGTTCTGGAGCAGTTTTTATTGATGGTGATTTTTTGCACTTAATTCTGGTATTAGTCCACCAAGGGTTTTTAATTTCCCACTGTTCCCATGCTTTCTTAAATGCTGTTAGTGTGGGGTAGTCGTCCGGGTCCGGTGGTTCGTTGCTGGTTTCAAAGAAAATTAATAACTGTCCGTTGCTATCAACTTGATGGAGAACTTCGCCAAAATCGGCACTATTCCATGCGTCATCTAGCTCATAGTCGTCAATCTTAACTGTTACTGTGACAGCTTCAGGTTTAGTAATTTCATCCCAGTAAGGATCGTAAGTTTGTACTCTATTTGTACTGGTAAACTTCCCGGTATCCAGTAATGTTGGTTCTATTACTGTCATGGTAAGCACTTGGTAAAGGAGAGAGGGGAGAAGGGGAGAGGGGAGAAATTTAGCGATCGCTCATTTTATGAGTACGCGGTGTGTGCGCGGTGGTTGAGTTGTGATTGAGTTCTTCACTCCGGCTCCGGCCTGATCACCCCTAATGCTGTGAGTAAATCGATAAAACTCCAGCCTTGGGGCTGCTCATACCAACGGCGGCGTAAGCAGCCAATTAACCAGCCTTGGGGATTTTTAATTTTTTTATGGCCGCCACGTTGATGAAAAAGCTTGATAGCTGCTTTCACTTCCTCATGGGTGTAATCTAAAATTTCTGGTGATTGGATAGGGTCAAAGACTATACCAGCGTTTTCGCATTCAGTCAGTACAGCCTCATGTTCTGCTAATTCTTCCTCACTTAAAGAGTAATTGCTGCTGCTGTATTGAGCGTCATCGGTGTTTTGCTGGTTTGATGGCTGTTGAGCGTAATTTTTATTTCGCTGGCGTAAATTTTTTTTCGGTTTTAGCCACTCTAGGGGACGTGTAGCAATACGGACGATTGACCACGTAAATTGTTTGATGAGGTCTACCACCCGCAGGTCGATTAGTTGGGCTAAGGCATTTTTGAGGGTAAGCCTACAGAAGCCTTTACCCCTATGCTTTTCAACCCATTTGTTAAAGTCTTTTAAGTCCGGTTCTAGCTCCTGATCATGATTGCCTTTGGCTAGAGCCTCCAGCCAGTGCCAGAGAAGCTTGGCAGATGGCGTGACCCGGTTCTCCAGACAGAAGGCATCATGTTTAGATGTCCATGCTGTAGTCATTCGTTTTTAAAAAATCGTCAGGCATTCCTTCTTGGTTGAGCAGTCGCCCAAAGTTGGCTTTTTGAATAGCTGCTAAGTAAGCGGCATCGGCTGAGGGAAAATCATTTACAAAGTCAAATGCACCATTGGGGTAGTAAATAGCGGCTGACCATCTGTAATTACCCGATGCGAGAAATTCGATAAAACAGTCTTTCCACCACTTGCCCATAGATAAGTAATTAGTTATTGGTCATTGGATATTAGCGATCGGTCCCAATTCCCCCCGGCTAAATTCCGTTAATGAACTGCCTGACCTGTTCTGGATGTTGCATTTGTCCGGCAAGTATTAACTGGGTGGCTAGTTGGCAAACGAGAAAATTAGCCTGATAGCCTGGGTAATCAGGTTTTGTATCTTTAGTTAGGTCAGACATCATGCTTTGAATTGCCCCGTTGATGTCGCCACGGTCTAAATATTCCAATACCCTTTGCTTGATTGTTTCTCTGTCCATAGGTTTCAGTAATTAGATATTCGCCTCCCCCCGGTGTTGGTGGTGGCGGTCGGGGCGATCGCTCCTTTGGGGAAAATGCGATCGCTCCTCGATGGCAGTGAGAGCGATCGTTATTTTGGACAAAAATAACCGCCCTACCTCATAGGTAGGACGGACTTATTCATTATTCTCAGAATACTGAGTCTCCGATATACTCTTGAGCTTCTCAATTCGTTGCCGTGTGACAACTACTTGCTTTTCGTAATCCGCCAGCTGTCCTTCAAGCTCATTAATTAGCTGGCCGATGATTCCCCCATCAGCCCCGCTTCCGATCCATGTAAGGACATCTGTCCACTCGCTATCATTTCTACCAACTCCGAGCGACTCATCCCCAACTCCCTTGCTTTCTGTCGAAACTGTTCCCACGCATCCAGGTTGACTCTTAGCGTAACCGTCTTTGCTTCTCTGTTGGTTTTTGGCCGTCCTCTCTTGGCTTCTGTCATTTTCACTATCTCTCATGTCGTAACTTCTCCAATTATTGCATATACAAAAATGCTACTTGACAATGTATTTTTACATATGCAATTATTCTAGTGCAAGAGCATTTTTAAATATGTTCTTATTTCTAACGCTCCCTCCTCACCTTTGCCACTACTGGAAACCCAGCAAAAACAATCAGGGAGATGACAGCCCCTTGAAAAGACCTGTCCGCGAAGTTTCCAGAACAGCAGAAGTAGAAGGGACAAACCAGACACAGCCCCCTCCCCACCTAATGGGTAGCGCGTACCCGTGGGGACACACCATACTCAAGCCGGGGCGACACCTCATAACCTCATAGCCCGCCGAGTCGCGGGTGCTTGTTTGATAAGTGTCATGAATAGCACTTATTGGGTAGATAGATGTCTTGTCCAGTCCGCAGTCCCCTACCTGCGGACTATTTCCTCAAATCTCTGCATTCATTTTGAATTGCAGACATAACTTACTGTCTAAAAACCGAGGTTTACCAATGAAAAGCATTTATGATCACCTTGCGATTGAGCAGGGTGACATTCCATTGATTGATGAATTAGTTGCTAAATACGGCAAGTATCTTGAAGGTTTAACTAAATTGCAAAAAAACTGGTTACTGAATGAAATCACCAGCAGTTTAGAAACCGGAGACAACGGTCAAATTCCAGCAATTGAGGGAATAGATTTTACTAAGTTTCTCAATAAAGCCAACTTTATCAAGCTAGGTTTAGTTGAAGCTTTAACCGTCCAATTGCGCGCCGGAGTTTATTTATCTGAGTAGGTGCATTATCGCTGTGACTAGGAGAAAAGCTACTACTATTGCACTTACTGGCGAAAGTCTAGAAATCCATCAAAGATACCAAGAAAAACAGCCCACCGCTTACCACGCCGCCCTAAGAAATTTGGTTAGACAATTGCCAATTACAGGGAAGAAAGTAAATCAAGAAAGTAAGCGGGTGTCATTTCACTTGGGTTTTGAATTGAGAGAAAGACTAGATGACTACTGCCAAGAAACAGGTAAAACCATGACCGAAGTAATGAGGGAATTAATTATCAAATATGACCAACAAGAAATGGGCAACCAAGCGCATAACAGTGAATCTAGCCACACAGGAAGCTGAAAAGCTAGAGAAGTATTGTCAACAAGCAGGTAGACCCGCTACTGATGTAATCAGAGAATTAATCAGAAGCTTACCACTACCTGAACCAGAAAAGATTGAGGCGTAACGCTACATTCTACGCCTACAAGTTTGTTGTTTAGTAAAGGAGGTAAAACACTTTTAACTTTAATTGATCACAAGCATTTACGTTTACAGCCATGCCAGTAGATGACGCACTACTGGCTTTCTCCCCAACCATTTAACAGGGTTGCTTATGCCAACTAACCAGTTTAGTTGGTGGCTAAACTGGTTAATTTCTCACCAAACTAGAAGCGGTAATCTAACATGAATCAATACGGTAAACAAATCTCACCTTGGGGTGTTTTTAAAATCTCCTTCCCCACATCACCTAATCAATTAATCAATAGATATAGAAAACGCAGTGATGCCGAAGAATACGCCAAAATTCTCTCTCGTTCCACGGGTCACGAATATCAAGTAATCTTTGACGCTACCACCTGACCTAACCATGAACGAAATTTTACAAGGTCTTGATGAACAACAGCTAATTTATTTAAGTAAGACCGTCCTCTTGTTCATTGAATATCAACATTTAGAAATTGATTACATTTGCTCAATCAATGCACAAGAACATGACAAGGAACTGTCCCAAAGATTAGCCCAATATCTTAACACATTAGACCGCCTGAGTGCTTGTCAATTTTTCACCAAAATCGCCACAGAGTTAGAAGCTGCTGTGAGTAGCAGAACCACAACTTTAATTACAGAACTACAGGAGGTTAATTTGTGACCCTTAAACCTGTATACACCGATGTGAAGGTGATTTCTAGTTGGGAACGAGTAGAAAGTTTTGGCTATGTAATTACTCTAAGACGGAGCGAACTAGGGTTAACTTTAGGGCTAACTGCTGACCGTCTAGGCATGAATATTTTGCATTTATCAGCCTTAGAAAATGACCAAATCCCCCCCACAAATGAGGAAATTAAGGCATTAGCTAAAAGCCTCAAATTGGACTATCAATATTTACTTGGTAAGGCTCAAAACCCATGACCAAACATGATACTTGGGCAAAGCTCAAGCCCAGCAACCCGTTAGAGCCGATAGCTCATTTATTCCCTAATGGCGTTCCCCTACGTGACCCGTTCCCCTTGGAATATGCGAGAGAGGCAGAGGCAGTAGACCCAACCCCCTTGGTGGTGATTGACATTTACCGATTATCACCAGAACAAAAAGTGGCGATCGCTCAAATTTGGGCTATCGACCATACTGTCTCTCATGAGGTAGTCCTAGCAGATGCCGAGAATAACGGCGGTTTCCTACTGGCATATAGCTGGCTTGAATCCATGAGAGCCGGTAACGAAGGATTCGGCCGCCTTAAAGAATACGCCGACTTTCTAGATGCTAACCCAGACCTAACCCTAGAAGCATGGCAGGAATTTTACAACAGCCAGTATTCACGCTGGATTGATGGCGATGAGCAGCCGCCGCCAATTAACTCTATAGATGACACTGACCCCCGGCTAGTCACACCAGAACTAGAGACTGAAATGCAACGCTATCAAATTGAGCAAATGTTAGGCGGTTACTCAGTTTTTGATGTGTTGACTGGTAGAGCAATGACGGACATTTTAAACACTCTTGACCCAGAACATGAATATTCATTAGTGGGTGATGATGACGAAGATTTTACCGAAGAAGAGGAGGAAGTATAACTATGCCTTATGTCTCACAAATTAGGGTTTTAAAGCGAGTACAACCCCAGCCCTATTGTCCGTTTGAGTACGAAGAAATCAGAAATTTATCTGAAGATGAACAAGACAGATATTTAGAAGTTCTTGCTGATGTAAGAGCCAAGGTTAATCAAGTTTGTGATGAGGAACTAAATCGAGAGAATTTAGCTGCAACTGTTGCTAATTTACAACTTCAAGAATCTAAACTGAGACAACAAATTAGCGAATTAAGACAAACTGTTGCTGATTTACGAAAACAACGAGACCAGCTTGAGGAGGGAATCGAAAATAAAGACAACAATATTAATGCTGTTTCACCTAGCTCTAATTCTGTTACAGAGGAGGAAGACGAAGATAATGTCCCTTTTAAATCTTCCCTTGACCCCAAGGATTTTTAGATTCACTGAGGAGTAATAAAATCATGACACAACAAGAAACACCATCACTTTTACCATCAGACAAAGAAGGTTACACACTGATTAGCAATGAAGCATTATTAGGTAATACTTTTGCTCTCAGCATATTATCCCAAAGATTAGCGACACACTCAGGCAAGTCAATAGAAGTTGTTGAGAAAGAAATATTTATTATTTCTAATCTTCGAATTTTTGGCATGAGTGAACAACAAATAAAGGAAAAAGTTAACGAATTAGTCGAGCAATCAATGAATAGGGATAAAACTACGATATCTACAAAAGTATCTCTATAACAGCCCCGCCTGACGATGGCTAGGTGGACTCCCTAGCCGAAACACCCTCAACAATTTTGAATTTTGAATTTTGAATTTTGAATTTTGAATTTTTAATTGTTGAGGTTGTCGCGGAATGAGTCAGTACAACTCAGACCGTCTCTAGTACCAACTAGAGGGGAAGAACAACAGCAGCACGGATTTTTTATATGAAATGACCGCAAGGTTTCTATTTTTCACGAATCCACTGCTGTTATTAATTCCCGCCCGTGTGTGGTTTAAAAGTGAATTGATACACTAATTTTGGGTGATTCGTGACCATTATATCACGGGGTAATTTGTGCTGAATATACACCCACGCTGTACCTTGAAAATTGAATGAAAATTGTTGGTTTAGACGTTTGTAAAAATAGCGTTGTCGCTTGGGAATTATCATCTATTCCCAAAAACTTTAGAACCTATTTTAAGGAAAACAAGCGCACAGTCAAGAAAGATGCGCCAGACCCTTTGACATTTAAAGCCGACACTGAAGGAGTAGAGGGATTATTAGCCCTAAAACCTGATGCTGTGGTAATGGAACCAACCGGAATACATTACAGTTGGATTTGGTCACACATCTGTGAAGCTGAGGGAATTAAGGTGTTATGGGTAGGTCATCAAGAGGCAGTTCATTACAGAAAACAACATCGACTGCCCGATAAGAATGACCAGGCTGATGCTTTAGCTTTAGCTGCTTACGCCCTGGCACACTGGGAAGAGGAAGATTTTTTCCTACAGTTTGAAGCCGGGAAGGTCTCACAGATGCGGCAATTGTGGCTACAGCTACAGTCAGTTAACCGCATTCAGTCCCCAGTGATCAATCGCATCCGCCAGCAATTGGCGCGGGAATTTCCAGAGGCGGCATTAAAAAAAAGTGACCTCAGTAAAGCAGATGGTTTATCACCGCTTTGGGCATGGTTAGCTAGACGGGAAAGAAAAACCATCCGCCGCTCCTTCTATTACGACAAACTCCACAACAAGTCCATAGCCAAAACCTACGGTGTAGAAATTTCCAATTTCACCCGCCGTCTAGCGAATATGCTTTGTGACCTGCACGAATGGGAGGGGGAGATAGAGGGAAACATTCTGGAAATCTTAAAATCACCAGAGTTTGAACCTTACCGCCGAGTCATGAATAAATTTGGTATTGGGGCAAGGCCACAGGCTTTACTCATCAGTCAAATTTACCCCGTGACCAAATTTGAATCACTGGGAAGATTTAAACGACGGCTGGGGATGGCTAAGGATGAGGAATCTAGCGGTGATAAAGAAACCATGAAGACCGGTTCGGGTTCTAAACTGTGTCGCTCACAGATGTACCTTTGGGTCTTGGACGCGATCGCCCCTGTTCATGCCAGGCCACAAAATGACATTGGTAAAAAGTTGGGTGAGTTTTACGACTCCAGAAAAGCCAAATTTCAGGACGATCCGGAACTGTGGAAGAAAAAAACTGTGGCACGGCTGCAAAATGAAGCAATGAGGGAGTTTAAAAAAACGCTTTCTCAAAGCCTAATGCCATTGGTTTCTAAAGACCTTGCCCCACAAGTTGAGGCAACTTTAGCCCTAACTTTACAAGCCATGCAAGCCTCACTCACTGCCAGTATGTCAGTCGGTGATATTGCTCCTGGTGTTAAAGAGAAGGAAGTTAAAAAAGGTTTTGGTAACTTGGTAATTAGTCAAACCGCCGCTTATGGTGTCAGACTGTTATTTAAGGAGCTAAAACGGGCTATCAATGAAAATAAAACTGTTCCAAAGTGATGGAACATCTACAGAACATCAGTTAATTGCTGTTGTTAGGTATCCAAGAGCCATTTACTGGGAAGGTGGTTTTTATCTTCATGTTGGCTTAGGTAATTATGCCATCTGTGAATATTACCTTATCCCCCACTCCCCGGTGATTGATGTAGATGCTGTTAGCGAATGATACTTGACTCCCCTATGGGGAGTTTTAAAACTAGGGCTAAACTAGCTAAAGTGAAAAATACGTACTTCCAGTTTATCCCATAGTTATTTATTCCCACGACGCACCCCGAGCCCCAGAACCAGATTCTTTTTGTTTAGAGTTTGGGAAATGGAAAATATTAGAATTTAATTATCGGGTGATTCAATTAAATAATTTATACTGGCGAGATTTTGTTAATCAACCTAACCCTGTAGCTAGTGCGTTGATAGCCAAGATGCGAAAGTCAAAGCCAGAAAGACCGATAGCTAAATTAGCAGCATTGCAGCTGTTGACAACTTTAGGATTGAACCCAGCACAAGTACAGTTAATTTCTGGGTTTATTGATACATATCTTCGGTTAAACACTGAAGAAAAAGTCTTGTTTGAAGAACAGCTTGCTAGGATAGAACCAAAACGGGAGGAAGTTATGGAAATTGTTACTAGCTGGATGGAAGAAGGAATAGAACGGGGACTAGAACAGGGAAGACAACAAGAGGCTGTATCATTTACTTTGCGTTTACTGAAGCGTCGCTTTGGTGTTTTGACTTCCCAGTTACAGGAACGTATTCAGGCTTTATCAGTGGAAGAGTTAGAAGATTTAGGTGAGGAGTTGTTAGATTTTACTGATATTGCTGATTTAGAAACTTGGTTAGGAGATAGATAAGCTATTCAAAATTCACAATTACACTCTTGTTAGAGAGGTTGGTAGAACATAGACACTTCCAATCCTCTCTACAAAGGTTGCGATTTTCAGGTGGTAGCTTAAAAAATCAAATAGAGCCGTAAAAATTGCCAAATTTTTTATACAAAATCAATTTTAGTTGTATTCTTGATTTTAGCTGAAATAGCTTTATTCTCAATATTTGTAACACAGAATCGAAAATTGGTCAATTCCCTATGACAGAAGCAACTCTTCCCGCTTTAATTGAGCAAATGTTACAACCAGGGTTTTATCCCCATCCAGTTACAGAACCAATTCAACTGATCCAAACTCATGGTTCTTATGTGCTGCTGACTGGGAATTATGTCTACAAAGTAAAGAAACCCGTAAATTTTGGCTTTTTAGACTATTCGACTTTAGAAAAACGCCAGCATTTTTGTCAGGAAGAGTTTCGTTTAAATCAACGGGGTGCAGGTGAATTATATTTGGAAGTTGTGCCAGTTACTTTAGTAGGTGAAAAATACCATTTGGCTGGTACAGGTGAGGCAGTAGAATATGTATTAAAAATGCGTCAATTTACCCAAGATTGTCTATTTAGTAGTTTGTTTGAGCAAGGTAAGTTAAACGAAATACTGTTAGAAAATCTGGGACGAATTGTTGCTCAATATCATGCTAGATCAGAGATAAATGATTATATTAGCACTTTTGGTCAAGTGGCTAAAGTGAGAGTAGCTTTTGATGAAAATTACCAGCAGACAGAAAATTATATTGGTAAAGCGCAAACTCAAACACAGTTTGAGGAAACGAAAGCATACACAGATAAGTTTTTTGCCGAACGTGCAGAGCTTTTTAATCAGCGTATTGCTAATCATTTTATTCGGGAATGTCATGGGGATTTACATTTAAGAAATATTGCTCTGTGGCAAGAGAAAATTCTGCTTTTTGATTGTATTGAGTTTAATGAACCGTTTCGCTTTGTAGATGTCATGTATGATGTGGCGTTTACGGTAATGGATTTAGAAGCACGAGGAATTAAAGATTTAGCTAATGTGTTTTTAAATTCCTATCTAGAGGAAACTGGAGATTGGGAAGGAGCGCAAGTTTTACCTCTATATTTAAGTCGTCAAGCTTATGTGAGAGCTAAGGTAACTTCATTTTTATTAGATGACCCTAGTGTTCCTACAAATGCGAAGGAGGAAGCGGCAAAAACGGCAGCTAATTACTATAAACAAGCTTGGGAGTATACCAAATCTCAACAGGGAAAACTAATTTTAATGTCTGGTTTATCTGGTTCTGGTAAGAGTACCACAGCCAGATATTTAGCTCGACAATTAAATGGGATTCATCTGCGCTCTGATGCTGTGCGGAAGCATTTAGCGGGTATTCCTTTGTTAGAACGTGGAGGGTCGGAAATATATACAACAGAAATGACCCAAAAGACTTATAACAGGTTGCTAGAATTGGGGATTAAACTGGCTAATGAGGGTTGGACGGTGATTTTAGATGCTAAATACGATCGCCAAAATTTCCGTCAGGAGGCGATCGCTCAAGCCACCAAGCATCAATTAGCTTTGCAGATTATTCACTGTACTGCACCAATAGAAGTTTTACAACAACGGCTAGTCAACCGTAGAGGTGATATTGCTGATGCTACTGCTGATTTGTTAACATCCCAAGTCCAGCAAGCTGAACCATTTACAGACAAAGAGCAACCATACATTAAGATTTTAGACACTACTCAGTCATATCAGGCACAATTAAAAGAGTTAATTTCCTGATAGATGGGGAAATGGGGAGACGCTCTGAGGGGAGAAAAGAATAAAATTTACCCCATACCCCATACCCCATACCCCATACCCCATACTCCATATCCAAATTTGAATTATGGCGCAAAAAAATAATCTTCTTAGTGTCCTTTTATCATCTACTCCTAACTTCTTGTCTCAGCTGATTTTTGGGGTCATGATCACCATTATCGCCAGTATGCTGGGAGCATCCCTGATTTTAAGTATTTTCCTGGGGGTGGTTGGTGGCTTTACCTTGGGATGGTTCACAACCCCTGATGATACTAGCCCCCCGCCTGTCGTCCCTTCTAATGATGGTATTGATGCAGGGCTAAAATACTGGTTATTTTTTATAATGGGATTTACATTGTTAGGTTATTCAGCCCCCATCAGTATATTTTTAGGTGCTATTGGTGCTATTGGTGGTGGTTGGGTTATTGCTTGGTGGCGCAGTAAGGAAGACACTAAAACCCAGTTACCAGAGGAACTGATGGCAGAAGGAGAAACCGAAGAGACGGAAGTACGTAGCAATAGAAAGTTCAGAAGAAAACCTACCCGCCGTTTTCGACGTGGTTCTGAATCTTCTAGGTCTTTCACTTTCCTTCAGTTTTGGAAAAAATAACAACAATTCAAAATTCAAAATAGCCTTCGGCAAGGCTTCGCCAACAAAATTCAAAATTTAACTGGGGATTGAGTATGGGGCAGGAGGCAGGGGGCAGAAGAGACGCTCTGACGCTCTGACGCGGAGAAAGAAGGACAAAAAATTCTCCCCTCTCCCCTCTCCGTGTCTCTTTATCTCCCCATCTCCCCCTCTCCCCCTCTCCCCTCCCCGTGTCTCCCTTCTGCCCTATTATGTTTTTATATCTTTCTAAATTATTGCCTCTATTTTTTTATCCTTTGGGATTAGCCAGTATTAGTTTAATAGTGGCTTTATTCACTTTATGGAAACGTCCCCGCACTGCGGCGATCGCTATTTCCCTTGCTCTTGTTTTATTACTTGGGTGTGGTAACGCTTGGGTGGCTAAAAACTTGGTGCGATCGCTAGAATGGCAAAATCTTCCTTTAGAGCAAATCCCCTCTGCACAAGCAATTGTAGTATTGGGTGGTGCGACTAAAACGGCTGCTTGGCCGCGTCCTAGCGCAGATTTAAGCGAACAAGGCGATCGCGTGATTTATGCCGCACAACTCTATCTGCAACAAAAAGCACCTTTAATTATTATCAGTGGAGGACGGATTGATTGGCGGGGTAGTGGTGCGCCAGAATCAACAGATATAGCTGCAATTCTCACATCGATTGGTATACCAAAAGAGGCAATTATTCAAGAACCTAATTCTCTCAATACCCATGAAAATGCAGTAAATGTCAAAAAGATTCTGGATGCTAAGGGAATTAAACAAGTATTATTAGTCACTTCCGCCATGCACATGCCGCGATCGCTAAAAATTTTTCAACGTCAAGGTATTGATGTCATTCCCGCACCTACTGATTTCCTGATTAGTCAATCTGACCTCAGAGAACTTAGTAGTAGTCCGAAAGCCGCCATACTTAACTTATTACCTGATACGGAAAATTTGGATCAATTTACCAGAGCTTTAAAAGAATATGTGGGTAGTTTTGTGTATTTTCTTCGGGGATGGCTCTAAAAATTCAAAATTCAAAATTCAAAATTCAAAATTGTAAGAAATTCAAAATTCAAAATTAAAAATGGCACTATTGGACTATAGCCGGAATATTGGTTAATGTACTGAATTATTGGTAAAAGGCTATAATCATAAGAGTAACTTACAGAAGATTTCAGGTAAATGAGGCGCAAATTTTAGGAACAAAGCCTTATGCTAAGAAACTTTTAAGCCTGTTCCCTGTTCCCTGCTGTAATTTGTAAGTTGCAAATTTTTAGGGAGAAGCCTTTCTCTAAGAGTGTTTGGAACTTGGAATTTTGAATTTTGAATTTTGAATTTTGAATTGCTTATGTCTCAGCATTTACCCCACATTTTACCATCTATTCCGCCTGGAGTTGACGAAACCTTTGCTACTCAGCAGACGACTTATGAATTTTATTACGAAGTTCAAACGCGGACTGAGTTTCAGCGTCATTGCCAGTGGTATCAGACAACCGCCGCTCAAAATCGGAGAGACTTGGAAAAAATGCGCGGCGAGTTCAATATTTTTCAGTTTTTTCGTCGCCGCTAGGAGATTTTAGAGAATTTCTAGTTCATTGTCGCGTAAATGAGCTTTAAATTTTTTACTAAATTTGACTAATATTGGTAGATTCGCGCTGACAGGTCTACCTTCCCATTGGGTAACGATCGCATCAACGTCTCCTTCTGATCCTTGGAGGTCAAATGCCTGACCACGATGTTCAGGGTGATGATAAACTACAACTGACTCTTTGACACGGACGCGATCGCCAACTTTTATCGCATTTACTTCGGACTTTTTCTCTTCCACAATCATCTCCACAGCTAACTCTCACTAAATTTGCTTGCTTCAAAACTCAAAACTGTCACCACCAGTATAATAACAAACAAAGCCTAACCAACCAGGCTTTGTGGGCATTTGGTAAACAGCATATCTAGCTTACAAGAGAAAGTGTAGACAGGTTAATCGGGAAAATATTGTTTTTCCTCATGTACATTTACCCCCTTTTTTGCTTTGGCGATTGGAAATGGCTACTAGACAGGCAAAGTTACTGCGGATTTCCTAGTTCCCAAGGTCTGGGAAACCTTTCTACAGGATTGGTCTCATACCAATTCAAAATTCAAAATTCGTCTTAAAAAGTTTCCAGGGTGTGGGAAACCCGCCTACAGAACTTTTGTCTTCGACACGCTACGCGATCGCAAAATTCAAAATTGGCAAAGTAAGATTCTACGAGGTTGTGCTGGTTTATACCATTTCACTAAATGAAAGATACAAATCTTCTAGTGAAATGGTCACAAAACCAGAGTTTAGGGTAGCTATAGTGTGCAAATTAAAAGCATAACAGCTTATTACACTGTGGTTAAAGTATAAAATAGTTAAAACTATTCAGGAAATTAGTATAAAATATTGCAAATTAATTCTATTAAGATTTGTATACATTTGTTCTATTTACAATTACACTTCAATTTGATTATTATACCAACTGACGTATTATTTACTACATCAAGCGATAAAGCGGAAGGTTAAAAAGACCATTAATAATGAAGCAACCCGGAATTCTGGGGCTGATTCGGGAGTTTTGCTCACTGACTAATTGTTACATACTCCACAATCAACCGTTGGGAGAATGGAATCTCTGAGCTTTCACCTTTTGCTATCAAACTTATTGAAAAATATTTGCACGGATGACTCACTTTAAAAAAGAAGATAAAACGCAAGTAAATTATCCAAAAGATAAGTGTATTCATCACTTATTTGAAGCTCAGGTAGAAGCAAAATTTGAGCAGATTGCTGCGATTTTTCTCGACCAGCAAATCACGTACCAAGAACTTAATTGTCGAGCTAATAAATTAGCAAATTACTTGCAGAATCAGGGAGTAAAACCTGAAGTTTTAGTAGGTATTTGTTTAGACCGCTCCCTAGATACTATTATTGGACTTTTAGGGATTCTCAAAGCAGGTGGGGCTTATGTTCCTTTAGATCCCAGTTATCCCCAAGAGCGCCTTGCTTACATGGTGGAAGATGCCAAGTTATCAGTGCTACTGACTCAGAATAAATTAATGGGGATTTGCACTAATTTTATAGCAAATGAAAATATTAAAATTATTTGTATTGATGGTGATGGGGATGAGATTGACCAACAAAGTGCAAAAAACCCAGTCTGTCAAATAACTCCTCAAAATTTAGCTTATACTATTTATACCTCTGGTTCTACTGGTAAACCTAAAGGCGTACAGATAGAGCATAAATCTGTTGTTAATTTTTTGACTTCCATGAGTCGAGAACCAGGAATGACAGCAACAGATATTCTTCTAGCAGTCACGACTATATCTTTTGATATTGCTGGCTTAGAGATTTACTTACCCCTAACTTTAGGTGCGCGTTTAGTGATAGTGAGTCGGGAAATCGCTGCTGATGGAAGCAAATTAATTGAAGAATTAGAGCGATCGCGTGCTACAGTCATGCAAGCTACCCCCGCTACTTGGCAAATGTTACTAGCAGCAGGTTGGCAGGGAAATAAACAACTTAAAGTTCTCTGTGGTGGTGAAGCACTAACCCAAAAGCTCGCATCTCAATTACTAGATAAAGTTGGTTCTCTGTGGAATATGTATGGACCCACAGAAACCACTATTTGGTCAACAGTTTACCAAGTCAAATCGGCTGAGGAAAAAATTTCCATTGGACAGCCAATTGCTAATACTCAAATATATATTTTACCACAAAATCTCCATCATCAAGAAATACCTTATATACCCGTTCCTATAGGTGAAGTTGGAGAATTATACATTGGTGGGGATGGTGTAGCCAGAGGTTATTTGAACAAACCAGAGCTAACCGCAGAAAAATTTATTTTCGACCCATTTAGTGAGCAAAAAAGTGCGCGTCTTTATAAAACAGGTGATTTAGTTCGCTTGCTCCCAGATGGCAATATTGAATATATCGGACGCACAGATCATCAAATCAAAATACGTGGCTTTCGCATCGAGATGGGGGAAATTGAAGCAGTATTACTTCAGCATCCTACTGTCAAAGAAGCGATAGTAATGGCTCGTGAAGGGACAAATGGAGACAAACGATTAGTTGCTTATGTTGTTCCCAATCAAGAACCAATTTTTACCAATGATTCTCATACTGAGCAAACTGCTCAATGGCAAAAAATATGGAACGATGCTTACAGTCAATCCGATATTGAAGTTGAAGAAGATCCGACTTTTAATATTAGTGGTTGGAATAATAGTTATACAGGTTTGCCAGTAGCAAGCGCAGAAATTCGGGAATGGGTTGAACATACAGTGAGCCGGATTTTAGCATTAAAACCCCAGCATTTGTTAGAAATAGGTTGCGGTACAGGATTATTGCTATTCCGAATTGCTCCTTACTGTAATCATTATTGTGGCACAGATATTACTCAAGCATCTATACTTTATATTCAGGAACAACTTACCAAGCAAAAGCAGAATTATTCAGTCAGTCTGGAGCAAAGAGCAGCAGATAATTTAGCAGGATTAGAAACCCAAAATTTTGATACTATAGTTATCAATTCAGTTATTCAATATTTTCCTAGTATTGATTATTTAGTCCAAGTTCTAGAAGGTCTGATCCAACAAGTAAAAACAGGTGGCTTTATCTTTATTGGTGATGTTCGTAGTTTGCCATTATTAGCAGCTTTTCATACTTCTGTGCAGTTGTATCAAGCACCAGAATCATTATCTACAGCCCAACTCCGGCAACGCATTCAAAAACGTCTGAACCAAGAAAAAGGGTTAGTAATTGATCCGGCATTTTTTATTGCTCTCAAACATCATTTCCCACAGATTACTGATGTAGAAATTCAAATTAAGCGGGGGCGTTATCATAATGAATTAGTACGCTTTCGTTATGATGTAGTTTTGCAAGTCGGCGCTGAAGAAACACCGACAATTAATTATCCTTGCTTGGATTGGCATCAAGAGGGATTGACATTGGTAAGAATAAAGGAAATACTAGCCACAAACCAACCCCCAATTTTAGATATTCGCCGCATTCCTAATGCTAGAATTTTCGCAGATATAAAAGCACAAAAATTATTAGCTAAAAGTGACTGTCCCCAAACAGTGGGAGAACTGCGCGAAGTATTACAGCAAATTAGTAAAGATGCTATAGATCCTGAAGATATTTGGACATTAACTCAAGAATTTCCTTATACCATCAATATCAATTGGTCGGGTGATGGGACAGATGGCTGTTTTGATGTTCTATTCAAACGAAAAGGAGAAGTTTTTTCTAGTCACTCTGATCAGAAAGTAGAAAATACTATCCTGTTCAAACCTTGGCTTGCTTACGCAAATAACCCCGTACAAGCAGATAGCACTCAGCAGTTTATACCCCAGTTACGCAGTTTCTTGAAGGAAAAACTAGCTGATTACATGATTCCTTCTAGCTTTGTGATGATGGATCAGTTACCACTCACACCTAGCGGGAAAGTGGATAGGCAAAAGCTACCTGCACCTAATGATAGCAGACCTGTTTTAGAATCGCCCTATGTTCCGCCGCAAAATTCCCTTCAGGAAAAACTAGCAGAAATCTGGATGCAGGTATTAGGAATTGAACCTGTAGGAATTTATGATAACTTCTTTGAATTAGGCGGACATTCCTTATTAACTGCTCAAATACTTAACCCCATCAGCGAGTTTTTTGGCGTAGAAGTGCCACTGTTGTCCTTCTTTGAAAATCCCACTATTAGCGGACTAGCAGAAGTAATTGATAATATCGATAAATCCGGTGCAAGTCATCCACTCAAAGTTATAGATTTGTCCGCAGAAGCCATTTTAGATGATGATATTTACCCACCAGAAAAATACACCGATTTATTGATAGAACCTGCTCAAATTTTCTTGACGGGAGCAACGGGATTTTTAGGAGCATTTTTACTACAAGAGTTATTACAGCAAACTTCAGCTAATATTTATTGTTTAGTTCGGGCTACCAATATCCAAGCAGGTAAGCAGAAAATTCAGAAAAACTTAGAACAGTATTTATTATGGAATGAAGCTTTTCAGTCAAGAATTATGCCTATTTTGGGAGATTTAGCCCAACCGCTTTTAGGATTATCCGCGTCGCAGTTTCACCAATTAGCCAGTGAAATTGATGTAATTTATCATAATGGAGCTTTTGTTAATTTAATTTATCCCTATTCAGGATTAAAGGTGACTAACGTCCTGGGAACTCAAGAAATTTTGAGATTAGCCAGCAAAATTAAACTTAAACCTGTGCATTATATTTCGACTTTAGCCATCTTTGAATCAGATACTTATGCAGGAAAACAAGACATCAGAGAAGATGCAAGCATTGAACAGAGTCAAGGTCTTGATAATGGTTACGCGCAAAGTAAATGGGTGGCTGAAAAATTAATCAAAATTGCCAAATTACGAGGAATGCCGATCAGCGTTTACCGTCCGGGAATGATCACAGGACACAGTGCAACAGGTCTAAGCAATACTAATGATATTATGTCCCGCCTATTGAAAAGTTTTATCCTCTTAAAAAATGCTCCTCAGATAGATTTAATCATGGATATGACACCTGTGGATTATGTCAGTAGTGCCATTGTTTATATCTCCAGACAGAAAGAATCTTTAGGCAAAACTTTTCACTTAGTAAATCCTCAGCCTTTACATTTGAGCAGTCTCATTCAGGAAATTAACTCACTGGGATATTCTCTTGAGCAAATTCCTTATAAAGATTGGCAAACACAAATTTTGGAAGTTGTCAAGCACTTAGCGGATAATTCCCTCAGCCCATTATTACCTTTTGTAGTTGAAAAGATGCCAGGAAAACAATTAACATATTTAGAGACATCTTCAATGACATCCCAATCGTTTGATTGCCAAAATACGCTAAATGCTTTGGCAAGAACATCGATTTTTTGTCCACCAATAAATGCTCGACTACTTAATGTATACTTTTCCTATTTTCAGCGAAGCGGTTTTATATAGCAGTCCGATTTGAGTTGTGAAATTAATTCTGTAGGTAAGGGAACAGGGAACTCTTAACAGGGAACAGGGAACGAGTTGTACTGATTTTTTTTCAAAAATAAAACCGGATTCCTATAAAATAGTTGTAAAACCAAAAGGGTGTAAAATTGTTGTTAGTATTTAAAAAACAAGAATCAAATTTGTTTAGTTCGCAGGTGCAAAATTAAGATGGATTTACTGTATTGGCTTTATCTGATATTGGGGATTGTTTTTGAAGTTTTAGGTACGACATGCATGAAGTTATCCGAAGGCTTCACGCGCCTATTCCCCTCCATAGGGATGTTGGTTCTTTATGGACTTTGTTTTACTTTTTTAACACTGTCTTTCAAAAGAATTGAAGTCAGCGTTGCTTATGCGGTATGGTCTGGATTGGGAACTGCTCTCATTGCTGGCATTGGTATTGGTTGGTTTGAAGAATCTGCTAGTCCCGTAAAATTGATATCAATTGTACTCATTTTATTGGGAGTACTGGGATTGAATTTAGCAAAATAAATTAAACATACAGCATATTTCAGGTAAATGAGGTACAAATTTTAGGAACAAAGCTTTATGCTAATAGACTTTCAAGCCTGTTCCCTGTTAAGAGTTCCCCGTTCCCTGTTGTAGTTATCAAAATATAATAGTTGCAAATGCTAATGTGATGGCTGACAATGCTAATGTAATGAAAGCAAAAGCCAATGCGATAGCTGACAATGCTAATGTAATGAGAGCAAATGCCAATGTAACGGCTGGCAATGCTAATGTAATGAGTGCAAAAGCCAATGTAACGGTTGACAATGTTAATATTGTGCCTTGCAATTGAATATTATTTTTTGTTTTCCCTTTTTTTCTTATTGCATTTCTTTTCTCTGTCTAGAGCATAGTTGCTGAATTTCTGGCGGTAGTTGTCGGCAGGTATTGTGGAAGGATTGGGGATAAAATCGCCACCATGCAAATAGACCCAAACTGATACCACCCAACAATAAAACTAATACTCCTCCTAGCAATGCTAGTTTTTTAGTGTGACTAAGCTGTGTAGGAGTTGGTGCTTGGGTTGTAAAATCTTCATCTAACGTTTCTACAGCAGCTTCGGTTTCTGGCGATTCTTCTACTAAGGTTAGAGCAAGTTCTGATTCTAGTGATTCTGCTGGGGCTTGGTCTGCTGTCTCAACTACTGTAATTGCTGTCTGTTCATTTTCAATTGTGGCTGGTAAAAGTTCATCTTCGATGACGGGAACTAAAGCTTGTGGTCTAACTCGACAGAAAATCATGACCACCGAAGCATTATCTTGACCATTTTTTTCTTTTGCTAGTTGTACCCAAGCCTGTGCGGCTGTTTGCACAGTCAGTTTACCCATAAACACTGGAATCGCATAATCTCGCCAAAACTGTTCGACTAGATGATTATCGCTCAGTCCATCAGTACATAATAATAAAATTCCATCTTCTTCTAAAATTAACCGTTTAGTAGCAACTCGCAAGGATTCAGCTTCTTTAGTTCCCAAGGCTTGAATTAAAATATGGGCATCGGGTCTTTGTCTAGCTTGTCGATATAAATTGCGTCCTGAACGAATTTCCCGCATTGCCAAATCATCATCTATCGTTAATAGTTGACAATATTGATGGGTAATCCAATAAGCACGACTATCACCAACGTTAGCTAAATACAATTCATGAGTATTTTCTGCATATTGTCCAGAAATAGTTGTCACTCGTTGCGGTACTTGCAGCGCCATGACCAAAGTAGTGGCCATTCTTTCTCTACCTTGGCGTTTTTGTTCATCATTACGTGACCAAATCACATTATTTACGACTCGCAAACCGGCTGTGAGTTGTTGCTGCAATAAATCTGGGGTTAATATTTCTCTTTGTTCGGCTAGTTCTGTTAACAAAGCGCGGACTTGTAACTTTAAAGATTGTACTGCTAATTGACTGGCTACCTCTCCCCCAGCATGGCCACCAATCCCATCACAAACGATCGCTAAATATGGTAATAAAGAATTATCTACATCATCACAGGGATAACAGGTGTCTTCATTTTGTGGCATTACTAACCCTGGATCTGTTGCTCCTGCCACTTCTAAGCTTAACGGTAATTCTGCGGCGGTTGCTAGTAATAATTCATTAAGTTGAGTTGTGATAGCTTGGTAATCCGCTTGATTCTCTAGCATCTGCTGTACTATCTTACCCAACCTGGGAGCGATCGCAGTATTTGCCGTTGTTAACCAAGTTTGCCACAATCGTCCCAAATCCTCTAAACTAGGCTGTTCTGAGTTTGGTGAATCATCTAACTCTAACAACTTTACACACCAACCTTGGACACGCAAATTGTTTGACAGCAGTAAACTCTTAGCCATTCCCAACTCAGAAAGTGGTGTCCACAGTTGGATCATTTGCCACAACCAGTAAATCTGTCTGGTAGCCGTAGCTTGTTCCCAAACATCAACAATAGTTGGATAGAGATTACCTGTTTCATCGATTGGTACATTTTCCAACAGCCAAATATCTTCTCCCTCTGCTTCCCCTAAACTCACGATTCCATAGGGTTGAGGAATATGTAGCCACTCTGGATATAACCTAAGATAAGCGATCGCTTGTTGTGGTAACTCTGAAGGTATTGTTGGTAAAAGTCCTGGTTGAGTATCTAGCCAAACTTGTGGCTTAATCACCTCATACCTATTTCCCACCTTCATCCCCACAGGAACTTTAGCCGCTACTTTCCCCTTAGCCCACAGATAACGGTGAACTAAAGGAGTTTGACAACTAGCGCAAACGCTATCTGTAGCAGAATTAATTGGCTGCTGGCAATCTGGATTTACACAGTAAATAATAGACTCGGTAGATATCATGTAACTATAAATGTAAAAAGTTATTAACTCGTTAAATTCAATTAAATTTAGCTCTAAACATCTGAAAGGCTAGTATAGACTGATTATTATTTACCCCATTGACATTTTGTTGCTCTGTATCATTAAAGTTAATGGTTCACAAACCAAGTCTTGCTTTGCTGAATCAGTCAGTACCTAACTGTATCTAACCGCAGAAATGCACTCATGTAAATCTAGTATCTAGGATAGGACTATGCCAAATTTTGCCTTAATTTGGCTTCTTGCTGGATCAGTATTGTGTTTAACCGAACTTTTTTTACCATCGGCTTTTGTCGCCTTGATGATGGGTATCAGTGCCTTGATGGTAGGTTTGTTAGCTTGGCTAGGTTTAGGGAATGTATGGTTACAAGTTATCGCCTGGCTGTTCCTGTCAACAATTTTGGTTTTATTGTCTCGACGATATTTACAGCCGCGTCGTCGTCATTCCAAAATTCGGGATGCAGTCATCGCAGAAACATTAACAGAAATTCCTATGGGAAAAGCCGGGCGGGTACTATATGAGGGAAATTCTTGGCGGGCAATATGTGATGATGAAAAAATCAGTTTATCACCCCATCAAAGAGTCTATATAGTCAGAAGAGAAGGAACTACTTTAATTGTCATGCCAGAAAATTTATTACATTCTTAATTAGTTATAGGATAAGCAATCAGAATCCAGAATCCAGAATCCAAAATGAAAAAAGCTAACAGCAATTGTTGTGATGATTCCCACAAAACATCAAGCGTTTAAATTATGGTTTTGATCAGCATTCTGATTTCTGATTTCTGACTCCTGAATTCTGAGGTTATCAGTTGTTAATTTGTAAATTAGGAGCATCATAATGGAAGCGTTTTTTTTAATGGTTTTTTTAGCCCTTGGTGGTTCTGCCGTTGCAGGTTCTGTGCGAGTTGTAAATCAGGGGAATGAAGCTTTAGTAGAAAGATTAGGCAGTTATGAAAAAAAATTGACCCCCGGACTCAATTTTGTTCTGCCTTTCATCGATAAAGTAGTTTATCAAGGAACAATTCGAGAAAAGGTTTTAGATATTCCTCCCCAAAAATGTATTACCCGTGATAACGTCGGTATCGAAGTAGATGCCGTGGTTTACTGGCGGATTGTAGATATGGAGAAAGCTTGGTACAAAGTAGAAAATCTCCAATCAGCAATGACTAATTTAGTTCTGACCCAAATTCGCGCCGAAATGGGACAATTAGAATTAGATGAAACCTTTACCGCTCGCGCCCAAATTAATGAAATTTTGTTGCGTGATTTAGATATTGCCACCGACCCTTGGGGCGTGAAAGTCACACGGGTAGAACTTCGTGATATTATTCCTTCCCAAGCGGTACGCGAATCTATGGAATTGCAAATGTCAGCAGAAAGACGCAGACGAGCCGCAATTTTAACTTCTGAAGGGGACAGAGAATCGGCTGTAAATAGTGCCAAAGGTAGGGCTGATGCTCAAGTTTTAGAAGCAGAAGCTAGACAAAAAGCGGTAATTTTGCAAGCGGAAGCTGAACAAAAAGCCATTGTTTTGAAAGCCCAAGCTGAACGTCAACAACAAGTTTTGAAAGCCCAAGCTATAGCCGAATCAGCAGAAATTATCGCCCAAAGAATGAGAGCAAATCCAGAAACCCATAAAGCCCTAGAGGTATTGTTTGCTTTAGGTTATCTGGATATGGGCGCAACGATCGGTAAGAGTGACAGTAGCAAAGTTATGTTTATGGACCCCCGAACTATTCCTGCGACTTTGGAAGGGATTCGGGCGATCGTTTCTGATGGTGCTACTGATGCTAACCCCTTATTAGGTGGCGATATCACTGAGAGAAATCACCACGCTGGTTAAGCGGGGAAAAGGAAGAGGGGAGATACGGTGAGGGGTGAGGGGAGAAATAAGAGTCTTTTTCTGTCCCCGCGTCCCCGTGTCTCTTTTCTTAGCATCCCCAATGACTAATGACTAACTTCAACCTTGTTACTTTGACATTGATTACATAGACCAAAAAACTCTAAGGTGTGATAGAAAACTTTAAATTTATGAGTTGATTGTAATTGTGCTTCAAGTTCATGGACTGGACATTGATGAATGGGTATAGATGTACCACATTGTAAGCAAGTGAGATGATGTTTATCTTGTTGTGTTAAACTATAGAGTGCTTCACCGTTAGCTAAGGTGCGTACCTGTACCATTCCTTCCAGTTTTAGGGCTTCAAGCGATCGATAAACTGTAGCTAGACCCATATTCTGATTACGATTACGTAATTCTACATAGATATCTTGGGCGGAAATGCCTTGTTTAATGTTTTTGAGCAGATTTAAAATTTTATCTTGACTGCGGGTGCGTACAGTTTTCATAGATATATGTTTATATTGTTTCTGTAGTAGTTAATAGATCAACTTTAACTTTAACTCTTTTGGAAACCAAAGCTCAATTTTTCAAGGTTGTTAAAAAGCTGTTAACTTAATCTGTTGAAAATGTCTAGCTTAGGTGGAACAGAAAGTTATAGTATAGCGATCGCAGCATTCAGCAAAAACCTGTGCAAAGAAAATATCTAGCCAAAATTTTCGTGACACTTCGTCCCTCGGTCTTAGACCCTGCTGGTGTGGCTGTACAATCTGGCCTCAAGCAACTGGGATACGACAATGTTGAGCAGGTGAGAATTGGTAAATACATGGAAGTAATAATTACTTCTCCAGATGAACCGAAAGCACGTAGAGACCTCAATCAAATGTGTGAACAAATGTTAGCAAATCCAGTGATTGAAAACTATCGCTTTGACTTGATTGAGGTGGAATCGCAGACGGGAGTGTTTTAAGCGGGGAGAGGCGAGAAGAGAGGGGAGACACGGGGAGGGGAGAAAGGGAGAAGGGAGAAAAAGAATCTTTACTGTTCCCTGTTCCTTGTTCCCTGTTCCCCGTTCCCTGTTCCCTGTTAAGAGTTCCCTGTTCCCAATGAATACTGAATACTGACTAATTATGAAATTTGGCGTTTTGGTTTTTCCGGGTTCTAACTGTGATCGTGATGTTGCTTATGTCACCAAAGACTTATTGCAACAACCAACGCGCATGGTTTGGCATCAAGAGACGGATATTAGCGATTTAGATGTGATAATTATTCCTGGTGGCTTTAGCTATGGGGATTATTTGCGTTGTGGGGCGATCGCTAGATTCTCTCCAGTGATGCGTCAGGTGATAGAACATGCCCAAAAGGGTAAATTTGTCTTGGGTATTTGCAATGGTTTCCAGGTATTAACTGAAGCTGGACTGTTACCAGGAATTTTAACCAAAAATCGGGATTTGCATTTTATCTGCGATCGCGTTCCTTTAACAGTAGAGCGTAATAGTTCACCTTGGACAAAAACTTATAACCAAGGAGAAATTATTAACTTGCCGATCGCTCATGGAGAAGGGCGATTTTATGCTGATAAGAAGACATTAGCAGAAATTGAAGATAACGGTCAAGTATTATTCCGCTATCAAGGAGAAAATCCCAACGGTTCACTGAACAATATTGCTGGCATTTGCAATCTTCAAGGCAACGTTTTAGGTATGATGCCACATCCAGAACGCGCAGCAGATTCTACTTTAGGAAATACCGACGGATTAAGGTTATTTCAAGGATTGTTAGAAAAAGTAGCAGCGTTAGTGTAGTTTTATCTTTCCTCTTTTTCACAACCTAATTTTTTCTTCAAGTCCGTGCAAGCGGACTTTGTTTTTATTATTTCTAATCATTTAAAGATGCTATGGAGTTAGTAGAAAAACTTAAAAATGCGTCTGAAAAAACACAGAGACTATATCAAAAAAGTCAACACATAGATCAATATTACGCATTACCGTTATTTGCATTTATTAGCGGTAAGGTCATGAGCGAATATTTTGCTAGTGGAGTAGAAGAACCGGAAGATGAGCGCTTCCGAGATATTCTAGCTGTGTATATTAGGTCATTGTACCCTGTTGGTAATATTTTACCCATAGGACACAATTATCGCAATTTTCCTTTTGTAGTATTTAGAAGTTATAGCCTAGAAGAAATTAGACAAAAACTTTTTACTGAAAAGTATCTTTTAAACTCTCATGAGTTAAACGTGTTAAATTTAATTCTCTCCCAAATAATTGAGTAGCATTAATACATAAGCTACACAAATTGGGTTTCTTTACTGATAGATAACGCTAGATAAACAGAGCATCAGACGATGTAAATTTCAGGCCACAGCCGTAAGTATTTGCTTTAATATGGTTTTTGCTAGACAAAAATTATGAGCTTGCTACAGACTAAAAAAGGCGGGAGTTGTATAAATGCTTTCACTGGGAAGGATAGGATTGAGAGAGCGTGAAGCGGCTAGTTGCGATCGCCTGGTTTGTTCAAATTGACGCTAAGGGCTAAATAGCAGCCTATTTCATCACTAGCAGTCCAACTTTTCAAGTTTAATATAGGGAGTTTTTCGATAAAAATGGTGGCGTTGCTGAATCAGAGTATGATTTTTGGGTGTAGAGACGTTCCTTGACGTTCATACAATAGTTTGGGATTTATGCAAAATCATTTTCATCTTTAAAATCAGCAACGCCAAAATGGTGATAATATTTGTTGAAAATATGAAAAACTTAAAATTTTGTTGCAAACCTCTACAACCCGATTGGAAAGTCGGTGTTTAATTGTCACTTCCCACAGTAAAATACAAGATATATTTTTAAGAACAAAACAGGGAATCTTGCATGACTCTCCGTCTTGGTGACACCGTACCAAACTTTACTCAAGCCTCCACACACGGCGACATCGACTTTTATCAATGGGCTGGTGACAGCTGGGTAGTATTATTTTCTCACCCTGCTGACTACACACCAGTCTGCACCACCGAATTAGGAACTGTTGCTAAACTCAAGCCAGAATTTGACAAACGCAATGTGAAAGTCATTGCGCTGAGTGTTGATGATGTAGACTCTCACAAAGGATGGGTGGGAGATATCGAAGAAACCCAAAACACTGGACTTAACTATCCAATTTTGGCAGATCCCGATCGCAAAGTTTCCGAACTTTACGATATGATTCACCCCAACGCTGCGGCTACCGTCACAGTACGTTCTGTATTCATCATCGATCCTAACAAAAAACTGCGTCTAACCTTCACCTACCCCCCCAGCACCGGACGCAACTTTGATGAATTATTGCGAGTAATTGATTCTCTGCAATTAACTGATTACTACAGCGTTGCTACACCTGCTGACTGGAAAGATGGTGATGATTGTGTAATTGTTCCATCTTTGAAAGACCCTGAAGTTCTCAAAGAGAAATTCCCCAAAGGTTACACAGAAGTTAAGCCCTATTTGCGTTTAACTCCCCAACCCAACAAGTAAATCTATAGATTCTTTAGATTCTTTACATTAGCTCCAAAAGCACTAAGTTAAATCTTGGTGCTTTTTGGTGTTTATATCAAAATACAGCCAGGAACTCTTAACAGGGAACAGAGTTGAAAGTCTTTTCGCATAAGGCTTTATTCCTCACCTTTGTACCTCATTTAGCTGAAATCTGCTGTAAAAGTAGTTGGGGAAATTGAAAAGACATGATTATGTTTTCCTATCCTTTAGGATTACAAATACCCGAATCAATGTCGATGACAGACGACCAATTTTTTAATTTCTGCCAAGCAAATCGTGATTTACGCATGGAGAGAAATCTATGTGGAGAAATATCAATTATGTCCGATACAACTTCGGAAACAGGAAACCATAATTTCAATCTCAAAGATTTTGATCTTTTAGTCTTAATACTCTCCAGGAGTTATTTAGAATGAAATAGCCCTGCATCAAGGTGAAGGGGTTAAATTAGCTTATGTTTCTTCATCCGAGAATATTAGCTGAAGATACCACCCCCAGCCAGTTTTTTCAAAATCCTCAATGCGATCGCGCAAAACAATTCTGAGAAAAAATGCTTTAATCTCGATATTAATTTTAACATAGGTAAATTAATTTACCACTTATGACTCAATCATTGTTACAAAATATTAAGATAAATAATTATATTGTTAATTAAACTACATCATAAATACGACAAACACTGATTTAAGTAGAAATACTCTAATATTTAAAATTATTGAAACTCTTGTAGAGCAAGATTTACAGCTTATTTGTTAATTAATTTTGCAATTAATTTTGCATCTTCGAGCTTATTGACAAAAGTGAGATTTTTGCTGGGATGCAGACTCATATTTTTCGTGATTTATGTCAGGATATCATAATTTTAATGTCAATAACTCGATGATAAAACAATAAATACTTAATTAACTTTTTACATCTCGGAGGTAATCAAAGAATAATGACTTTAATATGCAAATAGGCGAAGAGTTGAGACAGATGCAATTTGTCCTCAACTAATAGCTTGATTCGGACGTATTCAGGAGAAAAAAGATGCTTAATCTCGAAAAATTCACTCATGAAAACTTGTTGAGTGACCTTAGTGCGGAAGCTGCTGCTAACATTAATGGTGGTCAAGCTGGTGGTCAAGCTGGTGGTCAAACTGGTGGTCAAACTGGTGGTCAAACTGGTGTTGGTGGTGAGAGGTCGAGGGGGAAAAAATATCTACAAGCTTTAGGTGCTGCTTATCTCCTTCCTCCAGGTATTGGAAGAATTACAGATGATGAAGCTTTACTTGCTCAATACATAGCTTCACAAGACTAGCATATTGTTTCGGCTTTTCTCTTTAGGATGAATAGATATTTCAATACTCAATTAGGCTTTTAAACCAATACACTCAGCAATTCATAACTCGATTCTCCAGATTGTAGAGATGTTCATCGGAATGTCTCTACAATTATTTTGAGGCTGAATTTTGTCTTTTAAATGGCAGATTATACCAATTCAAAATTCAAAATTCAAAATTTAAAATTTAAAATTAATCAAGTAAGGGTTTAGCAGGGTTTTTCATTTTATATCTGTTTTCTGGTTTTAGCAAATTGGTATTTCTACGAAATAAACAAGTATTTAAACTCAATTTGTCGTCAGAATTCAGGAGTCAGAAGCCAGAAAGTTATTAAATAAGGAATAGATAGCAGTTATTCTTTGTGGAAATCATTCAGCGTAAATCTTAAATTCTCTTTTATTCTGAGTTCTGTATTCTGAGTTCTGAATCATGACGATTTATCTAATTTTGGAAAGCACAGGCGATCGCTAATTGGGCATGTTGGTTTAAAATCTCTTTATCTAGGGGATAAACTGGATATTGGGGAGTTTTGGCTAATAGATTTTCGATCCTTTCTTTTGCGGCTAAAACTACTGCTTCATCTAAACTACCGTTACTCAAGCAATTAACAAAATTTTCTGCAATTTTATAAGTTCTCTCAATTCCATCTGAATCAATATTGCGAGAAACTATAAATAAATCGCAACCAGCGTTAAATGCTTGTGCAACTGTCCCCGATTCCATAAATTTCTCTGATATTGCTTTCATATCTAAGCTGTCGGAAACAATTACACCTTGAAAGCCTAATTCTTGACGCAGAATTTGATTTAAAATTTTCCTAGATAATATTGCTGGTACATCTGGGTCAATTTGTGGAAACAGAATATGTGCGGTCATAATTAAGGGTATCTGTTCCTGTATCAGCGATTGAAAAGGTATTAATTCCCGTTTTCGTAATTCTTCCACGGTCAAATTGAGTATTGGTAACTCAATGTGGGAATCTTTGCTGGTGTCACCATGTCCGGGAAAGTGTTTAGCACATCCTAAAATTCCCGCTTCCCGCAGTCCGCGATAATATTCTCTTGCACCCTGACTAGCGGTTTCTGGAGTATTTCCAAATGCACGGGGGCCAATAACTGGGTTTTGAGGATGGGAGAAAATGTCTGCATCTGGAGACCAGGAAAGATTTATTCCTAGTGATTTTAATTCTAAACCTGTTGCTTTTGCTACTTCGTAAGAATGCGATCGCCATAAATAAGCATAGGGAAAACGAGTTATTGGTAAGGGTGTGCGTATAACTCTTCCACCTTCATGATCTAAGGTGGTAAAAATGGATTCTCGTTCACTATATTGACGAATTTCTGTAATTAGCTGCTCAAAACTTTCTAACCAAACCTCGTAGGGAACACCATCTAAAAAGTTTTTCGCAAAAAATATGACTCCAATGGGTTTTAATTCATTTAATGCTTTTTTGTCATCATCGCTTAAGTTTGTCCCAGAAATACCTAAAATCAGGTGATTACCAAAGTTTTGCAAGTCTTTTGTCCCTGGCATAATTTTACCAAACAATTGGGTTTAAAGCCCCGTCCTTTGAGGACGGCTTTTTGGTAGAATAGTAGAAACAGGCAGGGCATTGTCTGTTGGGCGAGATAGTGTAAGACGGGGTAGACCTGCAACTGTTGTTTGAACCCAGAATCT
>DATGXQ010000150.1:0-20364 GCA_035298905.1 Nostocaceae cyanobacterium | reverse complement strand
AAACTTAGGAAACCCTTTACTTTTTTGAAAGAAGGCTTTAAAAGCATCTGACAGATGTCTTAATGCGTATTGAGGGGCGCATTTAGATACTTCATAATACCAAGGATAGATAGATTTAATAGATGCTACTAACCATTTATGCAAATCTATCGCTGTGGGAAATTTGATTTTGTCTTCTGGGTACAGTTGGTTGTGTATTAATACCTGTTGACAAAGTGCTAACCCTTGATTCCAAGCGTGTCTAGCTACTCCTACGTGTTGAGAGAGTAGTTGTCTCTGTTGTTGGTTAACTTTGAGTTGGGTCTTGAATCCTAGTAGCATACAGGTATCTTACAGGAAAATCTGTCACCACAAACATGATTGGGGAAATCTTGATTAAATATGAGTATTTGTGAGCATTAGTTAGTAAAACATTAACTAGCCACTAACCCCTATTACCTACTCGTTAGGAAAGAACGGGAACTGGTGATTGAGTACGAGGTCTGGGGTATGGAGTATGGGGTATTGTGAAAATTATTTCTCCCCTATCCCCTTCATCCCCCTCATTTCCCCATCTCTAGCCATTTTTGCGTTAACTTAAAATTTGAGATTTTTAAAAAACAGGAAGTAAACAATGGATCTGCAAACGCTCAAAGAGAGAATCGCTGCTGTTCAGGGTAAACGCGAGTATCTGCTCAGTTTATTAGAACAACCCAATTTAGGCACTTTGAGAGTAGATGTCAACCAAGCTTTGGAAGAATTGGATGATTTAATAGATGAATTTAAACGTACTATTCCCAATGCAGACAAAAATTAAACTAGGCTGAAGCGAAGCAAAAATTGCGTCAGTTAACTGTAAAGTTACGGTTAACTGATGCTATTAAATTTGAAGATATGATGAAATTTAGAGCATGATTTGAATTTGGCTGAATCAAATCAAAACACTGCATAATTTAGCCTCTTACTGAACCATCTGTTGCACGTTGCCCTAGCTGTTTAACTAAAGCTATCAGTTCAGTTGTAGGCACATCTTTCTTACAAACGTCATCAAAACTAGGCATGGCCTTTGTTTGTTGAATATGTGTATCTTCTACTGAAGAGTAAGCAAGGATTTGTGTATGAGGAGAGATGGCTTTAATATGGCCAGACGCGCTCCAGCCATCCATTACAGGCATTTGTAAATCCAAAATGATCACGTCAGGCTGACAACATTTGACCATTTCTATAGCTTCTTGGCCATTACAGGCTAAACCAACTACTTGAATATTTTCCTGACCAGAAAAAGCTAGTTGTAAGGTTAAACGAGTCAATTCGTGATCATCAACCACTAGAACGCGTAAGGAAGAAGACTCGCAGGACAACATTAACATTCCAAAAAAACTGTGTGGGTTAATCTTTATAGTTTATGGGAATTAGTGCCTGTATTTACTCTATCTTATGGTTGAATAAATTGTATTTCCCTACTTTCAATAATTGGAAAATTCATCAAAAAATTAATGTATATTCAAAAAACTATGTTGACATTGTTCTTTGAACATACATAACTTTTTTCTTGCTATTAAATTTTAGGCCATGCCGACTGAGCGTAAGGCCATAGACATAAGAATACTTTGTGAATTAGCTTCTGTGGAATCATTGCCTGGACTTCTTTGGATGTAATTACCATCAGGTTGTAATTCCCAAGCCTGGCGGTTATCTGCTAACATTATGCCTAAAATTTCTTGCAAATCTTTAGCAATATCTTGGTCTCTGATGGGGGTGATTACTTCCACTCGTCGATCTAAGTTGCGCCGCATCCAGTCGGCACTGCCGATATATATTTCTTCTTGGCTATTGTTATAAAAATAGTAAATTCGAGAATGTTCTAAAAACCGACCGATAATGCTGATTACGCGAATGTTCTCGCTAATATCTTTTAATCCTGGGCGTAAACAGCAAATGCCTCGGATAATCAGATCAATTTGTACTCCAGCGCGGGAGGCTTCATACAAAGTAGTGATAATTTGCGGATCAACTAGGGAGTTCATTTTGGCGACAATCCTACCAGAAAATCCCTTTTGCACGTTGTCGATTTCTCGATGAATTAGTTCCAGGAAGCGATCGCGCATGTTCACCGGTGCTACCATGATTTCTCGATAGGATTTTTGGCGAGAGTAGCCTGTGAGGAAGTTAAACACGTCTGTCAAATCCGCCCCTAGTTCCTCTCGACAACTAAACAAGCCTAAATCTGTGTACAGTCTGGCGGTTTTAGGGTTATAGTTGCCTGTCCCTATATGCACATAGCGGCGCATCCGGTCTTTTTCTCGCCGCACTACTAGAACAATTTTACTATGGGTTTTCAGTCCCACTAAGCCATAAACTACGTGTACACCAACTCTTTCTAAGCGCCTAGCCCAGTAAATATTGTTTTCTTCATCAAATCTGGCTTTTAACTCTACCAATACTGACACCTGTTTACCATTTTCCGCCGCCGCAATCAAGGCATTAACTATGGGTGAGTCGCCAGAGGTGCGGTATAGTGTCATTTTAATGGCTAGGACGTTGGGGTCATGGGCGGCAGTGGTAATAAAACGCACTACTGCGGCGGAAAAAGATTGATAAGGATGATGTACCAATAAATCTTTTTCTCGAATCACTGCAAAGAAATCTTTACCTTCTTCTACTTCTCCCGTATCATTATTTATACTTGGTTCTTTCAGACGTTGTAAGCGTGCAGGTACAACAGATTGTCTGGGAGGGTCTTTGAGTTCTGGTAATGGCAAGGCCATAAAATACATTAAATCCCGCAACCCTAATAAACCATCTACCTCGTAAATATCGTTTTCGGTTAATTCTAAATCTTGCAATAACCGACAACGCACTGATTCTGGGGTTTGGGTTTGAATTTCTAGCCTGACTGGAGAACCACCCATGCGGCGTTTACGGAGTTCCTGTTCTATAGCTAGTAGTAAATCATCTGCTTCATCTTCTTCTAGTTCTAGGTCAGCATCACGGGTAATGCGGAAGGGGTGGTATTCTTGGATATTCATCCCTGGAAATAGGGATTCGAGATTATGAGCGATCGCCTGTTCTAAGGGTACACCAGTCCAATTGGCTGGTTGGCCATTTTGCTGGATTCCCAACTCTGACGGTAAAGGCAAAAAGCGCGGTAAAACTTTGGGGACTTTGACTCTAGCAAAAAATTCTTCTTCTGTATCTGGGTTTTTCACCACTACTGCCAGATTTAAACTGAGATTAGAAATGTAGGGAAAGGGGTGACTAGGGTCAACTGCTAAGGGTGTGAGGACTGGAAAGATTTGTTCTTCAAAATAATTGTCTAAATAGTTTCGTTGCTTTTGATTAAGTTCTATGTAGTTTAAGATATGAATTCCCTGTTGAGCTAAAAGTGGCCGCAAAACCTGTTCAAACTGTTGATTTTGCTTAGTTACTTGAGGGCTGAGTTTAGCTCGAATATCATTCAATTGTTGTTGTGGTGTACGGCCATCGGGTGTTAACTGACTAACTTTAGCTTCCACCTGTTGCTTTAAACCAGCAACTCTGACCATAAAGAACTCATCTAAGTTAGAACTGAAGATGGCTAAAAACTTCAAACGTTCCAACAGAGGTGTGCGGGGGTCGCAAGCTTCATGCAACACCCTAAAGTTAAATTCTAACCAACTTAGTTCGCGGTTGATATAGTGTTGTGGGTCACTCAGATTAACAGAACCAGAACTCTTTTTAGATTTCGGCATAATTACCCAAAAGCGGGGGGAAGTAGCCTAGTCAACATAGGCATCATCAATATACTACGTCAAATAGTAGGCGATCGCCTACGACAGAAAGCGTTTCACCATTGCTATAAAACGGCGTTGCGCGATCGCTTGCAGTATACCTTAAGCCGAAAGTAGTAATGGCATCTATTTAATACAAAATCAATATTTATTCAGCAGCAGGTTGTTTATCTTCCTTGGGTGCGGGAGTAATCGGTAGTTGCAGGTTTTGATCAAATTGGAACGCACTATCAATGGTAATTTCCCGTTTTGGTAGACTTTCTGTGTTGCTAATTCCCTGTTGAGTGGGAATCTGCAAGAAATACTTGCCCAGGGAAATGCCATCTAAACGATATAAACCAAACTGATCAGTTACCGTTGTGGAAATCTTTTTGCCTTCTGAGTTGACTAATTCTACTTCCAATTCTGGGATGGGCTGACCTGTTGCGTCTGTAATCCGTCCAGCTAAACCATATTCTAAGGTAACAGGGAAATCTAGCTTAGTGACAGCAGAACTAGCAACTTCAGCGACGACGGAGGTTTTCTTGACGGATAGTTCTATGGGTAACTCGTTTGGATCAAGTTGAACTACATACACACCTTCCCGGAGATTACTTAAAAAGAAGTTACCTTCGGGATCAATTTTAGTGCTGCCTACGTTTTTACCCCGGTTATTGTAAACTTGGACGATACCGCCGCTCAGGTCGGAACCTTTTCTACCGCCTTCTACCACAATCCTTCCTGCTATAGCACCCCGTTCTCTACCAATGGAGGTAAATTCAGCTGGGGTGACTCTGCCTTCAGAGAAGGATAGATCAGATACTAATGATATGGTCAGGCGATCGTCTCCTAAACCACCAAGAACATTTTTAGTTCTAGAAGGTATACCTTGATAATCGATGGAGGCAAATAAACCGGGGAACAGTCGCATACTAGCACCAGCGATCGCTCCTACTTCCTCATCTCTGTATCCTACCCCTATTCGCCAGCTTAATCCTGATAAATTCGAGGCATTGCGTCCCAAGGTCAAAGTGTAACGAGTAGCTAAATCACCACCAGATTCAGTCCCAAAACCAATTTGATATTCTCGATCGAATCTATAGGTCAAGTCTGATGTATAGACATCACCAATAGAATTAAAAAATAGTCTGGTTTTGTTGTTTGGTACATAGGTGGCGTTTAAGGAGTAAGTTCCGGCATAGTTAGGTGAACCTCTCAAAGACAAAGTAGGAATGGGGCGTAAGTAAAAGGTCGGCAAGACATAGTTATTTTCTTGACTTTGATTTTGGTAGGTACGAGCAATGACCCCCAAGGTGAAATCCTCACCAAATTTATACCTAGCATCTAAGCTGTGGTTGTAGCGATCGCGTGGATCTTTGTTTAAGAAATTTGTTAAGTATCCGCCAGGGAAAAACTCAGAACTTCCCAACACCCGTAAGTTTTTTAACTGAAAATCTAAATCTGTTTTGTAGGCAAAATCACCACCGGAAACGCCTACGTTGGCAGATAAAATCAAGGGAGAAGCTAACCGCCAAGCAAAACCTGCTTGAGCTTGGGCAATATCAGGGAGTAATTGGACACCTGCCTCTACAGTAAAGTCATCAGATAGACCTTGACGTACTTGGTAGAAGCTGGCGAATCGCCCTGCTTCTGATGAGTTAAAGTCTTCAAAGAGGCTATTTTGCAGGTAATTACCAGTCACCCCAGCACCAGCCAACTGGACGTTACCGCCTGCTGGCAACAATAAATCAGAGGAATTTAAACTTAAGGAGCGAATTTCTGTAGGTACATTCAAGTTGCTCCGGTCATACACATACAGTTCTAAGTCACTGGTTTGACCGATTGGTAAGTTAATTTCCCGAAAATCATACTCTCCGCTTAATCCTACCTGCTGTTGAGCAATTACAGCACCACCAATTCGTAATTGTACAAAACTAGCTGGCGGGACTACACCACGAAATGTTTGCAAGGGTTGAGAGCGTCTAGGTAACAACTCTGTAGCAGAGTAGCTGGTAGTAAACCGATCGGCTGGAAGATTAGTATAACCAAACTGTAATCCTGTTAAATTTAGACCAGATAACAGGGGATTTAAAGCAAATTGTTGTTTACCGATTTGATAAAGAAACTGCCCAGAACGTTTGAAGAAAAAGTATTCTGAGAGGTTGGGCTGATTCTCAAAATTGTTATCTACTCGTACACGCCATGAACCACCTGCTAAACGTCCGCCTAACAGTGTGGAACTGAACCAATTTGTATTCCCGCTATTGCTGAAAAATCGCAGTTCTTGCCGCAAATTGGATAAACCACTGCTGGGGGGTTTAACTTCTGCTTGCAAATCTATTACCTGGTCTGTAGCTTGCCTTGTACCTCTTTGCCAGGGCAAATCAACTGTTAAGGTTAAATCTGCAACTTTTAAATCTAAATTAGCCAGTAATTTTTCTTTGAGTACAGTATCACTGACATAAGTTATCCCCTTAATTTTTTGCAGTTCTGGTGCTGATAATGTTACTTCCCCTAAAGGGGTTTTAAGTTGGACGCGATCGCCAATATTTTCAATAGTAATTCCTGTCAGTTGGGCAAAATCTGCCAGGGGAATTAATAGTTTATTACCATCGGGAAGTAATTCTAAGCTGCCAACTTCTCTACCATTAATGATCACTCCCACCAAGAGATTTTGGGCTTCAGCGATCAAGTTCCCTTGACTACTACTCAATACAAAGTTGCTATTTTTGTTACTTTCTGGTAGAGCTACTGGGGTTTGTGGAGGTGCAGTAGTAGGAATAACGGTAGGAACTTGTGCGGTTGTATTTTTTAAAGAATGAGTGGGAGTCTCAATGCTGTTATTCCTGTCTGGTAGAGCTACTGAGGCTTGTGGAGGTGCAGTAGTAGGAATAACAGTAGGAACTTGTGCGGTTATCTTTTTTAAAGAATGGGTAGGAGCATCAATCGATACAGGTTGTTCTACAGCTTGAGGAGCAACTACTTTTTGCTGAGATTTTTCCTGAGCAGATTCCACCTCACCACTACCATTAACAGCAGGACTAATGACAGGTGTTGATGGTTGAAGAGTATGTCCTGTCGGTGCATTTAGTACAGGTAATTGGGCTGTTACCTCTGAGTCAACTGTTTTGGGAGTTAATTCCTGTGCAGGAAATTCAGGTGATCTAGCTGTGGAAAATTGAGAGGGTAACGTTTCTGGTGGGGAAGGAATAACTATTGAATGCTGAGTAACTGCTTGTGCTGTTTGAGTACTATCCTCTGGCAAAGCTGCTTGAATAGAACTTTCTGGAGGTAAAGTGGTTACTGGAGGAAGAGGTGGTGCTGCTTGGGATAACATATTGGTGTTGCTATATTTGCCAACAACAGCCTAAGCAATGTCTAGACTGTGGAGTGATGGAAGATAAAAATTTGACCTAATTTGTATCATGTCTGCTGTGAGCAAGGCAATTGTTTCCCAAATCACTGTTATTGAAGTACCTGCTCTACTTCAATACCTATTTAACAGTGAGCAGTGGCTTTTACCTTAAGTAAAATTTCAGACATGATCTAAAGCTGAATGATACCAAAGTTATCATACTTTAGAGCTAATAGTTACTTCTTAGCCTCTGGCACTGTAAAAGGAATACCTCGATTAAGAGAAGTACCACTCAAATCCCCTTTAAGATCCAATACATATTTACCAGGGGGTAAACTCTTCTTAATAGGTAATACAACCCGACGACGACTCTCAGGTAAAACTGGTGTGGATGGTAATAACCCAGCTTCTAATATGCCTTCTGGAATGATGGGATTCGGCTTTTCTATATCTTTGATGGGTTTTGTGACTTCAGCACCAGGATAGGTCGCAGCAGGCCAGACAGCATATTGTCCATTCAAATTTACAAAGCTGTTTCCTTGACTGGAAATATCAAAAGAGGCTTGAGCAAAGTTAGGTTTCGTGTCTACAGTAACAGAATTCAACACCCCAACTCGTTTAACATCTCCTACATAACCATAGACAGCAACGCCTACCCTGCCAATAAACCTGACCCCTTTGGATTTGGTGTTCTCAGCAGGAACCTCTTCGATATAGACCATAGCCCGGTGTTCACCAGCTTGGGGTTGAAGACGAGGACGAATGGCAAAGCGGATAGTTTGCGACCCACGCGCTGGAATCGTAAATTTGGAAGGGGTGTAAACAATCCACTGTTCTAAAGATTGCTCACTAGGAGGAATTGTTTTCACTTTATTATTTTCATCAAACACCCAGGAACGCACATAAACCTTCAACTCTACTGGTTTAGAATCTAGGTTTAAAACACGAATCGATTGAGTGCGTGTCTTGTTGCTATTGATATCTACCAAAAATCTGGGTGGAGTGACACCAATATTGATTGCTGTTGCCGGAGGTATACCTAAAGCTAATGCCCCTATGATACCAAGGGCCACACTTTTAGATTTTTGCCATTTCTTGATTAAATCTTTCACTTTCACACACCACAAACTAATTAATTTTTACATCCAAGTACAGAAAACTAACGTCGGTCTACTGTTACTGTTAATTCCCCAGTGTATGCACCTGCAAACTGGGTGCTAGAAATATCCAACCTGAGTCTAAAGCCCCCTTGTACCACAGCCGTATTACTATTAGGGTCGCGGGAAATCTCCATAATCGGTAATGGCTCTACCACAACTGGCATTGCAGCACTAGAACGCTGTTCACTAACAACTGCATTGCTACTACCATTGGGAGCTTTCAGTTCATAAGTAGCATAAAGCGAATCCAGTTGGTCTATAGGAACTCGCATCTGCCAAACGTTGGGGAATTCGCGGACAATGAGAGTATTAAATTGGGGAGGTGCGAATAAATCTCCTGGGTTTGTTACCTGATCACCGTTGATTGCTACGGAAATCTCCGACTGTGTGATGGGAGGAATAGTTAAATTTTGGGGGATGGCTAATTGGTTAATCTCTACAGGAGAGATAAACTGCCCTAAAGCTTGGGCTTGTGTCCCTACTAAAAGAGCTACGCTCGTACTCAAGTAAGCAAGTAGGTAGCGTTTGTATTGTTTCATTTTATGCCATGACATAATCACTCAACCACCCACATCAAAAATTATGTATAATTATGTTTTTACAATTTGCTAACTTAGCAATCAGCAGAAATTCTAGGTCTGTTTCTCTTTGTATCTTTCCAGGTGCATATAACATTCCATAAGGAAAATTCCCCCCATGTTTCAGGGGGTTAGAGGTAGATTCAGAAAATCAATTGATTGACTGAATCATAGGACTAGAAGGAGGAATATCTGTTGTTGACTTGTCAGGTTTGAAACAGATTTTTCCTCCCCATGTCTCCAAAATGAAAGTTAACAGACTATGGTCTGAAAGCTTCAATGGCTAAAGTACCTGTGTAAGTACCAGCAGTGGGGTTTTCAGGAAGCGTGATATCCAATACAACATCGCGGGCGGGAGCAGTAACTAAACCTGTAGGAGCGAATGAAGCTGGGTTAGCACCATTAACCGCAACTGCTATGTTTCCATTGGGACCAGCAAAAGTACCTGGTGTAATAGCAACACTGTAGTTTGATGGGGCGTTAGACCAAACAATGTAGGCACTAGTGATAGTCTTTTGGATGGGCGCACCAGCTACCAAGGTTGCAAAGGGGGAAGCTGTGTTTACAGTACCACCAGCTTCTTCAGACTGGTCAGAACCAATAGCTGCGGGGGGAGTAGTTCCTGGTACTGGGGTTAATCCATTTGCACCTAAATCAGCAGGGTCGATTGTTACATCAGCATCAACAATGGTTCTCAAATACAGAATTTCTGGAACGCTGACATTGACGGTAACGTTTTGGCTGGGGCCGGAACCTTGAGGAATTTGGGCATTAGCAGGAGCAGAAAGAATAGCACCACCCAGAGCAGCAGCACCAAAAGCAGCAAGAGCTAAAAATTTGTTCTTCATTTTGGAAAACTTCTCCCTATGTTTTGTGTTTGTGTCAAATTGTTTTGACTGCTTAGAAATACATTAGTCTCAGCGAGGCTACTGATCGTAGCTTGTTTGAGCCTCAAGATGACTAAAATTTAACTGCCTTTACAATCATTGTCATCGTAATAATTGCTATATCTTTTTACTCACACCTCCTAATTAGATTACGTATAACTCTGTTCCACTAACCCCGTCTGTGGCGGTGAAGAACAGCCGTGTACCAACGACAGTGAGCAAATCTGGGTTAGCATTTCCTTCAGGATCAATGTTACTGACCCTAGTTGTATTTGCTTCTGTGCCGTCGCTGTACCACACCTCCCTGCCAGTATTATCAGAAGCGGCAAAGGCGAGGATACCATTGAAATTGACGAGGCCAGTGGGAAGACTATCAACACTGCCAGGTGAAATGTCCTTGACTACTGATGTGTTGGCATCCGTACCATCTGTTTTCCATAGCTCTAAACCTGTACCCGGATCATTTGCCACAAAATAGAGCGTATTACCAACAGCAGTCAGGTAAATAGCACCGAAGCCCAAGTTAGGTGCTTGGCTCAGGTTATTTCTCACTCTCACTGTTCCAGCCTCAGTACCATTACTCTGCCATAGTTCTAGCTGAAAGTCATTGTTGCTATCTACGACAAAGTAGAAGTTACTACCGACTGCTGTGAGTTGCTCCGGCGCAAAAGAATTGGAGCCTGGTGTAATATCTTTCAATAAACTGGCTGTAGTACCGCTCTGGTACTTCCAGATTTCCTGGCCACTGGTGTTGTAGCGGGCGGTAAAGTACAGACTATCATTGACCACAGTTAAGCTGCGGGGAGTAGAATTAGTTACTGTACCTACGCTGATCACATGAGTGCCAGCAGTAGTTCCGTCAGTGAACCACAGTTGAGTATTATTTTGGGCTGTGAAGAAAAGTTGATTATTGAAAGCGGCTGTATAGGTGGCTGGGTTTTTAGTTGTATTAGTATTTGCCAACCCCAGGTTAACATCCACTAGATTGACGTTTGTTCCATCATAGAACCACAGTTTTCTAGTGTTGCTATTATCAATGGCGGTAAAGTAGAGCTTGTTACCAACCACAGTCAAGTTTCCTGGGTCGGAGTTCCCGGCGTTAAGGTTAATGTCGCTAACCCTATTCACTGACGTACCATTGTAAGTCCAAAGTTCCCGACCAAAGGTATTATCACTAGCGGCAAAGTATAACTGGTTGTTAAAGACTATCAGATCGCTAGGAGCAAAACCGCTAGTACTGCTCAAGCGGGTGGTTCCGGCTTCAGTGCCATTACTGCTCCACAACTGCACTCCACTGCTATCGTTGGCTGTGAAATAAACTCTGTTTCCTAATGCAGTTAGGTTAGCAGGATTAGAACTACCTGTGGGATTAATGTCTTTAACTAAACCGCCTTGTGATTGACCGCTAATATCTAATGTGTAGAAGGTATTAGCTAACCCAGAGGTGAAGACACGGATGAAATATGTACCTGGATTGAGGGTAAGATTGCTAATAACTTCATTCCCATTTCCAGGTTGATTGGATATTGCTATCTGTGTACCACTGTTGTTAAGTAACTGCAAATCTGCATTGAGAAGCTGTGCATCTGGATAGCTACTGGAAATAGTCAGCCCTGCACTGAAGGTAGTGACAGTCGCTACAGTGAATTTGTAGAAATCAACGTTGTCTATGTTGCCTACAAACTCATTGCGAGTGAGAGAACCACTTAAACTACCTAAGTCTTGAGCTGTACCAGTACTATTGGGGGCTTGGTCTGGGCCTATGGTTTGGGCTGATACACTCAAGGTGTAATCAGCTGTTGCTGTAGAGCCGCGAGTGACTAAAATATTGTAAGTACCAGCATTCAAACTCCGTCGAATGGCATCTAAGGCTATTCCTGTCTGGTTAGAAAATTGAATGTTCAGACCGCTTTCGGTTTGGAGAAATAAATTAGCATCTGCTGTGAGAGATGTGAATTTAATATCAACTAGAGATGCTGAAGCCAAGGTGAAGCGGTAATAGTCGCTAGTATCTCCAAGACTAACTTTCTCGGAGATGGTAGCAGGGATGTTGATAGGAGTAGCAGTTCCTACTGTATTGCCTCCTTGGTCGGGGGCATCTGCGGTGAAGTTAAAATGTAAGTTATAATTACCGGGTGCTGATGTAGAATAAGCCCGAATATAGTAAGTGCCAGGAGTAAGACTACGATTGATTAATTCAGATGTCGTTCCAGTAGTGGCACTGGTTTGAAGAACTGTGTTGGCACTGTTTATTAGTTGGAGATCAGCATAGAGGGTATTAGTATTGTTGAGGCTATTTAGACCTATGTCGACCGTACCACTATTATTTAATGTAAAACTGTAGTAGTCATTGATATCTGTTACTTGACCGGAACTACTTACATAATCGGTAATCGGAACAATGGTGTTATCAGTGGTAAATGTCCCAAGATTTCTTGCTTGTGCGGTTGTATTGTCTGCTAGGCCGCTTTCTTGGATGGCTTCAGCAGAGAGGCGTAGATTATAAGGAGTGGCAGTTGCACCGCTTACTAAAAACACCTGTGCATAATAAGTATCACTTGGCACGTTGGAGAGGCTAACACGCAAGTTTTCAGATGCGTTGCCAGTGTTACCAGAAGCAAAAAGAATCGTATTGCTATTGTTTCGTAGAATCAAGTTAGCATTACTAGCTAATCCATCTAAATCTAAGGTGACTATACTGGAACTGCTTAGAGTAAAGCGGTAGTAATCTGATGTGTCAGTACCGGGGGTGAGGTCGTCTTGAAAGAGGCTGGAATTACTAGTTAGAGAACCGCCAATGTATAAAGCTGATGTTGTATCTAGTGCTGTGCTGGTTGAACTCCCTGGATCGGGAAAAAAAACTGTGTTATTAAACGTTCCCATAGTCATTTACTCCAAAGGTGTATTAGAAACCCAGTAGCCAAAAGAGTCTAGCCATACCCAGAATTTGGCTATACACAAGCTTACTCCCCTCAGCAAAGCACTAACACCCTGTATTTATTACTAATTCCTGGTAGACTTTGGTTTAAGTATCTCGTCTATCCCTTGGTAATTGTCAGCTTGTGTAAACAAGGAGTAATTAGCATACAAAGTTATTCTTTACACAGCCTCTAGGTGATAGTTAATAATAAACATATTTTATACAGCGTGGCGTTAGTCACTGTTTGTTAATATCGCAGACAAAATTTAGTGAACTTAAATCGAAATTTAGGAAGAAGTATTAAGAAGTTTTAAGTATATGCGATCGCCAGTGCGACTTTACCCTTAATTTTTTTTGGCTTTAGTTTTATACCCCCTCTATTTTCTGTGCAACTAGAATCTAACCCCTATATAAAACAGGCGACTACTGCAAAAATACTGAAACTTGTCAAACAAAGTTAATTCTAACTATGTAATTTTACTGCAAAAAGCCAATATATTAGAAAAGTTAGTTTAGTATATTTACTTATAACTTAATAGAAAATAGATGATTAGTTAACATAAAATTTAAAGTATAAATCATAATTTAAGAAAAATTTAGCGATCACCTGTCCCCAAAGATATACTAAACACCAAAAATAGGCTTACTATAAGCTTTTAAGCTACTTCTGCCTGGGAGTGATTGAGAAGAAATTATGCTACTTTAAATTTTCCAGTATTACTGAACTTAAGCTTAGTATGTTGTGGTTTGTAGGGAGTTAAGAAATGTTTCAAGCGACTCGCCGGCGTTTGGCCGTTTGGTATACAGCTGTAACTGCTATGTTATTACTACTCTTTGCCTGTGGCGTATATTTATATGTGCGTAGCACACTAATTGAACGCATTGATGATACATTAAATCACGTTGTAGAAGTAGTAGAACGCTCTCTAGTCATTGAACCGATAAATCCCCAAACTGATCAACTGCGAGTAAATATAGAAGCCAGTTTTCGCAATAACGCTAACGCGGCAGAAGATGATCACATTGACTTAGAATGGTTTAGTCCTACGGGTGGATTACTTTGGTCTACTTTTTCCGCGCCTTTAAATATTCCTGTACATAACCATCATAATGGTGAAACTGTCAGGGTAGCAAGTATGGGAGGGTGGGAAAAATCAGCACAATTATTCAGACAGGTAACAAAAAGGGTAGAACTAGGAAGACAGGTTTTAGGATATTTGCGCGTGAGTCATCCCTGGTTTGAGGTAACAAAACCTAGCCGTGAATTGATTGTGGATTTAGCCTTGGGTACTGGGTTAATGGTATTATCGGTAGCAGCGAGTGGTTGGTTTTTGTCTGGGAAAGCGATCGAACCAGTGAAGGAATCTTACCAACGTTTGAAGCAATTTACTGCCGATGCTTCTCATGAATTAAGAAGTCCGATCGCTTTGATTCAAACCAATGTCCAAGTTACTCTAGCTGATTTAGAATTAGGGGAAGTAAACGCAAATGCTTTAGCTTACTATCGTCAACAGCTAAAAACAATAGAAAGACTAACTCAGAGGTTAGGAAAATTAGTCAACGATTTACTATTTTTAGCTAGACAGGATAGTGGCATAAATAGAAATGTATTTACACCTTGTCCTTTGGATGCTTTATTAATGGAAGTTGTGGAAGAACAACAACTGTTAGCAGCAGAAAAAGATATTTTATTAACTTTAAGTTTAGTTGATCCACCCCAAACAGAGCTAGAACCCAAGTTATTGGAAAACTGGTTTACATTGCTGGGTAATTGGGATGAACTGGTACGCTTATGTACTAATTTAATTAGCAATGCTGTACAATATACACCAGCCACAGGAAAGATTAAGGTAGAACTAGCCAGGATTTCGGGACTCCGCTACACTCATCCCCAGTTACAGATTAAAGTGACTGATACAGGAATTGGTATTCCTCAAGAAGCATTACCACACTTGTTTGACAGATTTTATCGAGTAGATCCTGCGCGCAGTTATGGGACAGCTAGTTCAGGTTTAGGGTTAGCGATCGCTCAAGCTATTGTCGAACATCATCAAGGTCAAATTCAAGTAGAAAGTTTAGTTGGTCAGGGAACTACCTTTACTGTGATTTTACCTATCACTTTAGAGTCTTAATTATGTCTTGGTTATCTGTTTCTTGTGATAGATGGAGACAAATTAGGTTAATTATTAGTCTATACACAGAAGCCTTTAAGATTGATCATCAATGACTGTATCTTGAGACTATAGCCGTTTTCAATTGGATAGAATACCGTCTATTCGTAGGGATAAGGCCAGGCCCACCAGTGTAAACTTAAGCCCTAACGAATAGAATTCGTGGCTACACAGGCTAAGTCCGCCTACGCGGACTAATGAAAAATCAAGGTTTTCAAACCCACGCAGGTGGGTTTTGTTTGTGTAGACGCGGTTTCTAACCGCCCGTTTTTTGTTAAGTTGACACCTATGGGCCAGGCCATGTCCCTTTAAGTTTTAATTTGCAGTAAGTGTTCAGAATACAAAATTAGCAAGTCAGAATTAAGAATGTTTCTAGATTTTAGCTATTCTCTTACAGCAGATTTCGGGTAAATGAGGTACAAACTTTAAGACAAAAGCCGTATACCAAGAGACTTTCAACTCTGTTCCCTGTTCCCTGTTCCCTGTTCCCTGCTGTAACTTCTACAGAAAACTATTCTGATTTCTGATTTCTCACTTCTGAATTCTTACATTTTGAAGATTAGTCTAACTCCCAGCAAAATAAAATTAAAATTTTTCCAGGAGTAGCAATGAAGAGTAATTTTGTCACACTTAGTAAATATGCCCAATTTTTGGGAACTATTTGTGGTGGCTTAGTAATCAGTTTACCGCTAGGTTTACAAGCAATTTCTCAAACAGTATCCGCACAACAATCCACTTCTGTATTAAACCCTTGTCCTCGTATTTACTACGAAGAACCCTATAATACTCGCCTAAACTCTCCTCAAAATTGTCCACCAAACGCTTATACTCTCAGACAATTAAATCAAGGCTTTATTCCCGGTTCTCCTACTTCTGCAATTCCATCACCAGAAGAAACTAGATTAGGTGTTGGTGGTGAATATCCTACTGATAACCAAGCGTTCAACCAATCACCTGATTACCGTACTCAAAGAACCACACCAGACTCTGCACTTCCTCCACCATCTACACCAGAGGCTGAGGGACAAATAACACCACCTACAACCAGACCGACACCAACTCCTACAGGAAGACCAACAACTGTACCCAGACCAACACCAATACCAACCCCCACAGGAAGACCAACAACTAGACCAAGACCAACGCAACCCCCTGGTTCTCCTAGTTCTGAGATTCCAACACGAAGCCAAATACAAACACTAGTCCCCAGTACCACAATTGCCTTAAGAGATGGTAGGGTAAATGTGAGGTTGATAAATGATACTGGAGCAAGAATCACTTATCAAGTTATTGGTGATACAGCACCAAGGTCATTAGAAGATAGAAATGAGGCTAGATTAGAGGGTTTAAATGCACCAACTACCCTAACCTTTCAGCGAGATGATGGGGGACTGGTGAAAGTAACTCCTAGACCTTCCAGAGAACGGGGAACTTTGGAAGTGACTTTACAGGGAACAACAGATGTCAACCAAGACAGAAAAACATTAAGGATTCAAGATAATGGCGGGGTATTTTTGAATTAGTTAGTCATAAGATTTGATCAACTAATCACTAATTAGTGAATAATTAGTTAACGTTTGCGTAGTTCGTCTAACCTATTGATCAATAGGGCTTCTTGTTTGCTATCTTGTATTTTGTTAGCTAGAGCGATCGCTTGGTGATAAAATTCTTTAGCCTGGTCTAATTTGCCCATTTTTTCATACAATTGAGCAGCCCCAGACAAGTATTTTAAATCTTCTTTGGGGTCTTGAAGTAACTTAGTTAGTGCAAATCGCTGTTGTAGCAATTCTAAAGCGCGATCGTACCGTTCTACAGCACCATGAGCAGTTACTAAACCATCAATTGCTCGGACTTGATTGATCCGGTCAAAGTGAATTTTAGCCAAGCGCATCGCTGCACCATAAGTGCCAATAGTGTTGTCATAATCGCCAATAGCTAAATAAGCATCACCCAAGTTATTGAGAGTATTAGCTTCTCCAATAGCATCATTAGTTTGACGGCGGAAAATTAAGGCAGTTTCACTTAATTTAATTGCTCGATAATAGTCACCTAATCTATTAGCTACTAAACCTAAGTTACTGAGTGAAAGTCCTTGTCCTTCAATATCTTCAACATTTTGAGCCACAGCTAAGGCATCTTTAATAGTTTGTTCTGCGGCTTGAGTTTCCCCTTTTTGGAGTAGGAGAGTACCCAAATTATTTAAAGCGAAAATCTGAGTAGTAAAATCTTGATTATCACGAGCGATGCCAATGCGACGGCGTAAAAAATCTTCAGCATTGGTTAAATCACCCAATTGAATATAAGCACCCGCTAATAAATCATAGGTTTTACCTTGAGCTTTTAAATCACCCAAAGAGCGATAAATTTTCAGTGCTTGTAAACCAGAAGTAATGCTTTTTTCGTAAAATCCTGAAGCATATTGTTGTTCACCAGTCCGTAACCAACTATCGGCATAGTTTCTCACTGGTACACTAGCAGGATTATATAAAGGACGCTGTAATTGTTCGGTTAAATCTTCATCAGCCCTGGCTATTTGGGGAATCAATAAACAAGTGCAGAGGGCAAGCAAGCAAGGGGAAAGAAAATTATTTTTAATAGTTGGTTGTGGTAGAAATTGCCTTGGTTTCATAACAATTACCCTGTCATTTGTTTGTCAATAAAAAGTCTCAGAAACAGTTTTAATGAAAAAAATAAAGTTAACTACTTTGCCAAGAAAGATACAGCAAATTTCAGGTAAATGAGGTACAAATTTTTGGAACAAAGTCTTATGCTAAAAGACTTTCACCCCTGTTCCCTGTTCCCTGTTCCCTGTTCCCTGCTGTAATTGAATTGTGATTTTAGATTATTCAATCCAAATCTAAAATCTAAAATCTAAAATTTTCCTACCTCCTACTGCAAATCTTCCCCCAAGTAAATAGCGCGAATATCTGCCGGTAATTTGTCTTCTAGCATACGATAACCTTCCTGGAGTAAATTGGCTACTTCATCGGGGGAAATTTGTTCACCTTCTGCTTGCAGATAAGCGGCTATTCTGGTTTCACTCCAATGGAAAGTTTGCGCCATGAGGATAATTAGGCGTAATAATGGTGGTAGCTGTTCTAAAGCTTGCTCGACATAACACCATAATGGCGGTGAAGAATCTTTGAGAGAATAGTGTATTGCTTCTGTAGGTGGGATTTCCATCTCATTGATACAGAAAGCAGTCATGTTAATTAACCAGTTTTGTAAAGTTAAACCAGTTTGTTCTGGTAAGAGGTGGTTTAAGTCCAGTCCGCCTAACTCATAGTAGATATGTCGCCAAGTGAGGGCAAATAGATAGTCAGCTTGGACAGGCGATCGCGCCGAGTGGCGAATTAAGGTGTAGACTATAGGACTATAACGGCAAAATATGACAGTAAAGTATTTACCGTCATCGGGGTAACGCTGGAACAGATTCAGCAACTCTTGGTCACTGTGGTGAAATAGTGACTGTACCAACGGGTGATTAGTTTCGGGAAACTGAGGGATGTACACAAGCTTTAACCTAGACGGTTGTTAAAATATACTCAAAAAAGGATATTTAGATAATTACAGGCATCATATCTTGGCTTTGTTTATTTTGTGGCCTAGTCTCAAAGCATATTGATATTGATAAACTAGAAACAAGGACTTAAAGTTAGTCTTTATCGACAATACTAAAAGCGGCTCCCTTATACAATCTTTGTTTGTTCATGGTTATAGCAGCTAATTTATTACCTTTCCTGCATAGTTCCCTGACATTAGGCTCATTTTTACCCTCTTTACCCTTGGATAGCCTCTTCTCCACCCAAGGGATTATGATCATGCTGCTGGCGGCCTATGCCGGTGCAATGTGGATGTTCCTCACCAGCGCACCAAAAGTTTACACTGTCATGGTGTCAGATTTAGAAATAGCGCGACAGTTATATGAAGGGTTACTAGATTTACCCGTAGCGGAAGTACCTTTGCACTATTATTACAACTATGAACAAACCATAGGTGCAGCAGGGATAGACCCGCTTTATATGTCCACAAGTCCCAGTTGGTCAAATAAAAGCATGAATAATGCTAGTGACGGGTTGTGGTATCAGTTAAAGAAGAATACACAATTGCATGTGATAACAGGTGCAAGTATTGGGGTAAAAAATCAACAACGTCATGTGTGTTTTGACCATGAATGTTTAGAGTTGATTTTAATGAGAGTAGAAGTCCGGGGTTTAAAGTTCAAGATTCGCAACCAAAAGCCCTTAAATTTTTTGGTCAAAGACTACGAAGGGCGGGTCATTGAAATGGCAGAAGTCACCGCTTAATTATTCGGTCATTCTTCATTAGGGTGTGTTGGGTTTTTCCTGATACACCCTTAATTTATGTTAATTCATTGTCATGGCGATCACTTAGTGTTTACGCAGGATGAATATTGCAGTGAAGATAAATAGAATTTTGACCTAATAATTCTGGATAAAAAGGAATAAAATTTACTTTTTCTTTACTAAAACGAACAGCTAGTTTCCTTGCTAAAACGTATATATCAGAGCTATAAATATCAATTTCTGGATTTTGCAGAAGTTTATCTAAAATCTCTAAAGTTCCTATTTTATCTAATACTTCTATTTCATACATTCTTTCATCAAAATTTCTACCCTTTAAGTCTTCAATAAGATTGTCTACTTGTGCATCATTATTTGTTGTATTTAGCAGACCTATACAACTTTCCTCTGCATTTAAAGCTAAATCTATTTCTTCCCTTATATATTGTTCGCTATGATTAGCCTCTTTTTTCAAGATATCTAATATTTGGGAGTTACCAAGTTTAACTAAATAGAATAAAGCCTCTTGTCTAACATACCATTCCTCATCATTTAGAGCCACTTTAATTAGTAAATCTAAAATTTTTTCCTTTCCATCTCCAATCTTAATAATAGCTGATACAGCCGCTTTTCTAACACTTCCTTCCTGATCACATCGGAGAGTTTTGATTAAGCCATTTAAAGCTTCAATACTTCCAATTTCACCTAAAGCCCATGCTGAACTAGCTCTAACATAATAGTCTTTATCGTTAAGTCCTATGTTAAGTAACACATCTAAGGCTTTTATATCTCCAAGTCTACCTAAACTTGAAGCAACAATCCATTTAATATGTGATTCTTCATTATCTTTTATTAGTAGGATTAGTTTATCTAATAATTCAGCACTACCAATCTTACTTAGAGGTATTATTGCTCTAAGTTTTATAGCACTGTCCTTGCTACTCATATCCTTCTGTAAATGATCGAGCATTTGTGACTTTGTTTGAGCAAGTGCTATAAGAACAGATTCTATAGAATTATCATTTGGGTAACAACACCAAAAATTATAAACATTATCAATTATTTGTTTAACCAATGGGTGACAAGTTTCTTTACTTTCAGCAACGCATCTCCCAGCTAATAAACCTCATCCACCTTGAAAACTGGAGTTTTTCGAGAAAATGGAATAGACTAACGGTAGTGAGCTGAGTCGAAAACAAAACAGGGATGCTGAAAGTAGAATGTGAGCGATGGAATCAAAATGCCTCAGAACTGAGACAAG
>DATGXQ010000149.1:0-38231 GCA_035298905.1 Nostocaceae cyanobacterium | reverse complement strand
ATGATGCAGCTTCCCTCTCCATTCATGGTGGTGACGATAGCAGCGACTTCCACAGCTATGGTGACTATGCAGAGAAGTACCTTGAGTTCTTAGTCAGTGGTTATGGTATTTCTACCGTTAAGGAAATTGCTAAATCTTTCAGCGATCACTACTAAATTTTCATAGCTTTGTCATTCACTAGTTAAGCCTTCATTGGCTTAACTAACTCACAAATCCCACCTACTGAAAACAAGTATTCTCGGAGGAAATTATGGCAAGTATCAAACTCTCTGAACTAAATGGTGCTGAATTATTTCAAGATTCCGAAAGCTTTTTGAACGAATTAAATGATGCAGCTTCTCTTTCCGTTCATGGTGGTGACGATAGCAGTAGCTTTAACAGCTATGGTGACTATGCAGTGAAATACCTTGAGTTCTTAGTTAGTGGTTATGGTATTTCTACCATTAAGGAAATTGCTAAATCTTTCAGCGATCACTGGTAAATTTTCATAGCTTTATCATTCAATAGTTAAGCCTTCATTGGCTTAACTAACCCACAAATTCCATTTACTAAAAACAAGTATTCCCGGAGAAAATCATGGCAAATATTAAACTCTCTGAATTAAATGGTGCTGAGTTATTTCAAGATTCCGAAAGCTTTTTGAACGAATTAAACGATACAGTTTCTCTTTCCGTTCATGGTGGTGATGACTCTAATAGCGACTTCTACAGCTATACTGACTATGCAGTGAAGTACCTTGAATTCTTAGTTAGTGGTTATGGTATTTCTACCATTAAGGAAATTGTTAAGTCATTCAGTAATTACCACTACTAAATTTTCAATTTCTTTATAACAAGCTACTAAGCTAAACAGCTTTCCAGGGTTGAAAAATAAAAGATGATGGATACCATTAACATCAGTTTACTTAATCACTAATAACCCTGGACAGCTAAATATTTAAGCAGTAAGGATTCAGTTATAGGACATAAAGATTTAAACGCAGATGGACGCAGATGAACGCTGATAAGTAATTGAAACTCTTGTAAATTATTGGATTGAATGTATAAATGATTCTTCCTCAGATAATACAGATTAGATTATTAATTTTCAATAGCTTTATATATTCTATTTGTAGGCTTAATCAGAGGTAATTAAATGACCAAAATTAAAATTTATGATTTAGAACCAATTAAACCAGAAATAGAAATAAAAACTTTAAATGGTATGGAAGCTGAGAAGATTTTTGGTGGTGAATATCTAGATAGATCACAAATGCTTAATTTTGGATTTAAGGCATTAGAGTTTTTCTTAGTAATATTTGCAATTGATGCTATTACTTGGTTATCGACTTCTTTCTATTTTAAAGACATTGAGTAATATTTACCTCTTTTTCTTTCCTTCATTCTTTCTTATTTACAGCAGATTTCAGGTAAATGAGGTACAAATTTTTGGAACAACACCTTATGCTAAGAGAATTTCCACTCTGTTCCCCGTTCCCTGTTCCCTGCTGTATTGCTGATGACTGCCAAAAATCAGCACAATTAACAAAAACTACTGCCTTCATCCCACTAATTTAATTTTTTACAATCCGCACATTTTCCTAATTAACTAAAACCTCATTCGCATTTAAAATTATGCCATTTATCCTAAGTTCTGAGAACGTCTTTGATTATCTAATTTCTCAAGGAATTACTACTCCAGTAGAAGCAGAATTAAGTAAACTTGAGTTAAAACCTGCTAAAAATTTTAATTTGCTAGTCACATTTTCTCATGGTCATCAACTCCTAGTTAAACAGGAAAGATATAACCTTGTGGGTAAAACTGTGGGAGAATTTAGTCATGAGTGGAGAATTCATCAATTTTGCCAAACTTTCCCAGAACTTAATTACCTACGTAGAAATTTATCAGAAGCAATTCATTTTGATCAAGAAAATTCTATCATTATTTTTAATTATCTCCAAAATTATCGTGATTTAGGTAGTTTTCATGCCAGCGAAGATGTATATCCCACTGAAATCGCTCAATCATTAGGGAAAATTTTAGCATTAATTCACCGTCTAACTATTAACAAACCACAATATGAAGAATTTTTTCCGTTAACAGAAAATGAAGGAACGAGTAGAATACCTCATTTAGCTAGAGGTTTAGATAGATTAACACCGGAAATATTTAGTAAGTTTCCTGCGGATGGATTAAAATTCTTTACTCTCTACCAACGTTACGATACTTTAAGCAATGCGATCGCTCAGTTAAATCAAGCTTTTCTTCCTTGTTGTGTAACCCACAACGACCTGAAACTCAACAATATTCTTTTATCATTAAATTGGGAAACAGCAACTCTTCCCACATCTCCAAATAGTGAACAAATGATCCGTCTCATTGACTGGGAAAGAGGGAGATGGGGAGATCCTGCTAATGATTTAGGTTCAATCATTGCTAGTTATCTGCACATTTGGCTACATAGTATGGTAGCAGGTAAAACAATACCTATTGAAGAATCTTTACGTTTAGCAGCAATTCCTCTACAAAGACTACAACCTAGTATTGCCACATTAGTTGTTAGTTATTTAACTGAATTTCCAGAAATTTTAAAACTTCGTCCTAATTTCTTAGAATTAGTCATCCAATTTACTGGTTTAGCTTTAATTAGGTCTATTCAAGCTACTCTGCAACATGAAAAAACTTTTGATAATAATGGAATTTGCATTTTGCAAGTTGCTAAAAGTTTATTATGTCGTCCCCAAGCATCTATCAGCACTGTTTTTGGGACGGAAGCAACAGCATTAATTCCTAGTAGCTTATCTTTAGTTTAAATCGACACACCTGAAATAAGCAATCAGCCGTCAGCCGTCAGCAAGCTCAATAACTAACAAAAGTAAAAAGTTGATTACTGATAGCTGAATGCTTATTTTCAATTACATTCCGTACCTATCTGCCATTCTTCATTGCAGGAAAAGTTTTATGCAATTATTAAACTCTCTACATAGCCAATTAGCAGCATTACCCGCTAGGTTGCAGACATCATTGGAAGATATTGTTAATCAGATTGAAATTCAATCATACTATGCAATTAAACATCCTCATTATGAGCCTGTAGAAATACCAGAAACAGTCATTCCTCGCTTTCAGCTTTTACCAGTAGAAACTCAAAGTAAGCATTTAGGTTTACAACTAAGGAATTTTCTTTATGGTGCTTATTATAATGGTTCTTTGTTACCTATAAACAGCGATGGTGAGCAGGAGAAATTGACTAATAATAGTGTGTTGGGAGTAGATATAGCACTGTATGAGAACCTACACAAAAGTAATCAAAGTCAAGGTTATTGGAGCTATCATTGGTTAGTCGTAGCAGAAGAAAAAGGTGGTAATTTATTAGTGCAAAAAAGTGGTTTAACTCTTTATGTAGAACCATTTTTTTACCAGTCATCAGTAGAAAAAGATGTTAAGGTTGGCGAGCTTATTAATATTAAACTCCCCAAGAATTTAGTACAAAATGGCTTTTATATGGCCATAGCTAATGCTGGATCTCAAGGTGATCAGGATGTAGTGAGGATTTATTTTAACCTCACTCCCAAGGGAGCAGTAGCAGTAATGGAAAATCTGACATCTCAACTTAATTATCTCTCTATTCCTTTTTCATTTAAAGCACTATATAATCCTGATGATTACCGACGTTATGATTCAGCAGTATTATATTTTAATAAACATAACTGTAAGCTAGTCTGGCCAGTTTTAGCTAGAGTATATACAGAAAACCAAGCTTATTTCTGTGATCAAGTACCATTATTTACAAAACAGCTTGCACCAGGTTTAGCCTGTGCTGAAGAACCGGATATCAAATTTGGTGAAAAAGAAAGTTTTGGCACAAACCGTTGTCAAATTATTGCCAATGGCTTAGTCTCTGCTTGGGAAAAAGGTAATCATTCTTCCACGGAAAAAATGGCAGCTATTTTACATCAGTTTAATTTACACAGAATTGAATTACAACGTCCTTATCTGAATGCTGATTCTGAGGACATTTATACTCCTTTATAGAAATATTTCAATATTAGCCTCACTTACAACCGAGAATCTCTGATTAAATAGAGAGAGATTCTCGGTTTTTTTTAGAAAATTACACCTGCAAAATTTTAGATGTACATATTTTTTGAAATTACCAGATATCTTTTGAGGGAATTTAAAACTTAGCTTCCGCTTGGTTTAACAGTGATTCTGGAGGTGAATATTTTTTTTCTTCTACTAATTTAACGACGATTTCTAGAGTATTAATTTGCTGCTTTAACCAGTTGGTAAATAAATCTCCCATAATTTTCAAGCGGGTCTGTTCATTTAATTCCGGTTTAATAATTTCTTCAACCATAATCAAATGTACTCCTTTGGGTGAAATTATTGGTTTGAGTAACTGGGGGGGACTAGCTGCAAAAATAGCAGCAGCAATTTCTGGACGAAAATCACTACGGGAACGTATACCTTGATATCCTCCAGCACGACGTAATTCCAAATTTTGAATATACCGACGAGCGATTTCTTGAAAGCTAATTTCTCCTTCTTGCAAGGCATAAAATAATTCCAAAGCTAAATCTTCATCATCAAGAATGATTTCGTAAGTAACTGCGGCAGTCTGATCAAGTTGATGAGCATAGAAGAACGGCTCAACTTTATCAGCAAATAGGTAACTAGCTAATTTAGCTGACAGCAAATTCATTTGAGCAATTTCTTCAAAATTATCTAAGCTCAAATAGTGTTTTTTTAGCCAGTCCCATGTTTCCTCTGCTTTAATTAATTTATTAGCCAATCGGAGGTTATCTGCTGCCTTTTGTAGTTCTTCTGGATCAATGGTAATTCCTTCTTTAGCTGCTGTTTCAGCGATAATTTTGCGTGTAGCGATCGCCTCTAGTACGTTGGGGATTTGGCAAGATATTTTGATGTGGTAAAGAATCTCATCAGGAGAAACGGTCAGAATTTTTGACATAATCTAATTCCTCCAATTATTATTTTAATTCTATATTGTCTTTGTTCAAAAAAACAGACATATAAAATTATATTTAATGTTTTTTATTTTAAATCTCTCATCAAAACTAAATAATATCAAATATTAATAATTGGCTGTTAATATCTGATAATCAACAGCCAATAAAACCACAAATCCACTTGAGTTTTTCTCATTTACTTACTGAAAAATTAGGAAAATGACTAAAGTTCTAAGCCATTTTTTTGTAGCTTCTTAAATGGATCTAACATAAAGTCAATAATTCTGCGTTGACGAATGATTACTTCGGCAGTAGCTGTTTGTCCTGGTGTGAGAAGAATACGTTTGTTACCTGATTGAATGTAAGGTTGGTCTAAAGCAATATCTAACTCATAAGTTTCAGTGCGATTAAGGCCATTTTCTTGGATTTTTGAATCAGGAGAAATCCAAGTGACACGACCTTGCATAATTCCATATTCTTGGAAAGGATAAGCATCAAGTTTGATTTTCACTGGCATTCCCACTTTAATAAAACCACTATTTTGGCTAGGCATACGTGCTTTGAGAATTAAAGAAGCATTTTTGGGAGCGATTTGTGCTAAAGTTTGTCCTTGTTGAACAACAGCACCAGGTTTTTTAATTGGTAATTCAAAAATTGTTCCATCAATAGGCGATCGCACTACCCTTTGTTCTAACTGATACTGTAAAGATGCGATCTGGCTTTTTATTTGAGCAATATCTGATTTTGCTGAGGAAATTTGTGTTTGTAGATCCTTCAGCTGTTCCTGATTTTTTAATAATGTTAATTTCCCCGCTTGCACTACACTTTTATAACTGTTTTCTTCCTCTTGTAACCGAAGTTGTGCTTGTTCAATATCTGTTTTAGCCTGACTCATTATTGATTGATAGCGGCTAGTTTCTTCCTGTAGTCGTAACTTCGCTTGTTCAATATTAGATTTTGCTTCTTCCTGCAAACGTTGGCTTTCTTCTGCTGTTTTTTCTAACTCGACAATTTTAGTTTGAGGAATTGCACCTTCCTGTAATAGTAGGCGAAAACGTTCAACTTCTATTGCATCTCGCTTCAAGCGACTTTGAGCTATACGGTGAGCAACTTCAGTAGATTTGATATTTTGTCTGACTTGATCTACTTGTGCTAATTTTTCCAATTTCTGCAAATTAAAAGCACTGATTTTAGCTTCTAAATTTTGTCGTGCTTGATTAACTTGCGCCATTTTTTCTAATTCTTGAGCTTGATTTTGTTGCTCTTGAATATTAATTGCTAATCGCACTTGATTTTTGAGTAGTTCTAACTGTGCTTGGCGATTTAATAACCCTTCTAATTTAGCTTGATTTTGTTGGATTTCTGAGCGTAAAGCATTTGATTCTAGTTCTACTAATACTTGTCCAGCTTTGACATTTGCACCTTCTGTCACATTGACAGCAATAATATTGCTAGTCACAATACTGTCTAATTTTTGTGTTGCACCTTTGGGTTCTATACGTCCACTAGCATTTCCAGTTTCATCAACTTGAGCGAACATTGTCCAAGGGACAACAACAATTGTAAAAGTAATCAGTAAATACAGTAGAGACCGTGTCCAAGCTTTTGGTAAAGCATCTAGTAATTCTTCAGTTCCATAAAACCAATCATTTTCTCGATTCGCGGTTTGGGTTTCCTGTGAAACTAAACCAGTTTTATCTTGTACTGGTATGACCAGAATAGGTGATGAATTATAAGCTGAGTCTGGCATAAATGATGCAAAATTCCAAATGAAAATTGACTGAGAAATGTTATACACACAGTAGAGAAGTTTAAGGGGCAATTCAAAGTTCACAATTAAGAAACCTTGTATCAACAAGGCTTCTGTCCGAAAATAGTCTACAAATGAAAAGCCTAACAGCTTAGAACATCTCTACTTAGGGAAATTTTCAACTTGATTGTCTTTTGTCAGGATTTATAATCTAGAATTGACAATTAACAATATTCTGAATTTTCACTCCTGAATCTTTAAGATTGTTTTTCAACTTGTTTGCGCCAGTTGTTGTTGATTCAAATAGAAATAATGACCGCGTTTGGCGATTAATTCTTCGTGATTACCACTTTCTACTAAAACGCCACGATCTAAGACTAAAATCAGGTCAGCATGACGCACGGTGGACAGACGATGAGCAATAATTACACTTGTGCGTCCTTTAAGAATTTTTTTCAGATTGTTCTGAATAATTCGCTCTGATTCTGCATCGAGATGACTGGTAGCTTCATCCAAAATTAACAGACGGGGATTTCCTAATAATGCACGCGCGATCGCTATTCTCTGTCTTTGTCCCCCTGATAACATCCCTCCACCTTCACCAATTTGGGTTTCGTAACCCATCGCTAGGCGTTTAATAAATTCATCTGCACCCGCTAATTTTGCTGCTTCCATCACTTCATCAAGGGAAGCTTCAGGATGTGCAATACTAATATTTTCCCGAATTGTTCCCCCAAATAAAAATGTATCTTGGTCTACAACTCCAATTTGCGATCGCAAGGATTGCAAAGAAATACTAGTCACATCTTGATTGTCAATTAATACTCTACCATCTGTCGCTAGATATAAACCCAAAATCAATTTTGATAAAGTGGTTTTTCCTGATCCACTTCTTCCCACTACGGCCACAGTTTGTTCTGGAAAAATTTCAAAACTCAAATTTTCTAAAACATTAATTTCACTATCAGGGTGATAGCGAAAAGTTACGTGATCAAAGCGAATATGTCCACGTAATCTGCTTAAAATTTGTCTGGGTTGGTGTTCTAAATCTTCTTCTGGTTCTGCTCCTAAGACATCATTAATTCTTTCTGTGGACACTACTACTTCTTGCAGTTGATTCCACAATACAATTAACCTTTGGAATGGCTGGATAATATTGCTTAATAGCATATTAAAAGCTACTAATTGTCCAATTGTTAACTGATTTTGAATTACTAACCAAGCCCCAAACCAAAGTAAACCTGTATTAGCTATAGATTGAATTGTTGAGCTATAAATTTGTAACTGATTACTAACTACTTGACCACTAAAGCTTTTCCGAGTCAAATTATTTAGTAACTCTTCCCAATGCCACCTCACCGTCTGTTCGATCGCCATAGAGCGAATTGAAGCAATCCCGGTTAAACTTTGAATCAAATAACTATTTTCTCTAGTTCCTGCATTAAATACTTCTCTGCTAATCCGCCGGAGAAATGGTGTAGCAAAAAATGCTAATAGAACAAAAGGCGGAACAATCGCTAAGGTAATTCCCGCCATTGGTGGACTATACCAAAACATCAATCCTACATAAATAAATACTGTCAATAAATCCAAACAAATTGATAGTGCTTCACCAGTCAAAAATCGCTGAATCTTTTGGTTTTCCTGTACACGAGAAACAATGTCACCCACATAACGCGATTCAAAAAATGATAAAGGTAGGCGAAATGTATGTTTAATAAAACCTACCATTAAAGATATACCAATTTTGTTCGCTGTGTGGTCTAGGAGGTATTGTCTAAGTCCGTTAATTGCTACTCGAAATAAGCCAAAAATTACTAAACCCAATCCTACTGCATTTAAGGTTAATGTGCTACCTTGCACAATCACTCTATCTAATAATAATTGGGTAAATAGAGGTGTAATTAATCCAAAAATTTGAATTAATAAGGAGGCGACAAAAACCTCTAATAAAACTTGGGTATGAGGTTTGATTAAATCAAATAATTGCCAAAATGGTGTGTTAGCTTCTGGAGTTTCTTTGAGCGAAGCTGTCGGTTGCAATAATAAAGCGTAACCACTCCAATGAGCTTTAAATTCATTAATGGAGAGGTGACGTTGACCAATGGCGGGATCACCTACGATTACCCGTTTTCTACCAATTTCATAGACAACAATATAATGTTTACCGTCCCAGTGAGCGATCGCTGGTAGGGGTTGTTGTGCTAATTTATCAAAACTAGCCTTAACTGGACGAGTAGCAAAACCAATGCTTTCTGCTGCGGCGGTTAAATTTCGCATAGATGCACCAGCACGGTTCACATTCGCTAAGTCCCGAATGCGGTTAATACTGAAGCGTTTCCCCCAGTAACGACCAATCATTACTAAGCAAGCAGCACCACAGTCAGCAGCACTTTGTTGTTCAAAAAATGGGTAGCGTTTAGTTACTTTCCGCCACAAATTCCCGGCTGTAACTGTGGGACTAGGAAAGTATTTTTTTCGTGGTTTAGGTGGGGGTGATTCTGTTTTTGGTTGGTGACGTTGAAATACATTTCGGCGTTGAGTTTTTACTTCTTGCGCTGGTCGGACAACGCTTACTTTTTGGACATTGGAAATATCCATTAGTTCTAATAGTTGTGGCCAATGTTGTAGTGCATTTGGCCATTTTGCATTACTCAAACTATAGGCAATAGTTGGTTTATTTGCTTGCCAATTTCCCTGTTGAGGATTAACACCAATTTTACCTGGAGTTAATACTAAACCTTGTGTATGTGATAATTCACCTTTATTTACTAGCCAGAGTTTAGTATCTTTGGTGAGTTTATGATTGAGAGAACCACCAGTAAAGTTGTGCCTTTCAAATAGAGATAAAGTTGTTAATATTTCCTCAACCGAACTAGGACGATTAAGTTGGGAGTTTTGGCAAATTAACAGTAATGTATCCCAAAGTTCAGCTTTTCTCAGGAGGCGATCGCTCACCACAGGATGATTTTTGATCACCTCCTGTAATATTGTTTGGGGAAGATATCCGACCTTTAAATCAACAGAGGCTCTAGCTACGTAAGCACTAAATCCCTGTTCAGGAAACAAGCTCAATTCACCAAAACTTACACCAGAACTCAGGGTAGTAATTAGATTGTTTAAGCCATCTAAAAGTCTGACTTTTCCTGTCAATACTAAGTAAATTCCTGGTTTTGCTGTCGTTGCTTGCCAAAATTGTTTAGCTATTGGTGGCTCGATAATTTCTACAGCATTAACGCAATTTTCTAATTCTGTTTCTGAGAGTGAATCACCTAATATTTGGGTAATTAGTGTAGCTAATTGTTGTGGACAAAACTCTGCTGTCATACTTAAATCTCCAAAACTCAGTTCTAGTTTTAACTAGGATGCTGAAGATAGTTATCTTGTCAGGATTCAGATCCAGAATTAAAGATAATTTCAGAGTCAAGCTGGATAATTTCGCCAAATATAATTACTAGCATGGCAAGCCTAAATTTAGGCATTAGTAGGGTGCATTCCCTAACGCATCAACTATAGATAATGTCGGCTTTTCTGTTGTGATGATGCGCCCCCAACGCATCCTACTACAAACATTCTCTAGCCACATTTTAGCCTTGCTACGCTACTACTATCTATTCCTGATGTGATAATTATTTTGGTTCTTGACTCTTGAATTCTTACATTTTCTTTTCTGGGACTTTTACGTTTAATTATTTACAGATTGTGACTTTTAAGTAAGTTAAATGACCACTGTAAGCTAGGTTCGGAGTTGGACTGCAAATCACAAATTGTAATTAAACCATCTTTAGTTTGATTAGATTCCTGTTGAGGGGAACTTTTACGTTTAGTAGAAAGTCCCATTTGTTTAAGTAGACGATTAATGTGGCGATCGCTAATGGCAATTCCTAACTCAGTAGCCAAATGTTTACTTAACCATTGTGCTGTCCAATAGCCAAAAGCATAGCCATATTCACGGGGACTATGACTTACTAATTCTTTCAATCTTTCAATATATTGATTGTTTACAGTCTTTGGTCTACCAATCGGTCGCTCATTCCATTTATGAGCCATACCCGCTTCAGCAATGCCTATCCAATACCTGGCCATTTCCTGAGAACAGCCAATAATTTCACAGATATGAGTTTGCGATTTACCCATATCTGCTAACAATATAATTTCAATCCTACGTCGATATTCTGGTGGTAAATCAGCCTGTAAATTCTTCAATAGTGCCTTACGCTGAAAAGGTGTTAAAAATTTGCTCTCGTATGTATCTAAACATTCAAAATGTTTGTCTTGACCAAAATACTGTGACATAATTCTTACCAATCGCCATCTACTGTAAAATTTGGACAAGTTTATTTATTGCAACTGTATCTAACATTCAGATGCAAATCTTTATTCTGCGGAACTTCGTAAAATAAACGGTAAACTCCAGTGTTGAGAATAAATTACTTCTCGGTATTGTTTTTTCAGAGAAAATACTGCAAGCATAGGTATTATCTCACCAATAAATTACAATATCTGGCAAGCGATCGCCCAGAAATCACAATCTCAATCGCTAATAGCCCACAGCAAACTCTCCTCTCTATGAGTGCTGCGCGAACGGTATAGTAAATGATTAAATAGTGAACCCTAATAACTTGCTTTACTTTCCTATTTGACTACCAAGAAATGAGGTAATACCTGTTTTATACCTATTTTATAAAGTGCCGCCCCAAAAGTAACAGAAGCTTGGTAAGGTACAAACTCTTTTATAGATTAGCCTAAAGTGACCACTTTCTCATCAGCAGAATACTTTAAATCTAAAAATATCCGCTAGAGAATTGCAACTAAGAAGCGAACACGTACACTTTTTGTTTTGTTACATCATCTTTTATCTTAGAATTTTCCTACATCTTCAACTAGGAGTTCACAGTAAAGAGAAAACTTCATCCAATCTTTATACTATCTTTGCACAAAAATTATAATTTTGCTAAAAAATTAAGAGCTTAATTATTAATTTTTTAACTAGATTAAATTATAAGCTTTAAAATTACTTATCAAACAAATTTATTGGTATTAAATTTATGGTTACACCTTCAGTATTTAACCAAAATTAAAGATTACTATCATCTGAAAAAAATTTAGGCATCTATCCACAGTTATAGCAACTTCTTTCTACAAGAAAACCTCAACTAAATGCAGCCTCAAACCTTATTTATAGTAAAGTCGCTTGAAGCTACATCATTTGAGTTACTGAAATCAATTTGAAAGATGTCACATCTCACAGATTAAGTAAGTTTGTATCTATCCTCAGTTGGAAAAACTTTTTTAATTTTTCTCCTAGAATTGAGCCAGGATGTATATACCTAACTTTTGTGTACTATTTAGCCAAGCCGATGACGACTACATAAAAAAGGAAGCTGCTTAATTATTCCAGCTTCCAATATTTGTCATATAAGTTTCTAGTTGATAAAACAAAGATAATCCTGTTTGGGAGAAATAGGATTATCATAGTCGAAAGAGAAGCGTAAGAGTTATGAATCCTAACAGCCACAGTTATCAATTGACTGTAACTTTTAAATTTCCCAAATTTACTTTTTGTACTTCAGTTATGAAAACCTCAGCCACGTTTAGTAAAATAAATTCTTTAACGACCTCAGTTAGTGACGGGAGAAAAACACTAACTGAATTTTCGGTCGCCTAAATTATTGAGGTATTTGGGAAAAATCCACCAACAGTTACAGCTAATTGTTTTTGCTGTATAAACTATCTAAATCCATGAACAACCGTTTGTAAAAACACTCAGTTATTTTAATCTCATGGTTAGATATCAGCTTTGTTTGTAGTGTTAAAAATGAATCTACCTGCTATTCTCCTCGGTTTAGGTTGTTACTTCTAATCTATAGGATTTTATTGATGTATTTTTGCCATTCTGGCACAATTTTACAAAGGATTTACAAATTCAATTTGCGGAAATTACATAGTAAATTCCACTGTTATCTTTACTCAAACCTCACCAAAATATTTGATGGCTTAATAAATTATGTGCCAATTTTACCTATAGCAATGTTAATCTTACTGAAGATGAATTTCCCAGGATTAACAGCAATTCACTAAAAGACTGTAACAGAGATAAATCGTCAAACCCTGATCAAATCTAGTCTTTCCCATTTTGAATTTTGAATTGGTATAACACCTGCCATGCTAAGTCTTGTAAATCTGCATGACAGGTGCAAATTGCCTCGCTTAACTGTGGTTTAGCATTTGTTAAATTAACAGATTGGTTAAATGAATTCACAAACCTGCACAGGAATATCTTGAGTGTTTCCTTTTCTCTTTGATGACTTGGTTGCTTGAGGCTGAGAATTTCTCTGCGTCAACCACTCCTCTCTGTTATTAGCACTAACCACTGCTTTTGCTTGGTTTCCTACTTCTAAATAAGGAAGGTCTTTAATTTTACTGAGACAATTAGATGTAAGATGATTATCAGACCTTTGCTCTGTAGTATTTTCATTTACTTGTGAACTTGTTTTTCTCTCACGAGAATTTTCTTTAAGCAAGCGATTGTAAGTACGGTAAGGAATATAATGCATTGGGTTATAGCCAACAAACCGCAGCATTAAAACACATGCCCAAGAATATTTACCAGCGAGAATTGCTTCTACTACTTGATCAAACTGTTCAGGATGAATTTTTTTATCTAAGTTGCCAATATGGGACGAAATCTCTTGATTCATAGTGTTAGTTGTCTTTTAATGAAGTTAACTAATCCAGTTTTTTGAGTTTGACGGCATCAATAAAAGTTGACAACAGGTGGTAACTGGGAAACATCTGTGTCATGAATTATGGGGATATATTGTTTGTAGATGTGTAGCAGATGTGTAAACAAAATATGCCATGAGTTAACAGCACATTCAGTAATTACCTCATTTCTGAATGTTTTGTGTAACTGACTTTGGTAAAGTTTCACCCTAAAAATAAAAATTTCCTTTCTGGTCTAGGTTGTGGAAAATTCTAGCCTTGGCTGAAAATCTAGCTTATTCTCACAACCTATCTGCAAGAAATTAAACTTATGGCTTTTATGCTTAATAGCTATGTAAATATTTTTAAGTACCGTTAGTAAGGGGACGATACTTATATAGATAAATGACAAATGTGGATGTAAATCATAGAACTTCATCCCTAAATTACCCCATTGATTGGACATTTCAACTGCATTTGACCTGACGTTCTTGTTCATGATCTGACCTGTGGTTCAAAACCTGATTGTGTTTAACCAAGTCTATTTGCTACTTTGGTGTATTTCTCCTGTTTTTTTTGGAAAATTTTACAGCTTTGATCTAGTGATTTGGTGACTGACTAAGAGCCAGCTTTAGCTTGGGTTGGCTGGTAAGTATATCCCCTAGTTGCTAGAAGAAAGATTCCAGCTTAACTCTGAGTAGATGCAGTGCTATCCTCTGAAAATTCCTCAACTCCTAATTTGATTACCCCTGGTTATTATTGTATAACTTTTCGCTCAAAATTATGAACTATTTCTGTAAAGCCTCATATTTTTTAATTTAGCGGCGAAAGTAGTTCATCTGGAAATTTAAAACGCTACATTCGTATTTATACTATTTTTTTTTGCTAATGTCATCTGCCACTTTGGCAGTGTTATAAGTTAAATTTACTGAACATCTCAAAACCTCCACTTATGAGTTGTGCAACTTTGATTTTTGTCCCTTTATTTCAGAAGAAATGAGGGGTTTAACCCCCCATTTATGATACAGAGAGACTTTTTAATTTCGTCACCAAATGAGAATTACTTCTATTAAGTGATACAGCAAAACCTTACTATAGCTACTTTTTCTACACTTAAGCTGAGAAGTTAACACATGATTTTTATTGAAAATACTTTTTACATCCCAGCTATTATATATTGTTATAGGTTCTATGAAAATTCTTCTTTAGAAAAAGTATTTTTTTTGAGTAAACTGTAAATTTTGTTGCCAAAATCGTGCTGGCTATAGCCTACTAATTTTAGTGAATGCCTAGATATTTTGTGGTTAACAATACCTGTAAATAATAAGGAATCTTAACTCTTATAAGCGAGGTTATAAAACAAAAAAAACACTCTTATCGAGTGTTTATAGTAAAAATTTGAGTAGGATTAAACCTACTGTTAAATAGTTAATGTAATTTTAAAACTTTGGTTAATCAAGACACTATATTTATTATCTTATTGCAGAGCATTTAATCTAAATCTGGATAAAAATGTAAGAAAATTGGATGAGGCTACACTAGCGATCGCCTCTGTGTCAGATAACAATAAAAACAGATTTTTGATTAATCCTTGATTATTCATCTTCTGGTTGATTTACGACAGGTAAGACTTTATTACCTTTCAGTTTTTTAGTAAATGGCTGATCAACTCCTTGTCAATTCTAAATTTAGGTGTTATAGTGGTGTTCCACCCATTCCTAATGCCTCAAAATCAGTCGATAACCATCGCTCCAGTGCATCTGTAAAGACCTGAACAAGCAACCTTTCCCCTCTGACCTGACTCTTCCCAGCCAAATCCTCAATATAAATGTAGGATAGCTACCAATCATCCTCTAAATTTGGTTCACTTTTCTGCTCACAACTCCTATCCTCTAATCTGAATTGCATCTGTCAAAGCCATAAATTAAGCAATCTCCTATTGTTGCTTTTCTCTTGTAATGAGTAACTACCATCATAATATGATGGCAATTTTTGCTGTACCCAAGTCAAACTAACATCTACTGTCAGACTAATGCTTTGGGTAAGGAATTTCCATGTTTTTTTGAGTTCAATTTTGTAGCTATGAGTTACTTTGCTTGCAAAAACAGGCAATAAGCGCATATTTTAAGACATCAGTTTTGAGGTTTAAATCTTTCAACTCTTACCATTACTGATTTTTTCTGTGACTTCCGGAAACTATAGGAAAATAAAATTACAGTTAAGATTCTACTAGAGTGTTCTGTAACTTATGGTACTTTTTTTATAAAAATATTAAGAAATTCTGTTTTTATATAAATTTGTTTATCTGCTGTTTTATTATGATCAGTCTTGATATCAAATCACTGCTATAGCAATCCGATTTGAGTTGTGAACTGACTAGTAGAGGTAAGGGAACAGGGAACAGGAAGTGTTCATAAATGATTTAGGATTGCTATAATAGTAATCTAAGACTATTTGTAGCGGTCAATAGATGAACGCTACAAATCGAGAATTAATTCTCTGACAAAGATGAAGAAAATACTAAATAAATTCCCCAAATTGCCATAGGTCGGAGATAGGTACTAGCGCGGAAAGTACCCACAGCCGTGATAGCTTCAGGGGTGCGAAATTGTAGGCCATGATTATAGATTTGTTGAACTACGGCTTGAGTTAATTTCCAAGCTTCGGTTTGCATTTCCATCTGCATTAAAAAAGCAGCTATTCCGAAGTTAATACCTATCCAAACTTCTAGGGGGTGGGTAGCTTTGGGGTTTTCGGGTGAACCATCGGGACGTAAACCGTTAGCAGCACCAAATTTACCATCATGGAATTTGAGGAAGCAGGTATCATAGACAGTTCTTAAAGCTGAAAGGGCGCGATCGCTTGGTACAATGTCTGGTAATCCGAGTAATCTGGCGTAAAATTGCCCACATAATTGGTCAGCCATGACGACATCAGAACCGCTTTCACTATCTAAGCGATAATACTGACCATTCCACAGCTTTTGTTGATAAATCGGGGAAGATTGCTGTAACCAAGTTTGGTAAATGGATTTTTGGTCATGTTGTTGTAAAATATCAGCAATGGCGATCGCTGCTTCTAGTGCTGCTAACCATAAACCCCCACAGTAAGCACTTACCCCCTGTAACCGCCAGTCATCAAAGGTTTGGTCAGGTGCGCCAGAGTTTTCTGGAATACCATCATGATCTTTGTCAAAAGTCTTTAAATAATCGAGAGTTTGGACAACAGCAGGCCAGCATTCTGCCAAAAATTCTACATCTTTCCCACCAGTAAAAATGAAATCTCGATATACTTGCAAGACAAAATCACTACCTAAATCTTTCCACAAATTACAATCTTGATAACTGGTATAATTAGTTTTCTCCCACACATGCTCATTTGGTGCGCCTAAGTCGTGGGGAGTTGCACCCGCAGCTTTGCGGACTGCTAAAGGACTTTCAGCTTTAATCGTGAGATAATAACCGATAATTCTCGTTCTTTCGTCACTTTGGGGAATAGCACGGGCAAAAGCGCGAATAACTGCCTTTTCCAGTTCTGGGAACAACATTAATAAACCGAAAGAACCGTATAACCTTACATCTAAACTTTCATACCAACGGTAATCTAGACATTCTAAAACCGCAAATTGTCCGATGGGGTCGAGTTCCGATGCTGCACTCCAGAGAGTACCACCACTGGTTAGGTCGTAGAGTTCATTAAACAAAGCCATTTTAAACCAGTCGGGTAAGTCTGACCTATCGAGAATGGGTTGTTGCCAAGAGGAGATGAGCGATCGCCAATTGTGATATTCTTTAAGAGCATTAGTCGCAATTTGCCAAGCATTCTCCCCATTAGTGCCAAAAAAATCTGTATATCTGCGGTAATAATTCACTCCTGCTGCAAACTCTGTCACAGGAAAATCCCAACTCAGTACAAAAGGAACTTCTAAACTTTCCCCTGGTTGTAAAGTAAAACGCACAGCCACAGCCGCCCCAATTTGGCTATGTTCATCTGCGGGAGTTTCATCTATATAATTAGGTAAAGAACCATTAGCAGCGAAACATTGCCAAACATCCGCACCATCACCCGCAGTATTCCAGCGAGAATGATAAAAAACTTCTACTTGGGCATTTTTACGAGTAGCAATACACCAAGTTCCGTCACCTTCCTGCATAGGTTCATTATTAGAAACCCGACCTAAAACACAACCCAAAAATTGATTATCTTCCGCCAACCAATTATAATTACCTACACTTTCACCCCAACGCGGCTGATATTCATAAACCGGACTTCCATCATCCCGTATCCGCACATCTGGAGACTTCAAAGCATTAGTAAACCAACCGCTCATATTTTGCCAACTCAACATAATGCTAACAGTAATTGGTGCATTTGTTGGGTTGTGTGCCGTCCAGAGAAATACCCCTACAGGATAGCTACTTTCTTGGTAATTATTAGCCCAAATTGGCGAAAATTGCTCACAAGTTAACTGAGTTTGCAGAACATTTTCATAGACAAACCAGCTACGGGGATAAAGTGCGTGATAGTTCCCTGTTTTCTGGTTTTCCGTCGATGCTGGATACCATTGCCAAGAAGAGAGTGTATTATCTTCTGCTGCTTGAGTAGATAAAGCATAACATTGGGAAGAATCACCAGTAGACTCAAACACACTAAATTGACAACTAGGGACATTTTTAAAAATATGTTCTCCCCCGTCAATATGCCAGAGATTAAAATCACCCCGTGAAGACCTTTGGATACAACCAGCGCCAAAACCGCCAATAGGCGCACCATGCCAAGGGCCATCATCTAAATTACTAGGATAGCGGACAGTGTAAGGTTTATCCCAACCTAAACCGATAGGACGTTGCCAAGTGTAAGCGGGTATTTGCGAAGAAGTTTGTTTAGTCATAGTCGAATGTCACACATATTTTCAGGACATGGCATTGCCATGTCCCTACAGAAGATAACGTGAGGTGCGACTTTTCTCAAGTGATTTAGATAGAAATTTCTCAATTGGAGCATACTTTATTACCATTTGCACAAAAGCAAGACAATGTTTATTTGGTAATGTGGTTAATGGTGAAATTAAATTAAATTATTTAGGTCAAATTGCTTTTAATTGTTGGCAGGAAATACCAGAACATTTTCCACATATAGAATTAGATGTCTTTATAGTCATGCCAAATCATCTACATGGCATATTATTAATTACCGAAATTGTAGAAGGCAATGCCATGTCCAGCCCCCACGACAATTTAAAAAACCTATATCTGGTTCTATTTCTACCGTGATTGGTAGTTATAAAAGTGCTGTTAGTAAACAAATCAATCTGGTTTTAAAAACCAAAGGACAATCACTTTGGCAATCTAATTATTACGAACATATTGCCAGAAATGAAGAAACATTAAATGAAATTCGAGAATATATTGTAAATAATCCTCAAAATTGGGATGAAGACCCAGAGAATACAAAAAATGAGCAAGATTGTTTGATAGATATTCCATTTTGATGCACAGGGTAAAGAGGACATGGCAATGCCATGTCCCTACAAAATATTTTACGAGTTGGCTATATGATATGTTAGAATAAGAGATATTTACTTTTGAAGTCTAACAAAATATGATTAACACCTACGATCAAGTTTTTAATGCTGCCTTGTCTTTGCCTCCAGGTTTAAGGGCAATGTTAGCTGAACATTTATTTAAAAGTCTTGACGCTCAAAATCAACCGGAAATAGATACACTTTGGGCAGATTTAGCAGAACAAAGACTTGCAGCTATAGAACGAGGGGAAGTTACTTTAATTCCTGGTGAACAAGTATTAAGAGATTTACGGGCTAGGGATTAATCATGAAGTTTGATTTTCACCCTGATGCTAAACAAGAATTAGATGATGCTGTTGCTTACTATGATAACATCAGCAGGGAAATAAGAGATGCTTTTATTACAGAAGTTGAACAGAGTATTAAGAGGATTATAAATTTCCCATAAGCATGGCCTAAATTATCTCAAAATACTAGGCGTTGTCGAATAGTCAGTTTTCCTTATGGAATAATTTATTCAGTTAAAGATAATAGCATTTTAATCATTGCAGTTATGCACCTTCAACGTCGTCCTGATTATTGGATTGATAGAGTTTAGATGAAGGTAAATTAATAATCACCCACTAATGGCCAAGAAATCAATTCTTGTAAATTTAAGCAATTAATTGATTCTTCAGCAAAAGGATTTGGTAATGGAAAATTGCCAAGTGTAAGCGGTTATTTGCGGGGAGTTTACTTATAGTCCAATGTCACAGCAGTATCGCTAATGAACACTAGCGCGATGTGTGACTTTTCTTAAGTCCCATATAGTAACTGAATCTAGCTTGGGTAACAAAGTTTATATTTAAATAGCAATAAAAACTTATATATAGCCATTCCGGCTGAAGTGAAGTACAGTCAATCCCTTAATTTACAAGCTTTACAGCCTTTTTAATGTACCTCATCTGACAGGGAAACGCTGTATATGTACTGCAATACTGATTCATTAGCTTTGAGTAATTAGTTCAGTTTGATAGACTTCTCCTTTTTGTGTCAAGCTTAAAATATCATGTTTTGCCATAGATTTAATAATATTAATATCTCTATCTCTCAAATAGTAATAAGACTGCGGTGGTCTAAAATCAGACCATTTTTCTCTTAATTTTTCTAGCTTAATGGGTGATTCAAATGTTATTTTTTCTCTTACAAGAATAGCACACCCAGTTGTGGAATTTTTATAATATTTTTGAAAACACTCATAAGTAAGACCTGTTTTGTCTCCATATTTATTCCAAAGCTGCTGTGTTGGCATTTCCACGACTTTTTCTACTACAAATACTCCAAATAATGCTTGTTCAGGAGATGTTACATATACAAGAACTAAATCACTCTCCTTAAGATGGCGCGGTCGGACACGTCTAAGCTCAACTTGTTTAGCACCCTCAAATATCATGTTTGCGTATTCTTTTTTAATAGATATGAGAAGTATAGTAGGAGACATTAAACTCATGTTTCGTTGTTTTTTGAAGTTCCTTTATTATATAACATTGTAAACTCTGATGGTGAGATTTGAAAAGATGATTGAACTGTAATATTGCGCCCCAATATTTTTTTAATTTCCACAAATTCTATAGGATTATTAAATAACTCCGTATCACTAAATGTAATAGCCTTGATATCTTTATCTAAATTTTTATTAGCAGTATTTAAAACATCTTGAAAACTGTATACCCCTAATCTTCTAAACTTTTTATATAAGTCTTTTGGTTTACCAATTGTCACTTCATCAAGTATGGAACAGGCTCTAATCGCTTGGAGAATAGCAGAACTTTTTTTATCATCAGGAGAGGGGGTAACATACCACAATATTCGTCCTGGGTATTGTATGTTAGTTTTTGTTGCACAGTAGTAAACAACTTCACGCTTAAGGGCTAGTTCTTCTCTAGCTCCCCATATACCTAATTCTGCTAGTTCTTGATCAAATAATTCTTTAGCCCAGCGTGATTTAATTGGAACTATATAAGTAGGAATTTCAGCATCAGTAATTTTTGCTGGGTAAAGTCTCCTTTCAATGTCCACCACAATCTCTGCTTTGTCAAGTAAATTTTGATCTGATAAAATATCTACAAATTGCAGATATTGTTCATAACCTTTGCCAGATGTTCGACAGAGAGCAGCAATGTAAGAAGAAATATTTGCTGCATTTTGTGAAATAGCTAAATTAGCTCTTAACCATCCATCTTCAACCTTGAAAAAACCATCTTTGTGAAGTACGTTTATAATTTCATCATTTAATAACTTTTCCGTAATTCTAGTAAAATTTCTTTGTTCACTAGCAGCCTGAGAAAAACATTGAAAAATACACTGCCGTAAGATAGTAGGAGTAAGTTTACTATCTCTAAACCGAAAAATTGGGATTTTTAATTCATGAACTTCTCCTCTATCATAAACTATTAGGGCTATTGGATTTTCTTCTTGACGACCAATAGTAAAACATTCAAATTGTTCTGTATTTGATAGGAATTGACGAATCTTTTGGCTGAAATTAGGTTTTTTTTCATCTTGAGAGGTATCTAAAAATAAGTCAATTATTGAGTCTATCTCTCTACTTTGTATCAGCTGCTTTTTTATGTCAGTTCCGCCTAAACTTCTAGGCTGATATTCCGTTTCTCTCCGTACTTCATCTAGTTTGATAATTAAATCAACAGGATTAATAATAAGTAGGTTAAATTCTTGATAAATTTCTTCTTCTATTCCCAGTAACCGTTTATTCCTTGTCACAAAAAAAGGAGCTTTTATACTTGAACTAATGACTCTAGCAATTTGTCGAAGGTCTGAAGCATCACTATCTGTCATTTTTGCTGGGAAGAATTTACGTATAGCCTGACAAGTTTGCTCAAATTCTTCTTGATTACAAGGAAGTGATGTAAACTTAGTTGTTGCAGACCATAATTCTTTTCTTTTTCTTTCATCTTGATTCCTGTTAATTTCATTATTAATTTCCTCAGTCAAGCATAGCTCAATTTCTGATTTTAACCAATCTGCAATTAAAGATTTCGATTCTTTGCCCTCTTCGTCAAAATTTTCATCATCTACTAAATCAAAGAAAATATCAGCGTCTATTGCCACAGATAACCTAGATTCAGTTTCTTTATGAGCAATATTAGTTAATAAATTACTATGACCATAATCTAACCACCATTCAGTTAAAATGCTGCCCTTTTTACTTTTACCTGGTCTTTCGTAGGGAGCTACAAAACCAAGTGAAGCCCACATTCCATCTAGATTATAATCTCGACGGCATGATACACGAATCCCATATAAATGTCGGGTTTTTTCCTTTAACTTATTGAGAAGTAGTTTTGTAATTCCTTTACCTCTCCATTGCTTATCTACACAAAAATGAGTAATTTTTACTCTAGAATGACTACGGCTGATATTGTAAAGAAGATATCCAATACAACCTACATCTGGAGCTATACAACCAAGGATAAAACCTTTAGCCGCAAAGTTACGGAAAGCTCCATAGGGTAACGAACCGAGAGTAGCTGAGTTAGCATCTCCTAAGCGCATTACATTCTCTAAATGCTCGGAGTCTTCACCAATTTCTTGGATAATAAAGTTTAGTGATTCTTCTGTTTGCATATTAGTTACATTAATTTTACTTATCCAACTTCAATATGCTATGCGCTTTGAAACTAATATAACCTTTTAATTTGATAGAATTTATTTTTTTAACTAATCTAAATAATTGGGTAAATTGAATAACACTCACTATTTTCAGGCTTGGAACTTCAGCTTTACGCTTTAAATAATACCTACTAACACACTTCAGAATTCATTCTGCTGGCTAATTAAATAAATTATAGTTTTTAGGTCTTTTAGTCGGCTTGAGCCGACTTAGGTTATTAGCCTGAGAATTTATTCTCAGATAAAAAGATGAATACTAAAAAGGGGTACGCCGCAGCATACCCCTAAATCAAGATTGAAAATTTAGCACAGATTAGGAAACGTTTTGCAGTTCGGCGGTGCGGACGGAGATTTCTTGTGTTTGACTACCGCGACGCACTTTCACTTGCAATATTTGACCCAGGTTACTATCTTCAACTACGTTTTGTAGTTGTTCGGCGCTGGTGATTGGTTGATTATCAACTTGAATGATGACATCACCGCGCTTGATTCCTGCTTGTGCGGCTGGGGAGTTAGGGACGACTCGCATGACTAAAACGCCTCTAACTTCGGGTATTTCAAAGGTAGAGTTGGGGTCAGTATTATTTTGTTTGGCTAGTTCTGGTGTGAGGGTAATCATTTGCACTCCTAAATAGGGGTGGGCAACTTTACCGTCACGTTGCAGTTGGGTGGCTATGGCTTTGGCTTTGTCGATGGGAATAGCAAACCCGATACCCATAGCATCAGCACGAATGGCGGTATTGATACCAATTACTTCACCATTACCATTTAATAAGGGGCCACCGGAGTTACCGGGGTTGATGGCTGCATCGGTTTGGATGAAATCTAGGCGCTTGTCGGTGATTCCTACTTGGGCGCTGGAACGTTTTAAGGTGCTGACAATACCTAATGTGACGGTGTTATCAAATCCTAATGGATTTCCCACAGCGATCGCCCAATCTCCAACCTGAACATTATTGGAAGAACCCAAAGGTGCTACGGGTAAATCACTTCCAGCATTAATCTTGACTACTGCTAAATCTGTGACTTCATCTATCCCCCGCACTTTACCTTCAAATGTGCGACCATCTTTCAGGCGGACTGTCACTTTATCTGCTTTGTCAACTACGTGGGCATTGGTGAGAATTAACCCACTTTTATCAATGATAAAACCAGAACCTAAGCCCCGTACTTGCTCAGTAGGTGACATGGGAACATCACCAAAAAACCTGCGAAAAATCGGGTCTTCAAAAAAAGGATCGACACGACGGGTAATTGTGCGTTCTGTGTCAATTCTGACTACTGCTTTCCCTACACGGTTGACTGCTGCTGTCACAAAGCTACTATTGCCGATCGCCGCAGTTGCACCTGATGGTCTTTGGGCAATAATTGTCGCTGCTTCTGGAGTGGCACTAGGTGCGGGTTCGGCTTGGGAAGGTAACACCCGCAAAGAAGTTACCGTCAGCACAATTCCTAGAAAAATAGCGAAAACATGGCTACCGAGTTGACGTATAGATTTAGTGAATTTGGAAAGTCGCATAATCACAACCTAATCTAGAAGCTTAATTTTGGTGATGGGTGACAAAATCTATCTACAACTATTTTTACAGTTTTGCCCAAAATCTCCGTCTGTTGACGTTTTGACTTGTTTTCAGGTTTCTGGAACTGCTAGTGTATTTTTTTCGGTACTTAGCATCAGCTACCTGTAAATCAACTTAATTTAACATCCCATTACAAGCCATTATGGAAATTACTCCCGTTGAGGTGCGGATTTCACCCAATTTCTGGTGATGAGGGTTAATCTTTTTCTGGTTTTCTCTCCCAGCATTGAGATTGAAAATAGCCATAATCGAAAATAGCAATCGATCAACTCTGACTTAAGTAGGTATGAGGCTATGGTGCGGTTAAAACTTTGGCAGTGGATTATCTTAGCAGCGCCGATCGCTAGTATTGTTATTTTCCTACTGGTTGCGGCGGGAATGCAGATTAGCGCTTGGGGTTTAAGTTGGATTTGGGCTGTGTTTACGTTGGTGTTTGTGGGGTGGCGCTGGTTATTGGTACGCTGGACTAAACCTGCGGTAAACCAAATTGAAGCAGTTTTAGCAGAAGTGCGGCAAGATTTAGAAGCGGCGGCGGAAAGTAATATAGTATTACCACAAGGTCAAGAGACGACAGAGCAGATAGAGGCTGCTTTACAGGAAATCCTCACTACTTCCCAAAACGATCGCCCAATCTGGGAAGACTGGCAAACTTTTTGGCAGAGATGTCAAGATTTAGTAGTAGCGATCGCTCATGTCTACAATCCCACTGTTAAATATCCTTTACTCAATATCTATGTTCCCCAAGCTTATGGACTGATTCGGGGAACGGTGGAGGAAGTAGATGTCTGGATGCAAAAATTATCGCCTGTGTTAAATCAGGTAACTGTTGGACAAGCTTATCAAGCTTATGAAGTTTACCGCAAATTAGAGCCAAAAGCTCAGAAGTTTTTACGAGCTTGGAATATGGCACAATGGTTATTAAATCCGGCGGCGGCAGCAGCAAAGAAAGTCAGTGAAAATTCGGGAAATCGTGCTACTCAAGAATTATTAATTAATCTCTCTCAGCTAATCCGAGAAGTGGCTTTAAGGAACTTGTGCAAACAAGCGATCGCTCTTTATGGTGGTAGCATTGTTATTCCTTCCCCCACCGTTCCCAAAGTGGAAACCCAAGCCCTGCGGGATATTCTCACCCAAGCCCAACCCCCCGAACAGATTGAACAAAAACCCGTTAATATTTTAGTGGCAGGGCGTACAGGTGCAGGAAAAAGCAGTTTAATTAATACTTTATTCCAATCTGAACTGGCGGAAGTTGACGTTTTACCCAGTACAGATACTATTAAAAATTACCATTGGCAAACCCCAAATGGGGAAATTCTCACCCTCTGGGATACTCCCGGTTATGAACAGGTAAAGCGGGAAGATTTACGAAATTTAGTGATAGATTATGCTCATAATGCCGACTTGCTTTTATTAGTAACTCCTGCCCTAGATCCAGCTTTACAAATGGATGTAGATTTTTTGCAAGATATCCGGGCAGAGGTAAAAGATTTACCGATAATTACTATTGTTACTCAAGTTGATCGCTTGCGGCCGATTCGGGAATGGGAATCAAACTATGATTGGGAATGGGGAGATAAACCCAAAGAAATTGCTATCCGCGAAGCCACAGAATATCGTCAGCAACGTTTAGGAGAATTTAGTAATTTAGTTTTACCAATTGTTACCAGTGAGCAAAAAATTGGTCGAGTTGGTTGGGGAATAGATACCCTATCTTGGGGTTTAATGGATGCGATTGAACCAGCTAAACAACTACGTCTAGCCCGCTTTTTACGCAACCTAGAAGCCCGCACCGTCGCATCTGCCAAAATTATCGATCGCTACTCTTTCCAAATGAAAACTACCCAAGGACTTACTGCCCTTGTAAAAAGTCCTGTACTTCAGTTTATAGCTACTTTATCCACTGGTTCTCCTCAACTTGCTTATCTCCTCGCCGAAAAAATTCCTGTAGAACAATTGCCAATAGTTATTGGTAAATTACAAATGGCTTATGAGCTATTTTCTCTCTTCAATAATGACAATAAAAAATCACCAAACTTTGACCTTTTATCTCTTTGGCCTTTATTACTAGAAAATTCCTCAAATCCAGATCGTAATGCTTGGGCATTTGGACATGCCTTAGTAGAATACTGGACTCAGAATCTTTCAATTGAGCAACTTAAAGAGCGATTTAATCATTATTTGCAGCAATCTTAATGGAGGTTTACCATATTTAGTATGCTAAACTAATAGATATAAATAGGGAACAGGGAACAGGGAACAGGGAACAGGAAACATAGAAGAGAAGAAATAGGAAAATGTCAGATATAAATGACTTTAAAGACTTAATAATTTGGCAAAAAGGGATGGATATCGCCGAAAAATGCTATTTCCTCACTAAAATTTTTCCTAAAGATGAGTTGTATGGTATGGTTCAACAAATTAGGAGAAGTGCAGTATCTATTCCTGCTAATATAGCAGAAGGATACGGACGAAGATATAAAGGAGAATATTTAAGATTTTTAAACATAGCCCAAGGTTCAGTTAATGAATTAGAAACTCATCTAATTTTATCTAAGCGAGTAGGATTATGCTCAGGAAAAGACATAGAAGTAATTCTTAATTTATTAAAAGAGGAAAGCAGAATGATTATTAGCCTTATTAAGAAAATAGAAAATTAAAGTCTGTTCCCTGTTCCCTCTTATCAACTTGTCAATTTACAACATATTTAAGCTAAATGAGGTACAAATGTTAGGAATAAAGCCTTATGCGAAAAGATTTTCAACCCTGTTCCCTGTTCCCTGTTCCCTGTTCCCTGTTGTAGCATACTAGGTACTGAAGAACCCTTAATGGAGATTTCCATTGAAAAACTGCTCTTGTCAAAGCTGAAAATCAAGAGCAGTAATTAGCACCATGTCAAACTTATTAGATAACTTAGGCATCTTCTGGTTCAAATTGGGCAACTGTCACCGCATTTAAAGCAAAAGATAAGACCATCGGAATAGGACATTTAAACCAAAAAGTTGAGAGAACCGCTAAAATTGTTGTGGCCACTGCGGCGATCGTCCAACTCATTTCTTCTACTGTTAATCCCTTCTGTTCCTTAATGCTTCTTAACACATGTACTGGAATAGGTTCGGGCATTACTCCTCCCGGTGGAAAAGCCCAAAAATTATTGCGTCGTTCGACAAATAAGTCTGTCCAACCGTTTTCTAGGCACCAAGCCTGAATCCATTCGATCGCGTAATGATTTATCATTGGGGGGTGGTGATTACTGTAGTAAATTGGTTTAGGGTAGATATGAATATTTGAATTTGATGTTGAATTTGCTAATGAACTGGCGAATATTCCTTATAACATTAATGCTAATTCCGAGATTATGAACCTTAGTTAAGCTGTTGAGCTAGATATCTCAATCAATCTCTCTCAAACCTTGCTTTCCATAATTAACAGATTAACAGGCGATCGCCTCTCTGGTTGGTAAATGACAATAAACTTTACCTGTCCTCAATCATGTCAACTATTGTAAATAAAGTCGTGAATGCTTCCTGAATGTTAGTAATTCATATATATATCGTTTCTTTCGCCAATTTTCAAGTCAAGAAATGTGAAGATGTAACGCGAGTGTTAACTTAAATAAAATCGCTGCAAAATTTAACCAATTGATTTTCAGTAAAGTTGGTTTTTAGCCGTTTAGCACCGTTTACATAGTTTTAAATCTTACTAGCCGCAGAGAACAGCAGAGAAATAGACACTACATCCAGTTACTAGACTTAATTTTTGTACTCCATCAAGTTACAAATTACTGGAAAAGATGCCTTTTCCTTATGGGGTGGGTAATCGACTACTATAACAGATTAAGTAAACATCAGAGCTAGTCTTCGCATCTATCAAAAGATATAAATAAGTTAAGTTTTCGGGAAGAAATCATTTTAAAATTACGAAATGTTAAGTCATAGTTGGAGATAGGCAGAAGGGAATTTACTACCATTTTCGCTTTTATTGAGAATGTGGCTGAGAAATGCTCACTTAAGCATTCCTAGAATTTTTCATAAATAATTTATGAGTCTTATAAGAAGGTGAAATATATTTCAGTAACAGCACGTCATGGTAACATTCTTTAATCAAATCCTACTATAGCAATCCTAAATCATTTATGAACACTTCCTGTTCCCTGTTCCCTGTTCCCTGTTCCCTTGCCTCTACTAGTCAGTTCACAACTCAAATCGGATTGCTATATTGTGAGTGAGTATCTCAAAGAACAACTCAAATTAGCGGTTGAAAACTTTTTAAGTAAATCTCAAATCCCTGGTGCTGCTGTTGCTGTATATGTCAATAGTCAAGCTTTTTTAGAATTAGGTATTGGATATCAAAACCTTAGCCATACAGTTTTATTACCCACAGACGCTAATTTTTACATTTACAGTATTACTAAAAGTCTTCTAGCTACAGTATCGCTATACTTGGTCAATCAAGGGTTACTTACCCTCGATACTTCTTTACAACCCTATACACCTTTTTTAGATACTCCTATTACATTAAGACAACTTTTAAGTCATACCAGTGGACTACCAGAATATGGTGAACTTCCTATTTATTTTGCATCTGTAAAAGCAAATCCCGCTTCTCCTTGGTCAACCCAAGAATTTCTAGAAATAATTCAAAAACAAGGTTTACAATTTCCTCCCGGTCAAGGATGGAAATATTCTAATATTGGTTACTTAGTGCTGAGGTGTGTACTAGAAAAAATCACAGGTTTATCTATACAGCAACTTCTCGAAAAAGTAATTTTTAACCCACTTGGTTTACAAAAAACTTTTCTTCCTCAATCTCTTGATGATGTATATCAACTTACACCAGGTTATAGCAATTTCTTTCATCAAGATGAATTACAAGATATCAGTCAAATCTATCATCCTGGTTGGGTTGCCCATAGTGTTGTGATTTCCACTGCACCAGAACTAGCTAAAATTATAGATGCACTATTTACAGGAAAGATTATTCCTCCTGACCTCGTTGAACAAATGCTTTCTCCTGTTCATATATTTGGGGAGTATCCTCCCTTAAAACTAGCAGGATATGGGTTAGGACTTGCTTTAGATGTAGAGTCACCCTATGGAAAGATGGGGGGACATAATGGGGGTGGTCCAGGATACTCCACCGCAGCTTTTCATTTTTCCAAATTAGCAAATTCTAGAGTAACAGTTGTTGCACTTCTGAATCGAGATAAACATGATCATGGATTGCTGCTAGTAGATAAAATCGCGCAAGTTTTTCAAGAATTTGTTGTTGATGGACTTGGCTAAGTGCAACGGTGCTGATCTAATTTAGCCGACTGTTTTGGGTATTTCGTGCCAGTCGGAAATAAACTTCGATAATCAGAAATCTTACTATATTAAATCAGATGAATGGTTATAGCGGTTTTTATCTCAGTGAGGTACAGTATTTCATCATCTGTAGGGTCACGGCAAAAATCATTATCTGGGTGATCAAGAAATTAACAAATGCCGTGACCAGCCTCTATGCAAAATATACGATTAAATTATCGTGCGGGTGGTCACGGCAAATAAAATTATCGGTGTTGTACTGCAATTTACGGATGCCGTGACCCTACTTTTTAATGTTTTCCAGAAAGGTTGAACGATGTACCCCAAAGGTTAACGTTTCCACCCTAAAGGTGGAACGATGTACCCCAAAGGTTGACGTTTCCACCCTAAAGGTTGAACAATGTACCCTAAAGGTAGAAAGTTGTACCTCAAAGGTAGAAAGTTGTACCCCTACAGGTCGAAAACTTCACCTCAAAGGTAGAAAGTTGTACCTCAAAGGTGGAACGATGTACCCTAAAGGTGGAACGATGTACCCTAAAGGTAGAAAGTTGTACCTCAAAGGTGGAACGATGTACCCTAAAGGTCAAAAAATAAAGCTTCGAGTTAGGGATATCAGGCTGTTAACCTAAGTATCTACGCTCAAAGCTGCACGGTTTTAATTTTGAGGCTGATTTTTCGAGAAATTTGTTAGTTTGAACCGTTTACAGGTTCTTGCTTTTTAGATTTACGAGCAAATCTGCGTCCTAGTTCATCCAGCGCTGCATCTAAACCTTGAGTATTTCCATTTACCTTAGCGTATTGATAAACTGCTAATGCGGCGACATAGGCTTCACTACCAGCCGCAAAATAGGTGTCATCAATTAATTGCTGTAGCTGGCTAAGTGATAGCATGATGGGATATAAAGCTTCAAAAAGTTCCACGTCCCGACGCATTTCTTCAATATCAAAGGATCTTGGTAATATGTCTGGGTTTTGTGTGGCTACTTCCAATGCTTTCACCACAAAAGCCCGACTTTTATCACCTAACTTTGGTAAGGCTATACGTTCCTCTTTGGACAAGTCAATCAAAAATGGTAATTTTTCTTTGATGGTGGCTATGGCTTGCATTACTGCTTTTTGGTCTGCGGGGGAAAGACTAGCATCTATCCTGTTTTCACTCATGGGTTGTAATCTGATGTAGTTGTGTATTATTCAGTATGCCCAAAGTATGAGAGAAACGCACTCTTCGTTCCCAGTCACCGAAAAATGTCAAAATAGGAATTGTTAAGTTTTTTTGCAAAATTCGATTATGGCAAAAGCAATTTGGAATGGTGCTGTTTTAGCAGAAAGCGATCGGACTGTGGTTGTAGAAGGAAATCACTATTTTCCCCCAGAAACTGTTAACAAAGAATATTTACAAGATAGCGATACTCACACTACTTGTTCTTGGAAGGGTGTAGCTAGTTACTACAGTATCGCGGTGGATGGACAGGTAAATAAAGATGCTGCTTGGTACTATCCTTCAACTAAGGAGAAGGCTAAAAATATTGAGGGTTATGTGGCTTTTTGGCGTGGTGTGAAGGTGGAAGTTTAAAGAAATTGTGACATAAAATTCCTGTCGATCCAATCTTTCCACTGCCAGAGTAGAGGGTGGGGTGGTAGGGTAAAATGTCCTCTAGAGGCGATCGCTCTCCCATCCCCCAGACCAATTAAACTTAAATAATCTTTTTGGGGAATGTAAGGTACTAACTGCTTCCCCTCAATTATGCGTCGTAAATTCTCAGACAACGGTTTACCTTGACGCACTGCAAAAACACCCGCTTTCGGTAGGTGATAGTTTAACATACTGGCAATATCGCCAGCCGCAAATATATTAGGATGTGTCACCGACTGTAAATTATCATCCACTAAAATAAACCCTTCCTCATCTACACCAATACCCGAATTTCTCACCCATTCCGGTGCTGATGCTTGCGTCACCCAAAAAAGTTTGTCACAATTTATAGTCAAACCAGATTGACATTTAACTTTAATCTTTTCTTCTTCAGGTAACAACTCACAAACCGCTTCTCCTAAATGCAATTTTATTCCTTTTTCCATTAAAACTTTCTGCACCACTTGACGCAGGGAAGCATTACTATTAGGCAATAATTCCCCTGTACGTTGGAATAAATGTATTTCTAAATGTTCCTTGATTGATAAACCTGCTTGCATTGCCAAAGCTAATTCCACACCACCTACACCACCCCCAACAATAGCTAAACTTAGTGGTTTTTGTGGGTTAGCAGCTACATTTTGCTGTAATTGATACCAACTATCTAAAAATTCCCTCACTGGTTTGACAGCAATTCCATATTCTGCTGCACCTGATACAGATACTTTACTGGGAGTGCTGCCAATATTAATCGATAGTAGATCAAAATCTACCGCAGGTCGATTCGCACAAAGCACTTTGTTATTTTCTAAATCTAGTCCAATAGCTTGGTCAAAATAAAGTTGTGCTTGAGCAAAATTGCTTAACTTTTGTAAGTCAATATGACAATCAGCACGACTGTAAAAACCAGCAATATGTCCAGGTAGCATTCCTGAGTAGGGTGCGTCTACAACTGGAGTAATTAAGGTTAAACGGACACCAGATAAAGGTTTTTGAGCAAAAAGTTTCAAGACGATGGCATGACTATGGCCACCTCCAAGCAATACTAAATTTTTCTCCATTGGTTGCGGTAAATATATACTGACATCGTGTTATTGATTATGTTTGAATACATGATTAAAAACTCATTTTAGAGGTTGGTATATTTTATTGATTGTATTATTTTTGCTTCTGTTTATTTATATTATCTTCTTAATTTTACCACAGATGAACATGTACAAGCTCAGACAAATGCTGATAAAAAATTACTTGTATTGTAGGTTGATTACAATACAACATATTTCGGGTAAATGAGGTAAAAACTTTAAGACAAAAGCCATATATCAAAAGACTTTCAACTCTGTTCCCTGTTCCCTATTCCCTGTTCCCTGCTGTAAGATACTTGATTTCTTAGAGAAATGAGGGATGTGAGGCTTTAGTCAAAATTTAATCAGGATGGTAATCAGTTGAGAGTGAATAATCAATACTGGTAAAGGTAAGTCAAAACGAAGAAATATCCTTAACATATTTATTGTTTTGTGTCCATACCTAAGTTAGATTTAATTTTTGAATTGTGTTAGTAGCCTTATTGCTTAAGATATCGGTCTTTTGTCTTCAAAATAGCTACCCAGCGATTGATAAAAAGTAATACAAGTATTTTAGGATTATGTCAAAAATTCTTTTTCATGCTGCCCAATTAGTTCCAGGTAGTGAATCTAAAAATAACAACCTGTTCCATCAAATCATTATTTGGCTATATAATTTGCCGCACAAATTTTTTGCACCTAATTTCACAACCATAATTAATTGTCTCAAAAGTGACGTGATAGAAAATAATCTAGCAGCAATTAGTGATTTGGAAAGGATTGCCGTAACTCAGCCTAAATATCATTGGGTAATTATTGATATACTGAGTAAGTTTGTACGGGTTAATGCTGCTGATATATCGACAAAAGATTTAACTGTTAACTCATCAACTAAAAATCGTCAAGTAATTCAAGCGGCTATATCAGTAATTAGTAAAAGAGATAGCAAACAAGAGCCAGATGATGAACAGCTAGATTTAAGTTATACAGATTTGCGGGGTTTAAATTTACAGGGAGTGAATTTCCAACACACAAATTTATATCAAAGCAATCTAGCTGGAGTAAATTTAGCTGGTGCTAATCTAGAAGGAGCAATTTTAACGGCTGCTAATCTTGAGGGTGCTAATTTGAATTTTGCTAACCTTTCTGGTGCGATTTTGAGTGCTGCTAATCTTGACAAAGCTAATCTAGGTAATGCTAACTTACAAGGAGCTAATCTTTATTTAGCTAGTTTGCAAGGTGCAGTTTTAAATGATGCTATTCTTCAGGGGGCAAATCTACGAGAAACTAAGTTATCAATGTACAGTAGGGAACAGGGAACAGGGAACAGGGAACAGGGTTGAAAGTCTTTTAGCATAAGGCTTTGTTCCTAACATTTGTACCTCATCCAGCTAAAATCTGCTGTAAGACATATTGAAGTCAGGAGGAAGAATAATCTCAGTCACAGGGTTTTTGTGGTAGGTATTTGTCTTTATTAATCTTCAGCTACTGAGTAAATTAAGCAAGGGCTATTTTGTTCTTGACATAGAAGCCCTAAAATCAATTTTGGGCTAATAGCTCAAGTCCGTTAAAACGGACTAAATTCATCATTAATATTTGGCTTGAGCCGAGTTGTTCTATGAGCCTGATAGTTTAGTCTGAGGTGGAATGAATGAGAATGAAATAGCCCTGTAAATTAAGCACTAAAAAATTATCACTAAGTGCTTATTTATTCATGTCTAGAAATAATTTTTAGGTAAGAATTCAGGAGTCAGAAGTCAGAGCGGAGCCGGAGACGCTCCGCCTCCGGTCAGAATGCTGATCCAATCAGGAATAGATAGTAGTAATATTTCTGGAGAATCATTCAGCTTGACTGTAAAAGTCTCTTGAATGCTGAATTCTGGATTCTGTATTCTGAATACTTACATTTTCAGGTCAGCAATCAACAATCAGCGTTCAGATGGGAAATCAAAGTTAGTGAATGCTGACTTTCTGCATTTCTTATTGACCTCACTCCTGGCTGAGTGCTGATACTAATTTTATGTGGAGTTGCGCTTTATTACCCCTACAGGCTAGAAGCCTGGGGCTACCAAAACAAAACCCGCCTACGCAGGCTAATGAATTGCATCTTCATATAGCAATCCTAAATCATTTATGAACTCTAACAGTTCCCTGTTCCCTGTTCCCTGTTCCCTGTTCCCTTCTCTCCACCAGTCAGTTCACAACTCAGATCGGATTGCTATAGAGAAATGGTATGAGTTCTGACTGCTGACTACTTCTTTAATTAATTCTTTTGATACTTAACGATTTTAAAAGCTAAATGCTATACTGGTCTTCCCAATCATCTCAGTAATAATTCATGATTGTGAAGAATATTGCTGGTATGTCTGCTCGGAAGACAGACGCAACCTTGAAGTTGTTTATCGCCCTTACAGTGATAGTTGCTATCTTGTTGTTACTGCTTGTCTTCGCATTTACCAACAGTGAAAAGTTATCAATTCAGCAACAAATAGCATACAGATATCAAAGTTTAACTGCTACTGCCATAGTATTCCTTGGTTTGGCCGTCATAGTTTATGCACACTATGCAGCTAAACACACCCAAGCCATGCAAAAAAAGGCGATCGCGGCCGAAAAAAATTTAGTTCTGGGGATGCAAAAGACCAAATTGATCCAAGATCGGATCATTGCCGAAACTTTCTTAGGAGCGATCGCGCAATTAGGACATGAAAAAGTCGAAACCCGGACAGGTGCAATTTATGCCTTAGAACGAGTTGCCCATGATTTCCCCCAAGAACATTGGACAATTATGGAAATTCTGACGGCTTTTATCCGCGAAAATGCCCCCATTCAACCAGAAACTCAACCATTAGAAGACACCAATACCATAGATTTTCCTCACAACCGTCCACAATCAACTGATTTTCATCTCCAATCAGATTCCTGGAAACTGCGAACCGATATTCAAGCCGCGCTAACAGTAATTGGTCGGCGTAATTGCCAGCACGATCGCGCAAATCACAAGTTAGACTTACGCAATACGGATATTAGACGGGCAGATTTACCGGGAGCGCAACTTCAACGGGTAGATTTACGCGGTGCTGACTTATCTGGTGCTGATTTACGGGAATCTGATTTACAGGAAGCAGACCTAGACGGGGCAAAACTCACCGGCATCATTCTCTATGAAGCTAATTTACAGCAAGCTAGTTTGCGGGGAACTAATTTAAGTTGGGCAAATCTCAACCGCGCTAACCTCTGTGGTGCAAACCTCCGCACAGCTAATTTATTTGGTGCTAGTTTACGTTCTACTAACTTGCAAGGAGCAAACCTTTATAAAGCTAACTTGCAACAAGCCACTTTGAAAGCTGCTAATCTGCACAGTGCCAAGTTATTTTTAGCTAACTTACATAATGCAAAACTAGGGAAAGCCAATTTGCATTTAGCTGGTTTAATTGGTGCTAACTTGCAAAGTGCTAATTTGAACGGTGCAAACTTACATCAAGCAAATCTTAATGCTGCCAAATTGCAGCAAGTCGATATGTATTTTACCGACCTCACTCAAGCCAGCTTGACAGAAGCAAATCTACATCAAGCTAATTTAATGGGTGCTAACTTTGCGGGTGCGACCTTGGACGAAGCTGATTTATCTTGGGCTAATTTAATGGGTGCAAATCTATTAGACGCTCAATTAAACGATGTCAAACTAGCAGGAGCAATACTGACAGGAGTAAAAAATCTGGCATCGCAACAGATTATCATGGCCTATGGCGATCGCACAACTCGCCTCCCTGATTACCTAGAACCGCCGATCGCATGGCGGCAATTTGGTTAATTTACTCTGGAATTTTTTAGTTATTCGGGTGTATGCTGCTATTTTAAATTCAAAATTCAAAATTCAAAATTCAAAATTCATTTGTTATTTCAAATTAATATTAAGTTAGTTAAAAGACAGCAAAAAACGTAAACTGATAAATTTTCATATAATACTAATAAAATAGCTCCTCAAATCATAGATTTTAATTTTTAATTCTTAATTTTTAATTTGTATGCTGTAAGAGGGTTTCCCAGTCCCTGGAAACTTTTCCAGACAAATTTTTAATTTTTAATTTTTAATTTGGATAATGATGCTTTTTAAATCGTAAATCTCTAAATATTTTCGCGCAAACTAATTTGTAATGAAATTAACTTTTTATAACTAAAATTTATAGTATTTATTTACCAAGGGTAATATAGCAATCCTCAATCATTTATGAACTATAACAGTTTCCTGTTCCCTGTTCCCTGCTCCCTGTTCCCTGTTCCCTTCTCTCCACAAGTCAGTTCACAACTCAGATCGGATTGCTATAATTTCTGCGGACAAACTCTTATGGAGTAAGGGTTTGAACAATTCTAGCTGTCAATAAATATTGATATAGGAATCCGGTTTGATTTTTGAAAAAAAATCAGTACAACTCGTTCTCTCTTCCCTGTTCCCTGTTCCCTGTTCCCTATTCCCTGTTCCCTTGCCTACAGAATTAATTTCACAACTCAAATCGGACTGTTATATATTTGAGGAATAATACTTATGTCCAGAGATATTACTAATAATTTGGCATCCAACCAAGCATTTAACGTTACTCCTATTTCCTCAACTGATCCATTTCAAACTGATGCTGATCCTAGTTTAAATCTTCGTATTCGCAGCAGTTGGAGTTTCTTAGATGTACTTTTTCCACCTGAGCCAGAACCAACACAGCCTATTGCTAATAGTAGCAGTTATAACTCTAAAAATGGTTTTGGTACAATCAATGCAGGTAAAGCAGTAAGTGAAGCAGCAGGTCAAAGTCCCTATACCGATGTGCCAGCAATTGGGGGTAATAATTGGGGTGCAGATTTAATTAAAGCTCCCACAGTTTGGAACAATGGTTATACAGGTCAAGGTGTAGTGGTCGCTGTTTTAGATACAGGTGTAGACTACAACCATCAAGACTTAAAAAATAACATTTGGACTAACACTAAAGAAATTGCTGGTAATGGCATAGACGATGATGGAAACGGCTATGTTGATGATGTACGCGGCTGGAATTTTGATAGTAATAATAATAATGTTTTAGATGACTATGGTCATGGGACTCATGTCGCTGGGACTATTGCTGGAGAAAATAACGGTATTGGTGTAACAGGCATTGCTTATAATGCCAAAATTATGCCGATTAAAGTTTTAGATGAAAATGGCTCTGGTTCTTATAGTGCGATCGCTAAAGGAATATACTACGCTGTAGATAATGGTGCAAGAGTCATTAACCTCAGTTTAGGTGGCTATTTTTCTAACGAAACCCTCAAAGCCGCTCTTGAATATGCCAGCAGCAAAAATGTCATAGTTGTCATGGCTGCTGGTAACGTTGGAGATTCAAGTCCAGCTTACCCCGCACGCTACGCTAATAATTATGGAATTGCTGTTGGTGCAGTAGATAAAAATAATCAATTAGCTGATTTTTCTAACCGTTCTGGTGCTAGTGAACTAGCTTATGTAACTGCTCCAGGCGTAGATATTTACTCAACATTACCTAATAACCAATATGGAAATTATAACGGCACTTCTATGGCTACTCCCCATGTCACTGGAGTAGTAGCTTTAATGCTGAGTGCTAACCCTTCTTTGACAGAAAACCAAGTGCGGAATATCCTCACCAAAACAGCCGCTAATAGTATCAATGCCAAAGACTATAGCTTCACAGATGTTAATGATAATAAAAGTAGAAGAGATAGTTTATTTCCTCCGTTACCACCTGTTGTAGTCTCCATTGGCGAAGATGGTTTAGAGTTACGCTTTGGTGATATTAACGCACCCAAAACAGAAAATTCTCCCATGACTTCCAGCTACACTTTCAACGCACAAAGAGAAATTAATTACCAAATTGTCAACTCAGCAGCACAGTCAATCTCACATTATTATGACACTGCTTCAGACAAAAATATCACTATTAATAGTGAAGAAATTGATTGGTTAAAAGTCAATATTTAGCAACCATTATAGAGACGTTCCATGGAACGTCTCTACTTTCACCCCTGTTCCCTGTTCCCTGTTCCCTG
>DATGXQ010000148.1:0-4736 GCA_035298905.1 Nostocaceae cyanobacterium | reverse complement strand
AGGAACTTACCCCAATTCAGGTCAATAGAGAACAAGTGTTGGTCTACGGAATAGACACTGTAGCAGCAGCCAAAAAACTCCAACAAAACTCATTAATAGTGGAAGTAGAAGAAGAACCGTACAGAGGATCAGGACGGCGTGAAGCCATCATGATTCCCATTGATCAACTCAAAGATCATCCCCTCAACCCCAGTATTTATGGAGAAGATGAATCAGTTACAAACTTAGTAGAAGCTATCCAAGAAAGTCGGAGAATTGACACCCTCATGGTCTGCCCAGATCCACAAGATGGCAAATACTTGATCCTCAGTGATCATCGTCAGCGCAAAGTAGGGGAAATATTAGGACTCACAGAATTACCCTGTGAAATTATCGAACCAAAAAACGAAGTAGAAGAGATCCAAATTTTCATTAGCTTAAACACCAACCGAGAACTAAGCATAGAGCAAAAAGCCAGGGCAGGCATAGAACTAGAGAAAGTAAAAAAACAAGAAGCTAGAAAACGACAAGGCCAAAAAGGTAAAGGTGAGGGTGCAGTCCGCGACTGGATAGCTAAATTTGTCAAACTAGGAAGCGGTGTCAACTATGAAAAAGCCAAAGCCTGCGTCTTGGCAATGGATGCCGGACATCCGAAAGCCAAAGAGATTAAAGCCAAACTTTCTGGTGTACGCGGGGTAGAACAAGCCTACAAACTCCTCAACTGCACATCACCCACACCCAAACCCACACCAGAAGAATTAGCCCAAACAGCCTGGGAAAATTTCACGCACTCGTACCACGCAGGCTATCAGCCATTTGATGAAGCATACATCAAATATGAACAAGATTACAGCTTAGACCAACACACAGAAGAACTGGTCAGAACCGCAATTCAATATGGTATTTGGTTAGCGCAAAAGGAGAAGAAGAAAAAATGACTGCCACCATTACCCCATTCGATTTACAAAACCGCTTCGCCAAGATCCAAGATTTACCAGAAGGATTTCACGCTATCCCCGATACTACTAATAAAGGATGGAATTTAATCTACAAAATATCTCCTAATTCCAAATACACAACAATTAAATTTTCACTCACCGAAAAACAAGCCAAGAGAAAAGCCCAACAATTGAACCAGGTTCTATCAAAAAAATAAAAGCACCATGCTCATCACCAAAGTCAAAGCCAAGCGAGAACCTTGTGAAATATTAATCGAATATATCTTACCCCATCCCAAATCTCAAACAGGACTACAACATATTAGTTTCCCCTGTAAGGAAGAACCAAGAAATGAATTTTATCAGGCACTTGATGCACTTTTACCCACGGCAATTGAAGCTATAGGACTAGACCCAGATCAGTGGGAAGAAGGGGAAATCATCGGTGTATCCTTCAAACACTGTGACGATGGGATAGGTCTTACTATCACTGCCAAATGTCAAATCAAAGAACGGTTTGCCTGTCCCACAACCCCTTACATCAGCCCAGATGGAGTACCACTATTTGAAGGGCTGCAAGAGTTAATGCTGAATGTAATAACACAAGCCATCTGGTACATAGATGGAGCAAGAAGGCAAGGCTCAATACTCCAGCAAGCACCCGCAGCAGATGACCTAAACAGAGGATTTTTAGGAGTATTAGGAGTTAAAGAATAATGCAACAACTAGAACTATTAACCGACTTTGCCCCAAACATTCCGGTAGAATATCATCCCGGCTTCCTCAACCAATTAGAAGCTACTAACCTGTTTGAACATTGCAAAAAACTCAAGTGGCAGCAAAACCAGTTTGAGATATTTGGCAAAATTAACGACCTGCCCCGCCTGGAATGTATGTATGGGGAAACAGGAGCATACTATGTGTACTCCAGGGGCAGAGTAAAACTAGAAGCTAATCCCTGGACACCAGAACTACTCTGGCTCAAAAACAAGGTTGAAGAATTCTGCAAATATCGCTTCCAGGTAGTCATAGGAAACCTGTATCGGCACGGTCAAGACTCCATCGGTTGGCACTCTGACAACGAGCCATCAATGGGCAAATCCCCAGCGATCGCCTCCATCTCCCTTGGAGCATCCCGAAAATTTTCCATTAAATCAAAGCTCAAAGACGCTAAACCATACCACTACCGACTAGAACACGGGTCACTATTGCTCATGCTTCCTGGTTGTCAAGAAGGATTTGTACATGAAGTTCCCAAAGACAACTCAGTTCTCAAGGAACGCATCAATTTAACATTTAGACCCTACATTTTCAACCATGAAAAAACTGCGAATCACAGTCAATAACCGCGACTATAACCGATTATTAAAACACCAACCAATCAATCTTTCTCAAGAAATCCAACAACTAGCCTTAAGAAATTGGTGCCAAATTCGCAATAAAAACACCAACGAATATCTATACGGCTACCTTACTAAAACTCACAAAGGTCAAAGCTACTTTCAAATCAGCTACCAACCACCACAATCCCAAATAGTCATCAACATCAACCTATTTATTTTCACCAGCCCCCATGAACAAGGAACTCCAAGAAACAACAAACTCACACCTATGGAGAACACTAAACGACGAAAACATCATCAAACAACTTCAAAAAAGACCAGTAAACCCAGCCTTTTCTCAATGGGTTAATAAAAACCGCCCTCACATCTTTAAACAATACTCCTTTCTGTTTTAGCTTCAGACAATTGCCACATCATAAATGCCCACCTTGTGGGGCGCAATTCGCGCCCCTAAATTAAACATCGAACCAGGATGTATCTATGATCCAGACGACATCTTTTGAGCCAATTCAGTTACCACTTAACTATGCTACCACTAGCGGAATTATTTCAGTAGAAAGCAGTCTGGATCAAGATTTAACTGTACTACCACAGAAGTTTCCTTACAGCCGAAACTTCTTCGATCGCCCCCGCTATACCTATAAATATGCCCCATCTTGGTGGTGTGCCTACGGAGAACCCATATTTGAGGATTACGGTGATGAAGTAATTCTTGAATATGGGGACAGAATTCTCAAGTCTACCTTGATAAGAGTAGACCCAATTGCCACAGCCACAGCACGAAAAGACAGAATTTTGATTGGTGGTGAGTATTATTCATTGTCATTAATTCTTGAAAAAGGTTGGTGGAGACAAATTCTCGAAGACATCAATGGTAACTTGTCTTTCCCCTCTGAGATCCAAGCAACTTTAACAAAAAAATAGCCCAGCCATCTTATCAAAGACCAGGACTAGTAATTATGAATAATAACATCACTAATATCATATTATGAAACAACAACTCTGGACATCAAAACATGATGCCTTCTGCTTAGAAAATCGAGTTAGACCAGCTGCTAGGCTCCTGTGGCACTGGCTAGAAATTTTAGGAGAAGGCAATCATGATCAGGAATTAGAACCGGACTTAAAAGATTTTAACCGATGGGTAGAGAAGCATAGAGGGAAGGGATTCTGTAGATTAACTCTCAAGGATGCCTTAGCCCAACTAATCGACCTGCGAGTAGTTGACCTAATCAAACAATTTACGTGGTCAATAGTTCGCATTACTACCCGTCCTCTAGATTGGTTAAAGCCGAAAAAAAATTTACGCAAAGCGAATAAAACTTACAACTCACCAGCCTCAAACCAGCAAAATGTCGATGAAGAGGAATGCAGCAGCAGCAATTCTTCTATTACTGAACAAGAACTGGCAGAACATGAAGCTGTACTGACTGAATGTGAAAACGCTGGTATTCCCTTTAACCCTACTCAATCACCTGAGATTTTGGAGTACACCCACGAGGAAGTAAAAGCTGCCATTGCCTTATTTCATCAACGCGGTGGCCACCAAAAAATTAAAAATCCCCAAGGTTGGCTAATTGGTTGCTTACGCCGCCGTTGGTATGAGCAAGCCCAAACATGGTCTTGGGTTGAATTGCTCACAGCTTTGGGATTAACCAAACCAGCACCAGAGTGAAGCGAGTGCTTCTCCTCATTTTGATTATCCACTTGATTATCCACAATGATGATTTTTTGATTTTGGATTTATGAAAACCCCTGAATATTTACTTTATGTAGGAACTACTCGTAATCTCCACACAGCACCGCTTGAAGAATATCCAGTTTCAATCAGTGATGATAGAGAAATCGCTGAACAGTTTGCCAGACAATGGGCTGAAAACGAAAATCAAGAACTTGGATATCAGAAATTTGGACTTGGCCATACTTGGTCAATTAAAACCACCTACATCTCGATAATTCACACATCAACAATTGAACTTCTAGAGACTCAATGTTAAAGAATAATACTTATTAAAGTAGCCAATGCGGAGGGGGAGATACCCAACCAGCGATCACTATAAAGCGGGCGTTCCGCCATCGCCACAGTAGGATACCAACCAATCTGGGTATCTAGTAGTCCTGTAGAAGTAGTCATACCAGTTTGTGTAACCTACTTTGTACAAGGCGAAAACGGCAAACGCTACTTGTTTACCACTACCATTCCTGGCAGTATCAGTTACTCCTGTTTGAAAATTCCTCATCTAAAAATCCTCCTCTGGGAGTCCAAACAGGTTGAGGGGGCGATGGGAAGCCTAATTGCTTTTCAAATTGAGCAACTCCGTAATTTGGTGGTGAAGTGGCGATCGCTAGAGTTTGCTCATGATGTTTAATTGTCCATTCCAGGTCTACTAATCCAGCTTTAATCCACTCTGGTAATATGGGCATCAGGTAACATCGGCAACGATAGTGTAATATCCCTGATGTTTCATGGAGTTTA
>DATGXQ010000147.1:0-3373 GCA_035298905.1 Nostocaceae cyanobacterium | reverse complement strand
CCCTCCCCACCTCCCCCCGTCTCCCACACACTTTTTGAGATTAAAATTATGGCGATCGTCCATTTACCAGAAAAACCAGTTGCAGTTAATCCCCTGAAACAAAGTCAAGCTTTAGGCGCTGCTTTAGCCTTTTTGGGACTAAAAGGTTCAATTCCCTTATTTCACGGTAGCCAAGGTTGTACAGCTTTTGCCAAGGTGGTGTTAGTCCGTCATTTCCGGGAAGCTATTCCCCTAGCTACTACTGCGATGACGGAAGTTACTACTATTTTGGGTGGTGAGGAAAATCTGGAACAAGCGATTTTAACTTTAGTAGAAAGAGTTAAACCAGAAATTATTGGTTTGTGTACTACCGGACTGACGGAAACTAGAGGAGATGATATTGAGAGATTTTTAAAAGAGATTCGCAAACGTCACCCAGAATTAGACCATTTAGCGATCGCCTTTGCTCCCACTCCTGATTTTAAAGGTGCGTTGCAGGATGGTTTTGCAGCCGCAGTAGAAAGTATAGTTAAGGAAATTCCCAAAGCCGGGGGAATCATCCCGGAACAAGTCACCATCTTAGCCGGTTCTGCTTTCACCCCTGGAGACGTACTGGAAATTAAAGAGATAATCACCGCTTTTGGACTTGAACCAATATTTGTCCCCGATTTGGGCGCTTCCTTAGACGGACATTTAGAAGATGGTTTTAGCCCCATTACTGCTAGTGGTGTCACCCTCAAACAATTAAAATCCTTGGGTAGTTCCTCCTTCACCATTGCTTTGGGTGAAAGTATGCGCGGTGCGGCCAAAATCCTTGCAGAACGGTTTGGCACTCCCTACGAAGTGTTTAGAAACCTGTCAGGACTAGAACCTGTAGATGAATTTTTACAGAAATTATCCTTGTTAAGTGGTCATCCAGTCCCGGAAAAATATCGCCGTCAACGCCGTCAACTGCAAGACGCAATGTTAGATACTCACTTTTATTTTGGTGAAAAACGAGTATCTTTAGCTTTAGAACCGGATTTGTTATGGTCAATCGTGCAGTTGTTGCATTCAATGGGGGCGCAAGTGCATACAGCAGTGACCACGACAAAATCACCTCTGCTAGAAAAACTCCCCATCCAAAGCGTGACCATTGGGGACTTAGGAGACTTAGAACAGTTAGCAGAGGGTTCTGACTTGCTGATTGGGAACTCTAACGTAAATGCGATCGCTAAACGGTTGGACATTCCCCTTTATCGTTTGGGAATCCCCATATACGATCGCTTAGGTAACGGCTTATTTACCAAAGTCGGTTATCGCGGCACAATGGAACTTTTATTTGGTATGGGCAACCTCTTCATAGAAAGAGAAGAAGCATTACTCATCAGCCATTGGGCAGAAATAAATAGCCAGTAAATGGGTAATGGGTATTGGGTATTGGGTATTGGGTATTGGGTATTTAAACATTAACTAGGCTGAGAAACAGTTAATTTATCACCCAAAAATCTCCTACAACCCAAATTAGAAAACATACCTCCCAAAAACAATATCTTGTGGGCATCTTGCCCATCCAAGAAAACTTACCACTGACCAACAACAGAAAAAATGAAAATAGCATTTACAACCAGTGACAGAATTCACATTAACGCTCACTTTGGTTGGGCAAAAGAAATTGATGTCTATGAAATTTCCGACGAGGGATATCAATTTCTCGAAACATTAACATTTGGTGGCGACCTCAAAGAAGATGGTAACGAAGATAAAATTACCCCCAAACTTGAGGCATTACATGATTGCACCATTGTCTATGTTACTGCTATTGGTGGTAGTGCAGCCGCCCGGTTAATTAAACAAGGTGTTACCCCAGTTAAAGCCAAATCTGAAGAAGAAGAAATTAAAGAAGTTCTCACAAAATTAGTGCAAACCCTCAAAGGTAATCCTCCTCCTTGGTTACGGAAAGCCTTAAAACAAAAAACCTCAAACTTTGCAGATGAATTAGAAAACGAAGCAACAGTATGAGTACAAATAACCTCAACGACCCAGCGAAAAATAGCGAAGTACAAATTACCCCTTTTCTTAAAACCATTCTTCAGCAAATTCGGGGTCAAGACACTTACGGCTTTTACCGTAATTGGTCTGATGAATTAATTCTCAAACCTTTTGTAGTCACCAAGCAGAAAAGGAAAGAAATTTCTGTCGAAGGTGAAGTTGACCCAGCCACACTATCTCGCATTAACGCCTTCTTTCGAGCAATTGCAGTTTGCATCGAGCAAGAAACAGGGCTAATGTCTAATGTCATTGTCAACTTAAATCATGAAGGATTTGGTTGGGCTTTAGTCTTTGCCGGGCGTTTATTGCTAGTAGTAAAAACCTTACGTGATGCCCATCGCTTTGGCTTTGAATCCTTAGAAAAACTCGACGCAGAAGGACAAGCATACATTCAAAAAGCTTTGGAATTATCCCAACGCTTCCCCGAAGTCGGTAAATTGTAAATTCTTGAATATTGAGCAAATAGGAGAAGATTAGGGGTAAGGATTCAGAATTCAGAATTCAGAATTCAGAATTAAAAAGACTTTAAGAGTCAATCTGACTGAAATTCTCCAAATATCACTACTATCGATTCCTCTTTTGGTAACTATTCTGGCTCCTGGCTCCTGACTCCTGAATTCTTACGATGAGGGAGACAAGGAAATAATTTTATTTCTTTTGTTCCCTGTTTCCTGTTCCCTGTTCCCTGTTCCCTGTTCCCTGTTCCCTGTTTTCATGACCATTGACGAACTACAGACCAAAATTAAAAAGCTAAATAGTAAAGCAGGTCAAATGAAAATGGATCTGCATGATTTAGCCGAAGGATTGCCAACAGATTATCAAAAATTGATGGAAGTCGCAGCCGAGACTTACGAAATCTACCGTCAATTAGATGAATTTAAGCAACAGCTAAAAAAACTGGAGCAAGCCAAATGAGCCGTCTAGCCGAATTTAAAAAACTCGTAGATGCAGAAGAATTTTTGAAATTTTTTAATCTGCCCTACGACCAACATTTTGTTAATGTTAACCGTCTGCATATCTTGAAAAAATTCTCCCAATTTATGAGTGAAGTTGATGAAACTTCCTCCGGTTTAAGTGAAGAAGAAAAATTAAACAAATATTGTGAAGCTTTGCAAAAGGCTTATCAGACATTTCAAGAATCTTCACCTCATGAACAAAAGCTGTTCAAGGTGTTTAACGATAAGCCAAAAAATGTAATTACGCTCACAGAAATCACATCTGATTAAGGGGTAAATAGTGATCAACCTAACGCCTACCGAATTAGAACGCTATAGTCGCCAAATGATGCTACCAAACTTTGGCGAATTAGCACAAAAGCGCCTGAAATCAGCAACCGTTTTGGTAACAGGTGTGGGGGGATTAG
>DATGXQ010000146.1:0-3448 GCA_035298905.1 Nostocaceae cyanobacterium | reverse complement strand
TACACATGGGTCATAAATCCGCATTCTCGCTTGTGGCTTAAGCAATCGCACCATTAATCGTGCTACGTCACGAGGGGTATAAAATTCGCCTCTTTCTCTCCTTGCCAAGTCAGCAAAGTATTTGATCAAATACTCGTAAGCTGCACCTAGTAAATCAGGAAACTCAAAATCCTCGTTACGGAGACGATATTTACTAAAATGCCGAATCAAGTCCCGCAATTTTTGATCAGGAACTCTGGTTTTACCTACCGTCTTATTAAAATCAATGTGGCTAACAACTCCTTCTAAAATCGGGTTCTCGTTTTCCAGCGCACCCAAGGCTTTATTTAAGCCATTACCAACATCACTATGTAATTCTTTTTCGATATAACTCCAACGCGCTCTTTCTGGGACAAAAAACGCCTTGTCATAGTAAATGGGCGATTCAGCACGTTGTTTTGCTTCTGCTAGAGTTCTACCTTTAAGTGTATTAGCTTCCATAATTTGCTCATACTGCTCCTCAAAGACATCAGAACAGCGTTTTAAAAATAGCATTCCAAAGATATACTCCTTGTACGCAGAAGCATCCATCTTGCCACGCAGGATGTCAGCAGCAGCAAACAGGTGTCGTTCTAACTGAGATAGGGTAATTTTTCTCATAAAGGCAGAAGCCTGGATACTGATAAAAATAATCAATAGACAAAATTCACAATTAACAGATTAGCGTATACGCGAAGCCTTTTGTCATTTAACATGACTCTATTGAGCCAACCTGCTTGCTAATTGGTGATAAACTACATCTAACTCCACACAGAAATCACTGGTTTACCTTCATCCAAAAATGCGATCGCTTCGGCAACTGTTCCGTCATTACCTTTGATAGGTATTCTACCCTCGCCCCCATTAGCTATTACACAAATTCTTGAGGGAAACTAACCTTTGGCGATCGCTTGTTGTGGCGTGGGGCGCTCTCCTTCACACTCATAAGACAAGGCACATCAATTAGTACAGGGAGAGCATTTTACTATAAAATTTACTAGCTGCGCTCATAAAATTCGTGTATCATGTCAAGTGAGACTAGCAAAGAATATATCATGCTTGACTTGGATTTGATCTCAATGGTTTTTTGGAAGGAAAGCTTTGCACACAAACTAAAAGCAATGCGGGGGAAGATGTCCCGTCGAACTCTTGCTCAACAGGTTCAGGAAAGATATGGGTATTCCGTGAGCCAGCAATATATCCAGCTTCTAGAAACTCCCACCCTACCCAAAGCACCGCAAAGTGTGTCTTTCCAGTTATTACGCTACATTTGCGAAATCCTAGAAAGAGATGTTCAGGATTTGTTTGATTCTCCCAAAATAATTTACTAATATCACTTGACATTTGTTAGTGGGGCTAGTAAATTATAGGCATAAAGAAGGCGATCGCTTGGTCTGGACAACTACCGATCGCCTTCCTCCCAAAATAGGAGACTTTTATTATATGACTACTTCCACTTTAGAGCAAAAGACTTGCTCTAACTGTCCTCATTTCAAGCACCATAATGATGGTTCTCAAAATGGCTGGTGTTTGTTATTTGACCGCTTTGCCAAGCAGCATCATCCAATAACTGCCACCTGCGAACAGGAAATAGAAGCAGAAGCAACTAGACAAGCCGCACAGCAAGAATTTGAACAACATTTAGAACAGCAAGTACAACTAATCGCACCAGATCCCATTTCTGAAATTGAGATTGATAGTGTGCAAGATTCAGAACTGGGAAAAGTTTACAGAGTTTGGGATTCTTACCACTTTCTAGGAATTTTTTATCAATCTGTAAACGGTACATGGCTGGCCCAATCCTGTAATTCAGATCCCGTCCCCTGCAACACCCCAGAAGAAGCACAAATATTCGTGGTTGCTCTTAGTCGTCCTGTAGGGGAGGCAGCATGACAAGTATCCAAGTAAGAGCAGAACTCAACAAAGCCAAGCATAATTATGAGTTTGCAGTTTATCAACTCAAAAATAACTGCAACCCTTCCCTAGTCACCACCTTGCAAGCTGCGGTGAATAGATTTGAGCAAATCTATGATGAATGGTTCTGGAAGGACTTTGAGATTCTAAACCAACACCAGCAACTCTCATTTACAGACTTAATACCGTTCTAATTTTTCATCAGGGTGCAACCTGCACCCTCAACAACCATGACAGAAGAACAATTGCAGCTGTGGCAGCGACAGGTAACAGCGCTGGAAAGAATAGCCGACGCACTCGATCGCTTTGTCCCCAATACCGCACCCAATTATCAAAGAAGCATATCAGAGTTCCCCAATTTTGATTGGTCTAGTATCAATGCCACTGTGGAAAAGTCGGATCAATATGGTGCAGCTGTGGTTAGTTGGTGCGGTTATCAGTTTGTGAGGCGATCGCCTTCTAACAAATTTGGTGCAGCCATCTGGTTTAGTCGGTGCGTTGGCAAAAATGATAATCAAAACATTTACGAGCGCCTGATTACTTTCAAGCCATTATCAGACAAAGAAGCTGAACCAGTGCCAGAGAAAGTGCAGCGTCACTTAGGCTAAAAAGTTTTTCCCATCTGCGGGGTGTGTTTTTACTGCACCCTTTCCTAAATTATTAGGGCTAAAGCAAACATGAATTTAATCACCCATGAATGGAATGGTAGTCAAATTGCTCAACTCTCAGAACCGACAACGATCGCTAAATTTGAGATTCCTGCCAGTTATGTCAACGCGACCCAAATGTGTAAAGCCTGTGGCAAGCAATTTAATGATTATGCCAGGCTAGATAGCACAAAAGCTTACTGGGAGGGACTTTCGTTAGATACGGGGATTCCCGTTTCTAATCTAGCGATCGCTATTAGAGGACGCGGCGACAAGGTAGAGCAAGGTACTTGGGTACATCCAGAGATAGCGATCGACCTTGCTCAATGGGTAAGTGTGGAATTTAGAATCTGGGCTAACCGCACATTAAAAAGGGTTGTCTCTGGTGAGATTGTCCCACAGCCCCAACCAGAACCAACCACTCCCACCCCTCAGCAAATCTCAGAACTATATGATCTGGTACTTGGCAAAACCGACCTTGACCCCAAATTAATCGCCGGCGTAAAACTCAATGCGATCGCCAAACTACACCCAGCGCTCGCACCCGCCGCCGAATTAGCCAAACCAGTTTTAGAGATTGCTACAGAAGAAGAACTACTTTCACCTACACGATTGGCAGAAATACTTTCTGAACGCACTGGGGAAGATTGGTCAAACCAAAGAGTAAATAAATTACTTGTAGACCAAGGCTTTCAAGAAAAAAACACACAAAGCAATAGCCCCAGTTATTTACCCACCGACAAGGGTAAAGAATACTCGCAACTGATTATTAATACTGCCAAAGGACGGGACAAAACTGTTCAATCTTTGCGCTGGTTTCCCAAAATTTTAGAGGTTTTAGATTATGAGCAATAGCATGGCAATTCCCC
>DATGXQ010000145.1:0-12622 GCA_035298905.1 Nostocaceae cyanobacterium | reverse complement strand
CTTATTTCTACATTCTCAATCGGAAACTGATCACGAGGAGAATTAAGAAAGAAGAAAACGGAAGAAATCAAACTGCATTAAAAGCCATTTGCCAGAAGTCTTTCTCTAATTTACAAATTTGTAAAAATGCGGCTTCGGCTTGTTGTTGAATGTTTTCTGTTGATGTTTGTAAGACTTCATTAGCTTGTGTTTCCAAAAGTTTTACATATTCTGTAAAACCTGGATTTCCCCATCTGTCGGCAAATTCGGTGTAGGGTTCTGGCATGATTCCTGGGAGTTGCCAACCTTGATTATATGCTAATTCAATTGCCCATAAAGCTGTTGCTTGGACTGGATATGGTTCTGTAAACAGATTATGCAAATATTCACAGTATTCTTGACAAGTTTTTTGTTTAGGAATATCCAGATTTAATTGTCTAGCTGAGGCTTTTTCTTTAAACCAGTTAAGTTCATCTTTCAGTGCGGCTAGTCCACCTAGAATTACATCAAAATGGTGTTGGGGTGCTGCTGCTAAGATTCTGCCAACTAAACGAGTGAAATCTACCACAAATAGATAATCTTGCACTAACCAAGTATTAAATTGTTGTGGTTGAATTGTTCCTAATTTACATTGGTCTAAAAAAGGATGGATAGTAGCTTCTTTCCAGGGTTGAGGATGTTTTTGTAAAAGTTGTTGGCAAGGCATGATTTTAATTGTATATCTGAAATAACTTAATTTTGCTAGTTTTTACCAAAAGGTAAACAATGATATATAATTATTAATATACAATGCCAGAAAATTAACTATCAATAAATTAGGAATTAACGATTTAACTATGACTCAAGAACCAATAAAAGTAATTGGAGGTGGGTTAGCAGGAACAGAAGCAGCTTGGCAGATTGCTCAGGCGGGTGTACCTGTGATATTTTATGAAATGCGTCCGCAACGCTTCAGCCCTGCTCACCATACGGAACATTTGGCAGAATTGGTGTGCAGTAATTCTTTTGGGGCAATGGCAAGCGATCGCGCGGCCGGATTATTACACGAAGAACTGCGTCGTCTGGGTTCTGTTGTCATTGCTAAAGCTGACGAACACGCTGTACCGGCTGGTGGTGCTTTAGCGGTAGACAGAGGACAATTTAGCCAAGACTTAACTGCAAGTTTAGCAAATCATCCTTTAATCGACTTTCGGCGCGAGGAAGTAAAAGCCATTCCTGAAGGGATTGTAGTTTTGGCTACTGGCCCCTTAACCAGTCCAGATTTAGCCGCAGATTTAAACCGCTTCACCGGCATGGAATATCTCAGCTTTTTTGATGCGGCTAGTCCAATTATTACAGGAGAATCAATTAATTTAGATATTGCTTTTATGGCTTCTCGCTATGACAAAGGAGAAGCAGCCTACCTCAATTGTCCCATGAATAAGGAGCAATATTTAAAATTTTACTCAGAATTATGTCAGGCTGAACAAACAGAATTAAAAGACTTTGAAAAAGAAACAGCGAAATTTTTTGAAGCTTGTCTCCCCATTGAAGAGTTAGCCAGAAGGGGAGAAGACACCATGCGTTATGGACCTTTAAAACCAGTGGGTTTATCCGATAGTCGCACTGGGGAACGTCCCTATGCGGTGGTACAGTTGCGACAAGAAGATAAAGCCGGTCAACTTTGGAACATGGTGGGATTCCAAACTAATCTGCGTTGGGGTGAACAAAAGCGAGTTTTTCAGTTAATCCCTGGTTTGGAAAAAGCCGAATTTGTGCGGTTGGGAGTAATGCACCGCAACACCTTTATTAATGCCCCACAATTGATGTCTGCAACCTTACAATTTAAACAGCGTGAAACTTTGTTAGCAGCAGGGCAATTGATTGGCACTGAAGGTTATACCGCAGCCGCAGCAGGTGGTTGGTTAGCGGGAACAAATGCCGCGAGATTGGCTTTAGGTAAAGAAACTCTAAGTTTACCTAATACTACAATGATGGGGGCTTTGTTTGAATTTATTAGTTCCGCTTCACCAAAGCATTTTCAACCCATGCCGCCGAACTTTGGTATTTTACCAGATTTGGGGATAAAGATTAAAAATAAGCAAGAGAGATATGGAAAATACCGCGATCGCTCTTTTGCTGATTTAGCTAGTTGGAAAACAAATTTAGTGTCAGCGTAATATCAGTTAACCTACTCGGAGCATAATTTTGAGTAGGTTATTACAAGTATTTATTACGCTTTATTTACTAGTTTCACCGCACTCCAAGGCAAAGATTTTCTCTTCATAAATAAACCAGCTAAACCTAGCAGAACTAACGTAGTTACGCTGGTGGGTTCTGGTATATCCCTCTGAGTTGCTGTCAATACTCCTCCTTTATCCAGTTGGATACAAGTTGGTGCATTGGGGTCAAAACACGCTGACGGAACATCATTTTGCTGGAGGAGAATACCTTGAAATGATGGAAATTGGGGAGTTAGAAAACAAGATCCTGAAGCATCAAAACAGGTGTAAAAATCTATCCCTGCTTCTAATCCACTACTGTTATCAATACCTATATCAAACCCTGCGGCTAAATTGGCAAAATCAGATTGTAGGACTGTTCCCGTGATTGTATCAAAGTTAAAATTAAATTCTCCTGTTTGGGGGAAAGAGTAATTAAATCCTTGCAAAAAAACCCCATTAGGATTGAAAAAAGAGAGTGTAAGAGAACTAAGCTGATCACGAGTGACTGTTGTGCCTAAAAATTGATCATCAAATGCAAATGATCCTGTTAGACTATATCCTCCCTCCCCTTTCCAACTTAGGTCATAGGTTGCAGCTTGAGCAGGATTAGTTTGAGCTAAAAATGTCAAAGAGAGTGCTGTAGCCGCCGTAATAGCGGTTAACTTTAAGTTAATTTGCTTCATGGTAATTGGTTAGTAAAAGCCTATTTAGAGCTTGTTAGTATTGCCATCAATTTTTACTTCTCTTTCAGAGATTTTATCAGACGCAACAAAAAATTTTATGTAATATTTCACTATTCTTAAACAAGAAAAACAGCGATGATTAATGGTCAGGAGTCAGAATCCAGAGTCCAGAATAAACAAGGCTTGCAGCTATTGGGGTAATGATTTTCACACAATATCGATGGTTTAAAATCTTGATTTGACAAGGATGCTAATTCCTGATTCCTAACTCTTCAATTCTGACGATTAATGTTTAAATTAATCTTAAAATTCTCAATTACATAACTCAAGAAATGCTTTTTGTAAACATACTTTAGATATATATTTTGAAGCATTTACCTAAATAAGTTAATGCTCACAGTTAAATACAGCAGGGAACTCTTAACAGGGAACAGGGTTGAAAGTCTTTTAGCATAAGGCTTTGTTCCTAAGATTCGCACCTCATTTAGCTGAAATCTGCTGTATGAAGCAAATTCTATAACTGTAATGTGCATTAGTATAGATTATTTAAAGCATGAGTATTAACTTGATTCAATTACACATAAAAACGCTATTTTTCTTTATCTCGGATTGTAACTAAACCATGTATACCAATCCCAGCAATTAAACACCCTAATAATCCCCAAGTTCCATCAGCAAACACATTAATACGATGAGCTAAAGCACGATGGTAAGCATATTGTATTCTTTTCTCATCAGTGTTGGATTGTTCTACCAATTTTGTAGCGTAGGTTTCCGCTTGTATTAATGCTGGGTAATCTGTACTGAAGTAATACAGAGAAATCAAAAAGACTATCAAACCTGGTAAAACTAGGGTAGTAAAAAGAATGCCTTGGCGTGTGTTCATATCCCTAATTATTAACTGATACATTCATCACCATGCTGACACAAGTAGAGTGTTTGTGTTAAAAATACTTGACGGACAAATTTAACAATTAGTAGGTGTGAGTGGGTGAATCGTGTTTGCAGATGTCTAGTATTATGCTGTATCTTTTGGCTATGTTTAGTAAATTTACCAACCTATGCTGCTAATTCACCCTCTATTGATACCTTAAAAAAACAACAGCAAATCATCCAGCAACAGCAGCAGAATGTAGTTAAAGCAAAGAATCGCGTCACTAATTTGCAAACAGAAGCCCAAAAAAACCTGACTGGAATCAACCAAAATATCCGAACTACTGATAGTCAAATTCAAGACAACACTGCTAGATTAGAGTATGCGATCGCTCTGCAACAACAATTAGAAGCTGATTTAGAGGTTGCAGAACAAGCCTATGAACAAAGCCAAACTGCGACAGTTGCTAGATTACGAGTGTTACAACGTTCTCCAGTTTCTCAAGGTTGGTCGGTTTTATTGCAAAGTCAAAATTTGAGTGACTTTATTAGTCGTCGTCATCAGCTAAAATTAGTTTATCAAGCTGACCAAAAAATTTTAGAGAAATTAGCACAACAAGCTAACCTCTTAAACCAGCAAAGAACAGTAGTAGAAGCGCAAAAAAACCAAGTTGCTTTAATTAGAGAACAACTATTAGCCCAAAAAGCCGACTATCAAGCTCAAGCACAGCTACAAAGTGAATTAATTCAAAGATTAAATAGCGACAAAGCAGCATTGGAAGCAGCCCAAAACCAGTTAGAGAAAGATTCTCAGAACTTAGAAGGATTGATCAGAGAAAAAATCGCCCAAGAACAAGCCAAAACCGCCAGCAAAGTGATTATTCGCGGTACGGGAATTTTAGCCTTTCCCAGCGATGCACCTACTAGCAGCCCCTTTGGTTGGCGTGTACATCCCATTCTCGGATATCGGCGCTTTCATGGAGGCTTAGACTTTGCGGCTAGTTATGGTAGTACCATCCGTGCGGCTGACTCCGGGAGAGTAATTTTTGCTGGTTGGTATGGTGGTTATGGCAAAGCTGTAATTATCGATCATGGCAGAGGGATAACTACACTTTATGGACACAGTAGCGAGTTGTATGTAACAGAAGGGCAAAATGTACAAAGAGGACAGGCGATCGCAGCTGTCGGTTCTACAGGTTTATCCACAGGCCCCCACCTACATTTTGAAGTCCGCCGTGACGGTACACCAGTAAATCCAGCCGACTACTTGTAAATCAAAAATTTGTGTTATACTGGAAAAATATAAGGGCGCGTGGCTCAGTGGATAGAGCAACAGATTCCGGTTCTGTGGGTCGGGGGTTCAAATCCCTCCGCGCTCGTTAGGTATAGAAAATTAACTCCAAAACTCTGGCAGAAAATAAGAATTGAATGTAGGGACACGGCGTTAGAAATATTGTTGTCAAATCGAAATATCATTTATGCCGTGTCCCAACCCCCTAGAAGGCCAAACTTGTGGCCTTGAGTTTGTTCAAGTTTAATTGAGAATTTCTACAGAAACAACCTTTAATATTTTTGGGAAATTAAGTTTTAGTTTAGTCCATATTGTAAAGCTTGAAAAAATTTAACCAGTTTCTCAAAAGCTGCATCCCATTCTTCTGGGTCAAGATTTTTAGAGACAAATTGTGGTAAAAATTGATTCTGTTTCACTATAATATATTCTACAATTTCATTAAGTTTATTTAAAGTTTTATCTTGAAATACTTGTCGAATATCTCGACCAAGCAGGACAGTTACAGCTTCATCAAACTCAAATTTTCCTTCTATCAACTCATCAGTTAACTCATCAAAAACTCGTTCATTTTCTGGGCAATTTTGTAAAACTAAAACAATATCAGATAAATCTTTATTAGCTTTGCGTTCATTCCATGATAGTAGCTTTAAAGCTACAAAACTCGGCAGGGTAGGAACTCTGATTTCAATATTATCAATTTTTGTAATTTGCGAATTTTCAAAAGCCTCCTCTAACCCTAAAATGCTCATTTGATTACCATCAGGCCAGACAATTTCTTGATTTTCGTTACTAATTTCCCCAAAGGGAACAATATCAACTTCTAAATTAGTTTCAATATGAATAAATTTATGAATAATTCTACTTTTTTTAAATTTCGCTTCTTCTCCTTCAGTCATCTGACTGACTAAGATATTATATTTCTCCCAACTATCTAATTTTACCACTACATCATAATCTGTAGTTGCCCTACCATCAATTTGATATTGGTTGTCAAAAATTAATATTCTTGACTGTGCGCCTATTAATAACATTGATAATTTTAGAGAATTGATGATGAGCTTAACATCGTTAATAGCTTTGATTATGTTTATATCAAAGCCTGAATTTTGATTTTTCATTTTTACAATATTAATCCAAGTTGCTAGTTATAATGATTTGTTTACTATTTCTAGTTAATTGTCTATTTTTTTGAGTGGGGTAACTTCTACAGCGTAAAATGCTATTTGGCACTTTTAATTTTTGCACTAGCAATTAAACTCCAACCTACTTGAAAATCTGGGTTATATGAGCCAAATTCCTCTTGTTGATAAGCTTGGCTTACATAAATATATGAATTAGGATAATTTTTCCAAGCATGAAAATGAGTTTCTTTACCCCCACTACCCTCTGTCAACTCTTCAACACTGTAATATATCGTTTCTCCATTGATAATTCGGAAAGCTTGCGGTTGTAAATCAGGTTGAGATTTATTTTTAATTAAATACACTGTTACACCTGATGCAACACGTGGTTTCGGATTTAGGGAAAGTAGATAAAATCCTTCATCATGTTGAAATTTTACAAAAAAATTGTCAGGTATATTTACACTTAATCCATTTGGATGCTGTCGTTCTCTTCGAGAAATAGGTTCATTTATTGCTCCTATTTTCCAAAAAAAGATAGATATATCCATCGAATCCATTGGTAAAATATTAATTAAATAAATAGCAGTAATACAAATAGTAACTAAAGAGATAATTCGTTTAATATCTAACATTTTGATTATTACTCTTATAAACTCTCAGCTTGCTGTTTTAGTGGTAAGATAGAATTTTCATAAATACGATTAGCAGTTTCTTTTAAACGCTCATCTGGGTTTAATAATAATTCTGCATGAATTAAAAGCGGATCTGCAACAATCAGATTATCTTGATATTGGTTTAGTCTTGGATCTTCAATAAACTGTTTAATAATGGTGATTTTTCCTCTATCGTCTGGCTTAAGACGTAACTGAGTAGTTATAACTCTATAATTAATTTCGTTGGAAATATATAAAACCATACTATTAGGTTCCAAGTAACCCATGAGAAGTGCAGCACCAACTTCTCCCCCAATTAAAATTTTATAACCTCTGACTGTCTCTAGTATTTGGTATGCAATTTCTTTAAATGGAATATTTTTAATAGGGCTAAAGGTATTTACTAATAATTTTGAACGTAAATCTTCTACATAAGCTAATTCCCACCTTTCTAAAAGTCTATCGTAGTTGACAATTTTATATTTACCACTGACTTGGCGTTGTAAATAATTCAGTTTCAACAAAGTATCTAAACTTGCTTCAACTGTTTTTAATTCAATTGACAGAATTTCTGCTATTTCTTCGGGAACTAAAAGAAGTCTAGGTTCTTGTAAAAGAAGATAAGCTACTTTGAGAACGTCATTGGTGATTTGGGGGGAGCTAAAATATTTCTTACTTGGTTCTGCTTGAATTTTTACTAAAATATAAATTGAAGAATTATTGAGGTAGATATTACCTAAAGTGTCGATAAATTCTATATTTTCTCTAAACAAATCCTCTGTTAATACATCAGGAATTACATCTGTTACTAGTAAAATCCTCTGCCTATGAGAATTAACTCTTTGCTGAAGATAATGAAAATATTCTATTGTTGTATCTAAACTTTCTGGAGTTAGGCTAGGCTTGATTTCAACCAAATATTCAATTTGATTGTGAGGTGTATAAATAGTCAAGATAGCATCAGCAATAGCAGTTCTTGTATAACCAGGTTCTACAATAGCTGTAGCTTTAATTTGGGGTAATGCTTCCAGCTTTTCTATACACTTCTGTAACCAAGGGTGTTTAGGTGGCATGGGATATTAATAATTTAATGATAATTTCTATGGGAAAGACATAGCAGTGCTATGTCCCTACAAGTATTTTAGAAATATTTATGTATTTTAACCTATATCAAGCATAATAAAAGCCAGGGTGTGATCCTGGCTGTCTAGAGAGGTGTTGAAGAGTTTTGTGGTGGAAAATTTTAGTTAACCAACTGTTGCAGGAACTTTGTAATAAGCTGGTTCATTTCCTGGTTTCCATTTGATATTGCAGCCGATACTGGGTTTTTGCTCCCAAGTAATCGCTTCATTTGCTAAAACTTTATTAATTGCTGCACGTAAATCTTGGCCAGTGACAGGTAAACCATTGCTGGGACGACTATCATCTAATTGTCCACGATAGGCTAGTTTTCTGTTGGCATCAAAAAGGAAAAAGTCTGGTGTGCAAGCTGCAAAGAAGTTTTTAGCTGTATTTTGAGTTTCGTCGTAAAGTAGTGGGTAAGATAAATCTAGTTCTTGGGCAAAAGCCGCTAGAGATTCTGGTGCGTCAGCAGGATGGGTTTTAGCATCGTTGGCGCTAATAGCTACTATACCCACGGATCGATCGCTATAATCTTTCCCCAACTTTGCTAACTCATCTTTAATATGCTGCACAAAGGGACAATGACGGCTGAGAAATATCACTACTAAAGCTTTTTTATCAGCAAAATTCGCTAGTGACCATGTTTCACCTGTGACTACATCAGGTAAATTAAAATCTGGTGCTAAAGTGCCTAAAGGCAGCATGGTAGATGGTGTTAAAGCCATAAAATATCACTCCTATACAGTAACTAATTCTGGTGTTGTTTCGACTTGGGTAAATTTATTTTCAGGACGGGGTAAACCTAAATTTTCCCGCAGGGTTTTACCTTCGTACTCGGTGCGGAAGAGTCCCCGACGTTGCAACTCAGGTATGACTAAATCGACAAATTCTTCTAAACCACCTGGTAAAAAGGGAGGCATAATATTAAAACCATCTGCACCACCATTGACAAACCAATCTTCTAACTGATCAGCAATTTGTGTAGGTGTGCCTAATATAGTCCTGTGTCCCCTTGCACCTGCAATTTTCAAGTATAATTGTCGAATTGTTAAATTTTCTCTTTGGGCTAAATCAATTAACAGTTTTTGCCGACTTTTACCACCGTTTGTCTCTGGTAATTCTGGTAAGGGACTATCTAGAGGATATGCTGATCAATCTATCCCGCCAATCATCCCTGATAATAAGGATAAACCAACTTGAGGATGAATTAAATCTTGCAGGAGTTGGTATTTTTCCTGGGCTTCTTCCTCAGTTTTACCTATCACTGGAAATACACCAGGCATAATCTTTAAATGGTCAGGGTTACGTCCAGAACTCATTAAAAATGCACCTAATCTGAGTTTTCTCTTTTGTTTATTCATTTTTTGGACATTTTGAGGTGTAGTTTGAAACGCAGAGGAACGCGGAGTTTAGCGCAGAGGAACACAGAGTTTTATGCGGCTACTGGGCTGAGGTTGTAGCTGGAAGAGTCTCCTTTGATGGCTTGGCTATGTTGTCCGTCAATACTTACTGGTAAATCACCAACGATGGTTACTCTTTGTACGTGTCGGGGTTGATTGCCGTAATCAGCGATCGCATAATGTTGTGTAGCGCGGTTATCCCAGAATGCTACATCCCCAACTTGCCAGCGCCAACGCACTGTGTTCTCTGGACGGGTAACATAGGATTGTAATAAGCGCACTAAATCATCTGATTCTGTGGGTGATAGTCCCCGAATCTGCCGCACAAAGCCACCAATAAATAATCCTCTCTCTCCAGATTCAGGATGCACTCTGACTACTGGGTGCAATGTTTCATACACGGTTGAGGTAAAAACTGCACGATGTGCTTTTATCTCTTCTGGTAAATCAAATGCTGTTGCATAGTCATAAGCGTTACTATGGACAGCCCAAAGTTGATCGGCTAAATTCCGTAAATGCTCTGGTAAATCTTGATAAGCTGTAACTGAATTTGCCCAAACTGTATCCCCACCAACCGGAGGAATGACCAGCGCCCTTAAAATCGAACCAAGCGGGGGGCGATCGACAAAAGTCACATCAGTATGCCAAGTGTTAGCGCGAGTAGCAGTCTTACCATAATCAAGATCCAACACTTCTGGATGGTCTTTGTATGCTGGTACTGTCGGGTGTGCCTTTGTTACTTCTCCAAAACGCCGCGCAAAAGCTACTTGTCCGTTAGCATCAAGTTCCTGACCACGAAAAAATATTACCTTATATTGCACTAATGCTTTACGGATTTCACTGATTACCTCATCCGCCAGGTGAGAACTGAGATTAAGTCCAATAATTTCTGCACCAATACGTCCGGCAACTTGTTTGATGTCAAAGTGTTGATAACTCATGGTTTTATCTGTCCGCTTTGATACTGCTTTTAACTGCTGAAAGTTGAAATAGTGTAAATAAATTTTGTGGCTGACTAATCTCTATCACCGTAAAAATACTGTATTATTATGTATCCTACGGTGTATTAATTCATTAAGACAGCAAAAGTTAGACCTAATCTTTGCAATATACAGTCTTGTAAATGTTGCAAAGTTTGATTAGATCAAGCTTTCAAAATGCGTTTTCTGAAAACGGGTGAGTTTGAAAGCAATAGCAGATTCTTTAGTGCTAATTGATGCACACTTACTATTTCCTATAACTATCTGTTCTTCAGCCTAAACCCAGTCTTGGCAAAGCTTCCAGAAATACGGAGTTTGTACCTAACGGGATTTATGCTTAGTTTTAGGAACAGTGAGTGATTTATCAGTCCAATACTATGGCGTTAGCTCATAAACTACTATTTATCTACCGATTTAACGGTGATTTACAAAGTATAATTGCACATTTCTATATCCAAGACAAGTAGTTGGACAAGAAAATCTATGAATATCTAAATTTATTAAATTCTAATATTTAGATAATCTAAATAAATCAATTTTCAGTAGATTAACTTACAGCAGGGAACAGGGAACAGGGAACAGGGTTGAAAGTCTTTTAGCATAAGGCTTTGTTCCTAACATTTGTACCTCATTTAGCTGAAATCTGCTGTAACAAGTATTTAGCAAAGTTAATAAAAAAGCAAATGTCTAAGTAAAATTACTTCTAAATAGGAGAGTTGGTCACAATAGGCTGTAGTAATTACCACAAGCTGAGTTGACTTGGAGGTTGATGGAGGGTATTCCAAGGTAGGGGGGGAACTGCTACACCAGTTTGTTCTAGGAGTTGTTGGAAGTGGCGGGCGGTGCTAGGCGATCGCTCTTCTGTGGGACAATGAACAAAGAAGTAAATCTTGACTCCTGCTTGTAACCACAGTTGAATTTGTTTTACCCATTCTTCCATATAAGGCTGATTGACTGACAACTGAGGATGGGAAATAAACCGAATCAAGGTAAAAGGTGCTGTAACGCTGAACTGTACTGGTAGTTGGGGTTTACGCCGTTCTGAATGTAATTGTGGGTCATCATCTCCACAATAGATTGGGCGTGTGTCTAACAATACTCTCCCTACTTGCAATCTTTCTAATAATTCCGTCAAATTACTGCTATGGGGTTCTTTAAACCAATCGGGATGTCTAACTTCCAGTGCTAGAGGCACTTCTTGGCGTGGCCAGGCTTGGAGAAAAGCAGTTAAATCATCCAGTAAAGCAGGTGAGTAACTGGGAGGTAGTTGAGCGAACATTGCACCTAAGCGTTTACCCAGTGGGCGCATCCCTTCTAGAAATTTCAAAGCTGCCGGAATCTGGGGTTGGAGTAATTTTTGATGGGTGATATCTCGCGGCAGTTTTAAGCAAAATTCAAAACCTGGGGGTGTTTCTTTTGCCCAACGGGTAACGGTTTCTCGGTTGGGTATGGCATAGAAAGTGGTGTTACCTTCAACTGTAGTAAAACGGCGACTATAAAGATGGAGATATTCAGGGGTGCGAGTTCCTTGGGGAAAAAGTTCGCCTACCCAGCCTTTATAAGCCCATACTGCACAACCGATAAGAAAGTTCACAAATCTCAATATTTTGATATGTTCTGTTCCATTGTATCAGGCAAAAATATAGTCTCAGAATGAATCTGAGACTAATAATTAAAAGCTGCTAAATCTGACTAAGGGATAATCAGGCTTTATGTCTGGGGATGCTGTTCTCGTTGTTTAACAAATAACAAGATGGGAATGGCTAAAAGCTGGGTACTTACAGAGAAGATTGCTAGTAAACTCAGGGAACGATCGCACAATATCCCCATTAAAGCACTACCCGCAAACCAGGCTAACCCGTAACCGGTGCTAAAAATCCCGTAGGCTGTAGCGCGTTTCTCGATGGGAACTATACCAGCAATGGCAGCTTTCATGATTGATTCTTGCGCTCCCATGCCGATGCCCCATAAAATCATCCCTAATAAGGGGAGATTACCATGACCTAAAAAGACTAATGGGGCAAAACCGCAGGAAATCAGCATGGCCAGCATCAGAGTTGTGATACCAATGCGATCGAATAATCTGCCAAAAATTAAAGCCGCGATCGCATCTACTCCCATCGCTAAGGCATACAATAAAGGTACAGTTTGCCCAGTAGCAATTGATTCTTTCTGTAAATGATAGGCAATTAGAGGAAAATCAGCATAACCAGCCGCCACTAAAGCCACAGCAGCTAAATAAAGCCAAAAGATTGGCGGTAGATTTTCCCCTGTGGTAGTGACATTTACTTCTTCAAAATCACGGGGGTAGAT
>DATGXQ010000144.1:0-12968 GCA_035298905.1 Nostocaceae cyanobacterium | reverse complement strand
GATGCCTAATATTTGCTTGGTGCGATGGGGATAACTTTGTATATAATGGAGTGGATTTTTCATTTTGGTAGACCCACGGTAGATGTTCAACTTACCGTTCTACCATTTTTTTTCACCAATTTTATATTTCGGACAGGTCTAATAGTACTGCTGATGCAGCCAATGTCTATCAATGGACTAAAGCAAACGTCACTAACCAACACTGGCAATTACAAGATGCTGGTGGTGGCTATTACTACGTCGTCGCCAGACATAGCGGCAAAGTTTTAAATGTAGCAGGTGGTAGCAAGGATGATACAGCCAATGTCATTCAGTATGCAAAAGGAGATAACGACAATTCCAAATGGCGCCTAGAAGATGCAGGTGATGGCTATTTCTACCTCATAGCCAAACACAGTGGCAAAGTTTTAAATGTCAATGGTTCTGGCACTGCTGATGGAACCAATGTCATTCAATATGCAAAATCCAATAGCGACAACTCCAAATGGAAATTTGTTCCAGTGTAGTTAACTCCTCAACAAAGTTTTAACAGAGGGATGATGATATGCCATGTTCGCTAAATGTTCAGTCCTCCGCGTTTGTTAAATCTAGACATTAGCGACAGGCAACATCATCCCACAAATTTAGCAGCAAGAATTACAATTTTTCTCTCCGTAGAAGAGTTTGGGAGACTTGGGATTTCCTCTGGAATTGGGGAAAAGAGGTTGGCAGAAGGTTAGCACTGAGCAAATATAATTCTTGGCTACGTAGGCAAAACCTATGTAGCCTTACTAAGGCCAATTTACTCATTTCTAAAATTACAAATATCTTACACACAGCAAAGGAAACTATGGATTTACAAAGTCATCAAAACTTAGAACAACGTGTTGGCATTATTGATGTTTTAGGCGCAGATCGTCAAAGCAACACTTGGCATCATATAACATTCGATGTGCCTTTTGCTGAAGACAAGAAAGTAGTGATTGTGCCGATGGTTCAAACCTACAACGGCTTTGAGACACCCGGCTTGAGAATTCAAAATGTGAGCCGCTTGGGTTTTGACATCCGCATGGATGAAGTCATCGGTACTGGAAATAATCTATCTGATGGAATTCATGTACCTGAAGTTGTGGGCTGGATTGCCTATGGATTTGTTCCTGTAACAGCAGATCAATTACCACAACTAAATTATGAACCAAAATTAGCAGAAGCTGTGTACACTCCCGCACAAGAAGCTGTGTACACTCCGGCAACAGCAGAACCGGCAACACAAGAAGCTGTGTACACTCCCGCACAAGAAGCTGTATACACTCCGGCAACTACAGAACCGACAACACAAGAAGCTGTGTACACTCCGGCAACCACAGAACCGACAACACAGGAAGCTGTGTACACTCCGGCAACCACAGAACCGGCAACCACAGAACCGGCAACACAAGAAGCTGTGTACACTCCGGCAACGGAAGAAGCGACATACACTCCGGCAACAGCAGAAGCAGCATACACTCCCGCACAAGAAGCAACATACACTCCCGAACAGGCGGGGTATTATACCGCTAATATTTGGACAACAGATGGAGAACCTACATATACTGCCGGCATTTGGGAAGCAGCGTAAACTCCCACATTTGGGGAAATAGTGATATTGTAACCGCCAAGCTAGTTAGGATATCCAGCAACAGCATTGATGAGAAATACGATCGCCTCTTGTCTAGCCAATATAGCGATGGCGGAACGCCCGCCGTAGGCGATCGCATTTCTCAAACTCTGATATCTCAACTAGCTGCTTGGTATAAAGATTGTATAGTTAATCCATTAGTTGGATATTTAACTACAGTAAACTCATACCGATTCACTAAAAGACTGTAACAAATATAAATCGTCAAACCCTTATCAAACGCGGCATTCCCCATTTTGAATTTTGAATTTTGAATTGGTATAAGTCCTGCCCACAACTCCCCATTACCCCAGTAGCCGCAAACTTCACCACTCCGAAATGCCAATGCAAATAAGCTTCTCCATTGTTGTAAAGCTTGATTACCTGTACTATTATCATTTGTCAAGCTAATATGTTAACAGCAATCTTTTACTTTGGGAGGGAATGAAGCGATATGTATTGAAAAGTAATAAAATTCCTTACAGATTATATCGATAATAATAGCATAGTCTGTCAAGGGGTTTTAAGCGGCGGCTGGAAAGACGTATTTTCGTTAAATTATTGAGAATATATGTCAAGATTCTTGAGAATAGGGGGTAATTATTGCTAAAAGTCTTTTTTGCCCTATTTGGTAAAAAGCTGGATTAAAATCATGATTTTTTTGATTAATAGCCAAAATTTTTACTAACTGCTTACGGAAAAGCATTTACAAGAACTTCAACTACTCATCAGCGTCCATCTGCGTTAAAAGTTAATAATGAAATCTTACATTTACTCATTATTTGTAGGGACACAGCCGGACTGCATCCCTGATAGTACAATAACCGAAGAATTTAACGCACCGTCCCCCGCAGAGCTTCACAATCAATCGGCTTGATTAAGTAAAGCAAGAATAAATTCCCAATAATGGCGATAATCAGGGGAAGCTTGCGGAGTAGCTTGACAAATTTAGGCTGAGAACTGCTTTCAATCTCCGATATTTGCAAATTGTAATTTGAGCATTGTTGTAAAAGCGGGAAAAATTGGGGATGTTCTGTATTTAACATCACTGGAAAAGCCCTTCCAGCCGTTTCATTGGTATTTCGCACCACTTGACGATCGAACTCTGTGGGGTCAATTCCCAATAAATGATAAAAACCCGATCGTTCATGTACCGTTAAGGTGTGAGTAGCAAAAACTGATAACAGAAAAAAACGACTCCATAATCTGGCTTTCCAGTTATTCCACAGTTTGGGCTGAGAGCGTAACAAAGCTTTAAAGATATCTCCGTGACGGTTTTCATCCTGACACCAACTCTCAAAATAACGGAAAATGGGATAAAACTGATTTTCTGGGTGTTTTTGCAGATGGCGATAAATAATGATGTAACGCCAGTAACCAATTTTCTCCGATAGATACACAGTGTAAATTACCCAATCTAAAGGAAAAAACGTATAGGTGCGGGTTTTAGTAACATCCGCTAAATCCAGGGAAAGTTTAAAATCACCCATGGCTTTATTGAGAAATCCTGCATGACGCGCTTCATCACGAGCCATCAAGTGAAATATTTCCGCTAACAGTGGGTTACGTTGTTTGAGACGACGGGATAATTCTTTAAATAAGAGAAATCCTGAAAACTCGGAAATACAAGAACGTTCTAAATATTCAATAAAAGCACGTCTAGCTTCACCGTCTAGATGTTCCCAAGACTGCTCAAACTCTTCGTTACGGACAAAGTGATGACGGTTGTAGTCCGATCGCATTTCTTCTAAGAGCGATCGCAACTCTATTTCCTGAGCAGAAAGATCCAAATTAGCGGCGGTTTCAAAATCTGTAGTATAAAAACGTGGTGTCAGTACGGTTTCTGGACTTGGCTGTTTAATTCCTGGTTTGGGTGTCTGGGGAACTGACTGAGGGATGCTATTAACCATCGTTTCTCCAATATTTAATTAAATACTTAGATAACTAACAAGTTATGATAAGAGTGATCATTTGACCATACCCCCAACCCGGAAGTTTTATTGATTTTGCTTAAGTTCCCATTTACATAATGCCAGAAAGCAGCCCTAGCAAAGCTTTTAGAACAAGAGACTAGAGAAATTTAGACAGGTGATTTATTAAGTTTTGAAACGTTCTCTGGTTTTTAGCTATATAACCATAAAGTGATTAAAGAAATAAATACGGCTCCTGTGGTTTTCCTTTTCAACTGCTACGACTGGTTTTTGGAATTTTGAATTTTGAATTTTGAATTTTGAATTGCTGAGGGGTTTACATGGTACGTTCTTTGGAGAATCAACTGCAACAATCCGCAAACCAACATACATTGCTTACACCACCTGTAGATTCGCGTCAGCGAGTAAAGAAATTTGTGCAGGATTTACAGGACAGTATTTGTGCGGCTTTAGAACGGTTAGATGGGGAAGCACGTTTTCGGGAAGATTTATGGCAACGTGAAGGAGGTGGAGAAGGACGAACCCGCGTAATTCGGGAAGGTCGAGTGTTTGAACAGGGTGGTGTAAATTTCTCGGAAGTTTGGGGAGATAATTTACCCGCGTCTATTTTAGCACAACGCCCAGAAGCTGCTGGTCATGACTTTTATGTCACTGGTACTTCTATGGTACTGCATCCACGTAATCCTTATGTACCAACAGTACACCTTAATTATCGTTATTTTGAAGCGGGTCCGATTTGGTGGTTTGGGGGTGGTGCTGATTTAACACCTTATTATCCTTTTGCTGAGGATGCGATTCACTTTCACCAAACGTTGAAAAAAGCTTGTGATCAACACCATCCGGCATATTACCCGGCATTTAAACGCTGGTGTGATGAATATTTTTATTTAAGACATCGGCAAGAACAAAGAGGAATTGGTGGTATTTTCTTTGACTATCAAGATGCTAGTGGGCAGCTATATGTTGGTTCACAAATCGATACTCCCGCAGCTATTTACAGTCAACAGGTGGGAAATGTATCTCATAGTTGGGAAGATGTGTTTGCTTTTGTGCGGTCTTGTGGGGAAGCCTTTTTACCTGCCTATTTACCGATCGCTTTGCACAGACAGGAAATAAAATATAGCGATCGTCAGCGTCAGTTTCAACTTTACCGCCGGGGACGTTATGCTGAGTTTAACTTAGTGTACGATCGGGGGACAGTTTTTGGTTTACAAACCCAAGGACGTACAGAATCAATTTTAATGTCTTTACCACCCCTGGCACGTTGGGAATATTGCTACCAACCAGAACCCAATTCCAAAGAAGCAGAACTCACCGAAATTTTCCTTCAGCCTCAAGATTGGGCTAACCAGGCTATTACAGCAGAATACAACATTTAGCTCACACAAAGCCATCCTCAATTTTGGATTTTTTCTGAGTGATTTTGTTGGACTTTTAGTTTCTACTATGCTAGATTGCTTGACTGAGTTATCAAAGCATGAAATATCAAAGGTTTAAAGTCATATTATTTTCTTGACCTGAGAGCATGAGTTAGTAATCAGTAACCCAACATCTGGCAGCACTAAAACTGAAGAACCAAACAAAATATTGTTCAGATATGAAATCAGTAACGTTGTAGATTGAGCTAAAATCATAGTTATATTTTTTCCATCATGAACTAAGTGGAAATATAACTATGATAAACATCATAATGATCAGCCCAAGCCAAAGAAATTAAGTAATCCTTCCAAAACACCGTTTGGTTTTTTTGCGGCTTGATTTGACTGTGCCTGAACTTGTTCTTTAGCAACACTTTCTATTTGATCGTAAAGTTGAATATCCATCTTATATATGGGATAATAATAATATTTTATCCTTCTGACTGAGCTAAGTACATTATGAAATGAAACGCTAAATATTTCAGTTAGAATATTATCAAATACTTGTTTTCTATCCTCAATTTCATGACTAAGTGCAGAAGCTAGATTAAATATCGCCAGCCTATAAAATCCAGTAGAAATCTGACTATCTTCTTGTAAATTCTCGACTAAATCGTATGCTTGGTAAATCCCTTCAATCAACTCTTGAGCTTCTTTTAGCTGTTGATTATTAGGGTCAAACTTAATAGCTGCATTTAAAAAAGAAGCCCCTGCTCTTAACAACTCAATGTTAGTACTATCATAGCCAGCTTTACCAACTTCAAAGCCAATATCAGCAAATCTAGATGCTACATATTTACTAATATCTTCATCACCATCAGGTATCAAAGAAATAATTCTTTGTGCAGATGTCTGGATTTTGGCATATTCGCGGCTACGTAAATGAATAATGCAAATATAAAATAAAGTTTCAAAATCCTGTAAATCTGTTTTCCCATCTGCGCCAATAGCACGTTCAGCCCAGGATAAGGCTTTAGAATAATCTTCTTCATCTGTATAAGTACGGGAAATTTCTAGATATGGTTCTGAGTTATATGGCTCTAAATCTATTGCTTGTTTAAATTGTTCCCGCGCTTGGTTATACAAAAGACTTTTGTTGAGGTCATCATCTTCTAAAGATTCTGCATATTCTTTATAAGCATAACCATAGTTAAACCAGTATAATGGTGTTTCTGGGTTATCTTTAGTTAATTTTCTATAAACTTTGATGGCATTATCCCACTCTTTGGCGCGAATGTAACAAATTCCCAGTCGGTTTCTAGCGGCTTCTCCGCCCGGAAAGAGTAGAATTATCTGTTTTAATAAGAGAATAGCCTTTGACCATTCTCCATCAGACATTTTTGCTTCAGCTTCATCAAATAACTTAGATACTTGTTCACCATGTTTTTGCAGGGCATCATAATTATCTCTGCCTTTGGGGTCGCTGAGAGTTTCATAAGCTTCACGAATAGACTTAAATCGCTCTGGATCTTTCTCTGGTGAATATTTACGTACCAAACGGTAATAACTGCGTTTAATTTCTTCTGGAGAAGCTTGGGGAGATAATTCGAGTACATGATAGAGTTCATAAGCCATTGTTTATTACTCCATATTTTCTAAATCAAACATTAAATCTATTAAACATTCGCCAGCTGCTTCAATTTCTTGATCATCATCTCTGGTCAACGCAGCTTTTAAATTAGCTACAGCATCAGATAAAGGTGGTCTTTCGGAGACTGGCATATTAGCCATAAACCTTTCGGCTTTTTCAATAATTGCTGTATAGCCTTTAGACTTTTCATTTTGTCGCCATATTTCTTGCAATCTTTGAGTTGCTTCTTCTTTTTCTTTTTCATCCATTCTTACATCTGATTTACCATAGGCAATCTCTACACTCTTATTGATAGCAGGAATAATAGCTTTTACTTTAGCAATGCCATTTGTGTTGTAATAAAATTCCACCTCTATTGGATAGGGAACACCATCAGCAGCTGGAGGAATATCTATAATGTTACCCACTATGCCTGTATCTACTGCATCTGCTGGAAAGCGAGCTTTACCAGTATGATCTTGATATAGTTTAACTTCAACTTCTGTTTGGTTGGCACGCATTAAGCTATATGTTTTCTTCACAGAATAAGGAATTGTGGTATTTGGTAAAATCAGGGGTTCATAGGTGAGCATTACTTGTCCACCAATTTCACTTACTATCTCGATGCCTAAACCAAAGGGAGCCACATCAGTTAAGATAATTCCTGATTCTTCACTAATCAAATCTTTAGCTAATGCAGCACTAATTGATGCACCAATTCCTACTGCTAAATCAGGATTTACATCTGCTTTTGGTTCTCTTCCAAAAATTTCTGCTACCATTTTCCGCACAGCAGGAACGTAGGTAGTACCACCAACTAATAAAACTCTATCAATAGCACTTGGTCTAAGTTTTTTTGCGCTTAAAGCTTGACGGACACATTCTCTAGCGCGATCGAGCAATGGTTTAATAGCTTGTTCAAATTCCTCTCTAGTAATTTCAATATCTAAGTCTATAGGTTCATTGCCAACAATTGCAAAATTGGGAAATGTTGCTGTATAAGAAAGATGATTAGATAAAGATTTTTTAGTAGCTTCAGCAACTTTTTTGAGTTCTAGACGCGCTCTTTCTGAAATTTGTGCATTTGGGTATTGAGCTTGAAACTTACCCAGAATTAAGGCAATCATTTTTTCATCAAAATCTTTACCGCCTAAATAGGGATCACCAAAGCTACTTTTAACATCTAGTACACCTGCAACCATCTCTAGAACTGTAATATCTAAAGTTCCTCCTCCAAAGTCAAATACAACTAACTGTTCTTCTACATCAATATTATTAATGCCAAATGCTAAAGCTGCTGCTGTTGGTTCATTAATTAAACGTAGGATTTTTAGTCCTGCTAATTCCCCAGCATTTAAAGTTGCTTGACGTGCTGCATCAGGAAAGTTAGCAGGAACAGAAATCACTACTTCTTTAATGGTTGTTCCTAAATATTCCTCGGCATTTTCTTTCAGCTTTCGTAAAATAAATGCTGATATTTCTTCAGGACGATATTCTTGGTTTCCTAGTTTGACTCTTTCAGCAGTTCCCATTCTGCGTTTTACTTCTCTTACACCCTGTCCTTGTATATCAACTCGTCCCAGGGCTATTTCACCTATTAGTAATTTACCTTTAGTGTCCAGAGCTACTATCGAGGGAACTACAGGAACTTTACTACTAGGATCAGGAATTGCTTGATAATCACCTTTTTGATATACACAAATTTCAGACGTAGATGTTCCCAAATCAATACCAATTGCAAAATCTTGTGCCATATTCAAACATTACTCCTTATTTAAATTATATTCATAATTCTCAATCAAATTAGGCTAATTAGCTTGATGATTATTATTCTATTTTTTGTTTAGTATCTATAGAATACTTTTCGGCATTAGATAAAATTTTTGTGGGATTATTTTTAGATTCATCAGAGTTTGTATAGGAGTTTTTTTCTAGAGATGTTGCACTATCTGATGAACCTCCTGAGAGTTGGTTTTCAGATTCATTAGAGTCTGTGGAAGAATCTTCTAGTGGGGATGTTGCACTATCTGATGAGCCTCCTGAGAGTTGGTTTTCAGATTCATTAAATTTTGTAGCTGTTTCGCTATTATTTGACGAATCTCTTGAGAGTTGATTTTCAGAGTTATCAGAGTCTGTAGAGGCATCTTCTATTGGTGCTGTTGCACTATTATTGGTGTAAATTTCTGTGGTCTCTAAAGTATCTATGATATTTTTATTCTCTGCCAAATTTTCTACGGATGAGATAGGAGCTTTAGCAACAATTACCTTAGCAGCTTGCACGACTTTACCGTTAATTTTATAACCCCATGCTTCACATCTAATGATATTTCCTGGTGTTACTGTTTGAGATTCTTCTTCCTGGGCTATATGCTGAATATAATCAAATTCATCATTTGAATTAGGTCTAATTATTTGTATGCCCTGTTTTTCTACTGTTTTAGAAAAAGTAGTTGTGAGTTTTTCTACGGCCTTTTGATATTCTGGATGCAGTCCTGGTAGAGTGATTGTGGTTTCCAATACTGATAAGAAATCAATAGCACTATTTTGCCAAGATTCTATCTCGCGTCTTAAATTTCCTTGCTCCTGCCTTCCTGCTCTTATTTCTTGAAGTTGTTGCTTCATTTCTTGAAGCTGCTGGATGAGTAATTCATCTATCAATTTTTTGGTATCGTCAATGCTATGTTTTAAGGTTTTAGCTGCTTCTGTGTTTTGCTCAATTACACTTGCTTCTTTGACAGATTGACGAAGATTTTTTTGTAGGTTATCCCGGAGTTCTTTAAGCACTTCAAATTCTTCTTTGATTTCTTGCTTAACGTCACCAATTGCTTCTTTGATCACTTCTTTTAAAAATAAGGTTACTGCGCCTTGAATTTTATCCTCCTCATTTTTCATACTTTCTGCTGTCTCCAATATCTTGATGAGTTTACTTTGTGAGATAAAGATGGTTGATATACAAAAAAATGCTAAAGCCAGAAAAATTATTGCTACAACTATATTTAGATTTAAAGATGGCTTAATAGTGATTGGTCGTCCGATAATTATAGGTATAATGACTACTATTGCTAGGACTAAAAAGAACAGTCCTGCTGTTAAAGTTAAATTTCTTTGATAGTTACTAAGATACCCTTTTAACATTGGCTTTTCCTGTATTGCTCAAATTGCATTTTAGGTGAATTATTTTCTTGAAGTTTAATGTTTGATTGTGACATGGAAGAATTGCATTTACTGTAGTTGTCACAGTTTTGCCAAAAGATCAGACTTATAAAAAGCAAGCAAAACCTAGCTCACCATTTTTAATAAATAAGGCAAGTTATGGCAGCTTTTATTACACTTAGATAATACATATATCTAGTTTACTGCTACTTAGAATATTTTGTCTATACTTAGGAGAGGCTTTTATAGGATTTTTTGTCTTTAAATACGATTTTTCAAGCTTTGACGTTAAGTATAAGATTTGTTACTAGCTTTTATTTTAACTATGAACTAGATTTGGAGCCTAATTTGAAGAAATATAAAGAAGAATAAACTTTGGCAAAAGAATAAAATCCCCTGTCAAAAATTAGGTTAACAGGGGATGAAGGATGAATATAGCGGTTTTCATATCAGTGAGGTACAGTATTTCATCGCCAACCTTGCAGGGGCGGGGAAACCCCGCCCTCAAGTTTATTGCATCCACAAGAGAAACGCTATAAGACTTGTAATGTTGCTTAAAGCTGATGAGTAGCTAGAAAAGCATCGACTTCGCTGCTAGTCGGTTGAGAAGCGATCGCACCTGGTTCAATTGTAGTTAGCGCTCCCACAGCACTAGCATAGGTAACAATTTGTTTAGCTGTATCTGCGTCTTGTAAGCTTTTAATTCCATGTTGACTTAACTTGTGTAGAAATCCAGCTAAAAAGCTATCTCCTGCACCTGTAGTATCAACTACTGGCATAGCAAATGCAGGTAATTTACCCTCGTTTTCACCTAAACAATAAGCACAACCATGTTCGCCATCTGTGACCAAAACCCCTTCTACAGAATTGAGGCGATAAGTAATTGCTCCGGGGTCGTTAGTATCAAATAACCATTCTGCTTCTTCTTTAGTCAGTTTGATAAAATCAAACCGCTTCAATAAGCCTTGGATTTTTTGCCGAGCCAGATTGTGATCTGACCAAAACACAGGCCGCCAATTGACATCTAAAATAATTTTAAGGTCGTATTGTTCGGCTAAGTCTAAAGCGCGGTAGATTGCTTGTTCGCTTTCTGGATAGGCTAATTCTAAAGTTCCCAAAACCAGAAACTCGGCATCTGTAAACAGCGCAGAGGGTAATAGTTGAGCTTGGAGCTTGGTATCAGCAAACTCGCTAGTATGGTATTTACCAAAGCCGGCAAAAGAGCGATCGCCAGCCAAATCCCGTACTACATAAACTTGCCTTGTAGGTGCGCTAGGATGACGCTGCACCCCCCTGATATCCACACCTACATCACATAATAACTCCAAAAGCGTGTTTCCTGTTTCATCCTGACCCACAGCACCAATAAATCCGGCTGGTGTCCCCAGCTTGACTAAAGCACAAGCCACATTCGCTGGCGCTCCCCCCGGATAGGGAGTCCAAGACTGCACTTCTTCCAACTTTAGCCCCAGTTGGTCAGCTAAACAATCAAACAACACTTCACCAAGGCACAAAACACGGGGATTGCTCATCTGAATTTTAAATTGGCGATTTGGGTTTAGCAATTAGTATAAAATATATGACAATATTTTGCATCTGTCGCCAGTTATTGATAGGAGTAAATAGCATTTTTTGTTACTAATACAATATATATACGCTTTTGGCTATGGGAATTTTTACCTCAGTAGCTAAAGTACAAATTAATTACTTTTAGTATTATTTATCACTTTTTTATTTTTCCTAATTTAAATGTTGAGCTAAATTACAAAGAAAATCTGCACATTAGTATGTTTGGGAACATTCATAACCCATACCGGCAGGAGAATCTTTTAGAATGAGAAGGAACCATTGAGTACATATACCAAGGGAGGAACCAATAAGTCATGGCTGCTAGTGAGTCTCAGACCCCCGTTAGTCTGTCAGACAGAGAACTGCAAATTATCGACTTAGTGGCCGCTGGCTTAACTAACCAAGAGATTGCAGCAAAACTGGAAATCAGCAAGCGTACAGTTGATAACCATATCAGCAATATTCTGACTAAGACCAAAACCGATAACCGCGTGGCCTTAGTTCGCTGGGCTTTACAGTGGGGTAAGGTTTGTCTGGATGATGTCAATTGTTGTATTCTACCCAACCAGAGCGATTAAATCGTTTGCTAGTCAACTACTATTTATCCCTGCTGGTCAGCTAAAAAGTTCAATTTGGGGTTTACTGATTGCTGTCCTCCTCACGCTTTTTTTGTCAGTGTGAACCTCTACCACAAGTTCTTCAGTTTTCACCTAGCTAAAGTTAATGGTAGGTGGCTGAGAACCTGTAAATTTAGAATTTCTGTTCCCATTTAGCCTAAGCATCACAGACGTTAAGTTGATAATCCCCACGCCACAAAGGTATGGGGATTGTCTTTCAATATATCCAATATCCAATAATCAACAAAAATCAATAAAAGTTAGCAACAATCCAGTGATGCAAGAGTTACATTTAAAAAAAACCTCTATTGCTCAATCAACTTGGGGAAAGTATTCCCATGAATACATCTGCTTCTTTTCGAGATAGTTCCTTTCCATTTAACTTTTTTAATTTTGACTTAACAACACCTCATCCCACCCAAGACGCTGATTTACTCCAGCAGTTATCATTTATTCCGGGGTTGCAAGAAATTCTCATGCTGCGGCAGGTTCACGCTTTAGAACATGCTACCGTATGGGTTCTGGGTGAAACTAAAAGTAGTTATTCTCGTCCCGGTAGAGCTGCTAGTGTACAACTTGACAATGAACATCTAGGCGGTTTATCTACCGAGCATGGATTTTATTTATATGGTGATGTTAATATCAGTGACTTGCGGCGAGCTGTCACCTTAGCTAGACATCGCTTAGTCAATGGAGAATGGGACTTAGCTGTACATCCTCGTTGTGGTACAAATTTATCTGTGGCTATGCTATTAACAGCTAGTTTAGCGATAGGAGTACATCTATTGCTACCATTCCGTCCTATGGAACAACTAATAGGTTTAGGACTAGCTGCCACAACGGCTGCTGAACTTGCACCAGATTTAGGAGCTGCTGCCCAGCGTTACCTGACAACAGCTATTCCCTTTAATCTGGCTGTAGATAATGTTACACTTGCCCGTGATATGTGGGGAAGACAAGGGCATTTTGTGAAAGTGCGCTGGCAGGAGTGAGAGAAGGAAGAGGGGAGACGCTCCAGAGGGGAGACGCGGTGAGAGGAGAGGGGAGAAGAAGAGAGGGGAGACAAGGGGAGGG
>DATGXQ010000143.1:0-12785 GCA_035298905.1 Nostocaceae cyanobacterium | reverse complement strand
TTGCCACTGTGCCAGAAATTGGTGCAAGCACTGTAACTAAACCTTTCTGATTGGCAATACTTCCCAGTTGTTGCAATCTAGTTTGATAAGCGGCACTACTCAGGTTAAGGCGGGATTTGGCGACTTCTAAGGCAGATTTGGCACGTTTTACCTGATTTTCTGCCTCTATCACTTCCTTACGACTGTTAGCTTTCGCTAATTGTGCTTTCGCTTCTGCCAAGTGTGCTTGAGATTCCAACATTTGCCGACGTGGTAAAGCTCCTACCTTGACTAAATCCCGGTCTTTGTCATACTGTTCTTGAGCTACTTTTAACTCTGTTTGTGCTTGCTCAATTTCTGCGATCGCTATTTCCCGTTGACGCTGTAAATTTTCTTGTGCTAACTGTAAATCAGCTTGTGCTTGTTGGATGTCCCCTTGTGCTGTTGCCCGCTTTTCTGCTGACTCTACTCGCAATTGTGCTAATTCACCACTGGTAATTACAGCTACAGGTTGATTTTTCAAGATGCGATCGCCTGGCTTAACCAATAGTTCAACCACACTACCATCAACAGGCGCTGTCACCTCTACTTTTTGATTAGGTAAAGCTTCGATTTGTCCTGTAGTTTTTATCCCTATCGCTAATTGTTGTTTGGCTACTGGTACAACTTTAATTCCCAATCTTTTGGCAGTTTCGGCATCAACTTGGATCGCATCAGCACTTTGTTGTGCTGTATCGCTATGAAATTCGTTACCATGTCCAGCATGTGCTAAAACTTTGATGGGAGCTAGAAACAATAACAACCCTACAAAGATTGTGCTTAAACGATATAATTTTTGCATATCTGGGTGAGAAAATAGGAGAAGAATATGAATTTTGGTAATTATGAAAATGTGGGATTTTACACCCAATAACTAGATTTCCACAAGACAATGAAATTAGGATGAAATTATGGCTTTGCTAGACCAAAATTATAATTTAGAGAGTTTTTTAACGCAGAGGAGCGCAGAGGTTCGCGCAGAGGTTCGCAGAGATTGTTTGGTCAATGTTTGAGGATCAGTTTTTTAGAAGACGTTCTATGGAAGGTTTCTAAACATCTTTTAATAGTGAATGTAAGATAGGCTAATGAGAGTATTGTTAGTAGAAGATGAATTAGATTTAGGTGCGGCTATCAAGCGAATTTTGAATCAAGAAAAATATGTAGTTGACTGGGTACAAAATGGTGCAGAAGCTTGGGAATATTTAGATAATCGCTGGACACATTATAATGTCGGGGTTTTTGATTGGTTGTTACCTGGATTGTCAGGATTAGATTTGTGTAAAAACTTGCGCCAAAAAGGAAATTCTCTACCTGTTTTAATGCTCACAGCTAAAGATAGTTTAGATGATAAAATAGCTGGTTTAGATGCCGGAGCAGATGATTATTTAGTTAAACCGTTTCGGATGGCAGAACTGTTAGCCAGATTACGAGCTTTGCAGAGGCGATCGCCTCAATTTCAACCATCACAATTAAAAGTTGGAAATCTGATTCTTGATTATGCTACAAATACGGTTTCTAGTCAAAATAATTCTGGTCAATTACAACCAATTACTTTAACGACTAAAGAATTTCAGTTATTAGAATATTTTATGCAGCATCCCAACCAAATTGTGTCTACAGAACAAATCCGTAATCAAATTTGGGAAGTGGGAGCAGAACCTATGAGTAATGTAGTAGCAGCACAAGTGCGTTTATTACGTCGCAAATTATCAGAGTTTGGAACTGCACATTTAATTGAAACAGTACACGCGGTTGGTTATCGTTTTAACCTGAATTATGAATAAAAATCAACTATTTAACCATACCCGCCGACAGTTAAGTTTATGGTATGCTGGTGTAATGGGGTTAATTTTGAGCGTTTCTGGCTTTGGTTTTTATCATGCGATCGCTCATACCTATCTCATGGCTTTAGATCGAGAACTGCAATCAGTCGCGGGAACTCTGCACGACAGTTTAGAACTGAAACTTCAAGAACCGGGACGTTTAGAACCAATTGTTGAACAATTTTTACCGAATCTTTGTCAAATTCAATCTCAATGTTTGCAACCACAACCTTTAGCTAAACGTCATGTCCTCAGTGCCATTAACCAACATAATTATTATGTACGTTTATTTGATAAATCGGGAAAATTAATTGCCATTGCAGGTTTTTATCCCGATGGGATATCTAAAACATTTAAACCGCAAGTTTGGCAAACATTTACAGATAATAAAAAAGCAGTTTACCATCAAATTTCTCTATCTTTACATACACAGGATAATCGAGATTGGGGATATATTCAGGTGGGACGCTCTCGACAAGAATTAGATCATTATCTCCATAATGTCAAGTTAATTTTATGGTTGGGTTTACCCTTAGCCATGATTTTTGTAGGTGTTTCTAGTTGGTGGTTAGCAGGATTAGCAATACAACCAATTTATCAATCTTATAATCAAATGCAACAATTTACGGCTGATGCTGCTCACGAATTACGCACTCCTTTAGCAGCACTAGCAGCTACAGTAGAATCAGCATTAAAAATACCGAATTTATCTAATTTAGAAATAGTAGAAATTTTTCAGACTGTAGAAAGACAAAATCGCCGACTAATTCAGTTAGTCAATGATTTGCTACTACTAGCACGTTTAGATCAACAAGCATTACCACCTAGAAAAGAAACTTGCTGTTTACATGATATTGTTAACGATTTAGTAGAAGAGTTAGCAGCCTTAGCTAAAAATTCTCAAATTACCTTGATTGCTGACATTCAATGTGATAAAATAATTCAAATTATTGGTAATGAAGAACAACTTTATCGGTTAGTTTCTAACTTAATTATTAATGCCATTCAATATACTTTAGCAAATGGCAAAGTAACAGTTATTTTAAAATTGAGTGACAATAAAGCCGTGATTCAAGTGCAAGATACAGGTATAGGGATTGCATCCGCAGAACAAAGCCGAATATTCGATCGCTTCTATCGAGTAAATAGCGATCGCTCTCGCAGTACCGGCGGTTCAGGTTTAGGGTTAGCCATCGCACAGGCGATCGCGCAAGCTCATCAAGGTAGTTTAGAGGTACAAAGTGAACTAGGTAAAGGTAGTATTTTTACTATTCGCTTACCTCTGAGTAATCAAATTTAACCTACAGCAGGCTTCAGGTAAATGAGGTACAAACTTTAAGACAAAAGCCATATACCAAGAGAATTTCAACTCTGTTCCCCGTTAAAAGTTCCCTGTTCCCTGCTGTAATTAAAAATTAACAATTAGCAAATTAGGATTTTATCAGGATTTACTATTTTTACTTGATTTGCTATATTTTTTATCATGATTTATATTATATAAGAGTATTATAAAAAAGCCAATCTACTAATAATTCATCTTATCCTATTTCTAGTATATTAAGAAAATTAATTTGAACTTTATCTGAGCATTTCCCTAAAGTTTGTCCTTACAAAGAACAAATTTAAAATTGCTTGTAAGGACACAACTAATCTCTAAAAATTTTAGTAAGCTTCAGTTGCATATAGCAATACTGCCAAGCCTATCAATATGTGAATTGCTCCACCTTTGATATCAAGTTCTTCTTCAGATAGTTCTTGAATATAGTTTTCTGAACTAGATAATAGGTGAGAGCCATTAGAATATAAGTCAGAAATTGCCAGTTTAGCCATTTGTATGTCTCCTTTTATCTCAATTTGGCTGATACCAAAAGAAAATAGTTTGATTTTGGTTATTAAAATATTCAATTAAATTTTTAACTATTGTGCAAATAATATGAATCAAAAAAGGACTTTATTGTCACTGTTTATAGCTTACCTATAATGAATTTTTTTCAGATAAGGCTAGTGTAATAAAACAGCTTTTTCATATCTTTTAACTGCATAGTTATTTCTTTTTAGATTATTTATTCTGCTGATATCTTTGCTCTTAGTTGGTGAACCACACCAATATCTGTCAAATTCACATTAAATAAGGGACATAAATAGTTGAATTATGGTCTATTTTTTGGGTAGACATAAATGTGCTTAATAAATTTTGCGCCATATCGTAGACATATCCACTACTTTTTACAATCTTTTCCTTGACTTTTTTATGAGTGTTACATTTAGTTTCTGATGGTACTAGAGTGTTAGCAAATGTATGACAAAATTCTTATTTAATCTCTATCGTCAACTGCATAGCGTGTAACGGTATGGTTATAAAAGCGATATCTTGAGCAAAGCAACGAATTACAAGCCATTGCTCTTTCACTGCCATCTTACTTCATACTGTCTATGACTGCTGTTGATTCTAGCAAGCACAAAAAAGCGAAAGCCCTCAAACCCGGTAGCCGTCGTCCTGCAAAGGAACTTTGTAGCGAGTGTGGACTGTGCGATACATACTACATCCATTATGTCAAGGAAGCTTGCGCCTTTATCAATCAACAGATAGGCGAACTGGAAGCCCTAGCACATAGCCGTTCTCGCAATCTCGATGATGAAAATGAACTGTATTTCGGTGTTCATCAGGAAATGATGGCAGCACGGAAACAACAACCCATCGCAGGAGCTCAATGGACTGGTATAGTTAGTAGCATTGCTATTGAAATGCTGAATCGTGGTTTAGTTGAAGGTGTGGTCTGTGTCCAGAATACCAAGGAAGACCGCTTTCAACCCATGCCAGTCATCGCCCGTACCCCCGAAGAAATACTAGCCGCACGGGTAAATAAACCTACACTTTCTCCCAACTTGTCGGTTTTGGAACAAATCGAACAGTCAGGAATGAAACGGTTATTAGTAATTGGTGTCGGTTGCCAAATCCAAGCTTTACGGGCTGTTGAGCAAAAATTAGGCTTAGAAAAACTCTATGTATTGGGTACACCATGCGTAGATAATGTTACTCGCGCCGGACTGCAAAAATTCCTAGAAACCACCAGCCGATCGCCTGATACGGTTGTACATTATGAGTTTATGCAGGATTACCGGGTTCACTTCAAGCATGAGGATGGTTCTACGGAAACTGTGCCGTTCTTTGGTCTAAAAACTAACGTCCTCAAAGATATATTCGCCCCTTCCTGCATGAGTTGTTTTGATTATGTCAACTCCCTCGCTGATTTAGTTGTGGGTTATATGGGTGCGCCCTTTGGTTGGCAATGGATTGTAGTGCGAAATGATACAGGAAAGGAAATGCTGGATTTGGTCAAAGACCAAATAGACACACAGCCAGTTATGTCGAGGGGCGATCGCCAACCCGCCGTACAACAAAGTATACCAGCCTATGACAAAGCCGTCACCCTCCCCATGTGGGCAGCAAAACTCATGGGTGTAGTTATTGATAAAATTGGCCCCAAAGGTCTGGAATATGCGCGATTTTCTATAGATTCCCACTTTGCTCGAAATTATCTCTACGTCAAGCGCAATCATCCAGAAAAGTTAGAAGCCCATATCCCAGAGTTTGCTAAACGCATCGTTGGGCAATATAAATTACCAGATTAGCAGAGAAGTTGACGTACACAACTTGGCGTTGCTGACTTTATGTATGAACATGAAGTTGTTTGCTCTCAAAACCTTTGTATAGAAGTTCCGGTGAAAAGTCTCTCAACCTAAATTCATATTTTGTTTCAGCAACGCCAAACTCTATGTATTAAATTGAAAATCTTTTTAGCCAGTTTTTCCTTGTAAATACTCCTGGAAAATACAAATTTTACTCCACAGAAGTTTTATCAAGCTTTCTATCGAAATGTACTAGGCTCGTTATTATAAGTTAAATCCAGTCTCCAAGAGTAGATTCTTGCGATACCATCTTTATCATGTATAATTCAATAACATAAACTTATGGAACCAAATTCTCTACCAACCGAGGTAATACTGACACATCCCCGTCAGTCCCTCGGTAGATTACAACTTGATTGGACACCCCAACCGGGAAACTACCTTGATTATCAAGGTAAAACCTACGCAGTTTTAGAGCGTCGTCACCGATATCAATTTAAAGCTGGACGCTACCGCCTACATAATATCGCTATTTATGTACAATCAGCCAAAAGACCCGCAGAAAAAAGCTTGGTTGAGGGACGCTGGGTAATCGGTGATGCTACCTGCCACTACAATGCCCATTCAGAGATTATCCGTTGTGCAGTCAACCCAGAAGGCCCCTGTGAATCTTGTCGTTTTTATGAAAATTCCGGCTTTACAAAGCAGGAAACCAGCTAAATTTTCCCAGCCTCTAGAACTTCCCCCACAGTTAAGCGAGTACCATTAACAAAGTCCCATCCTGATTGGGGACGCTTACCTGCTAACTGCACCTCTGTTAACAGCAACAAACCCGACCCAGTTTGTATAATTGCACCTATTCCTTTAGCGACACTGACCACTTCTCCAGGTTTACTAGATGCAATTGACAAATTAGCCGTTTTATGGATAAGTTCTTGTAATTGGGTTGGTAGTTCTTGGATGTAAGCAGCATCAACAGGAACAGTAGCGATAATTTTTAGTGGTTGGTTGCGAAAGGTAGCGGTGCAGTTAGGGTAAAAACCTCTAATTTGGTTATGTAATTGAATTGCACTTTTTGACCAATCTAAATTATAGTCATCTTTTTCAATTAGAGAGGCATAAGTAGCCGCTTGATCATCTTGAGGAACTGGTTGAATTTCCTGACGTTCTAATTTTAATAATGTCTCCACTAATAAATCTGCACCAATATTTGCTAATCTTTCTGCTACAGTATAAGCATTATCTAATATGCCAATGGTTGTGGTAGCTTTCAGTAACATATCCCCCGTATCCATTCCTACATCCATTAACATAGTTGTAATGCCCGTTTCTTGTTCCCCGTTATACAGACACCATTGGATCGGGGCTGCTCCTCGATATTGGGGTAAGATTGAGCCATGAACATTAATACAACCCAGTTTTGGCATTCCTAAAATTTTCTTAGATAAAATTTGTCCATAGGCAACGACTACAAATACATCAGCGTCTAAGGCTTGGAGTTGAGTTAAGGTTTCTTTGTCCTTTTTCACCTTTTCCGGTTGCCATACTGGTAAATTATGAGTAGCGGCAACAACCTTCACTGGAGAATGTGTCAATTTATTCCCTCTTTCCCGGCGTTTATCTGGTTGGGTAACAACTCCTAAAACTGTAAATTCTGGATGTTGCAACAGTTTTTCTAAGGTGGGAACAGCAAATTGAGGAGTACCAAAAAATACAATTTTCATTAGTTATTAGTTATTAATCATTTGTCATTAATCAATGGTAAGTTGGGATTGAATCACTGACAACTGACTAACTTAAAATATTAACAAGCACAAAATTATTTGAGTTTTTAGTCAATTCAGGCTGACAAATTTGAGTTGTTTTGTGGTATTATGGTGTCCAGTTAGTTAAACAAAAGCTCCTTAAGTAACTATAATATCTTCATCAGCAAGGCAGCAAGTATAAACTGTGCTTGCGTCTAGCTAAGGCTACTACCGAATAAATCGCTCCGAGTATGCCTTTAGCGCATCTACCCACCTAGATGATAAAATAGTTACCTAAACTCAGCTTGATTTTAGTCGCTTAACTCTGATCGTTGCGAGTTTAGTTAAAAATTTGCGACATAGGGTAAAAAAGACTAATTGTTCTGGTTTATGATATGGTTTTTATTCACTGTACCAGGTTTGTCAGGAACGGCTTGCTCTACACTCTTATCGGGGTCTACGCTGTTATAGCAGGTTAAAACAGGTAAATCTCTACCCGATTAGCTTTTGTTAGTGCCGTCTGTATGGTGCTGCTAATAAGCTTGTAACTGGGTTCTATATGCAAATTTAGTTTGGATATAGGCGCAGCTATAGCAATAATTTCTATAAAAATTACTGAGTATCAACTATAGTAATTTTTAAAAATTTTTTTACCGTATTAACACAGTTTTTCTGACTAATAAAGGTGTGAATAATGTTACTGACTATATTTTGTAAAGTCATGCAAAATTTATAGCAATTACCTCGTGAAAGCCTGGAATTTGTTGTTATACATACTATCATAACTGTTCTCGCTCCTGCTTCGATATTGCCCCTTACACAGCAACCGCCCCCTAGAGAGTCTAAAAATGCTTAAACCCCTTTTGCTGTCAGGATGGTTCCGATTCCAACCATTGCTAAAGTACTTTGTTGTTTTGCTCTTAATTGCACCCGTTGTTGGGTGGTCTATTCATTCTACTGCTGCCAAGCAGTCAGAAGTAAAAAAAGTTACATTAAAGTTTAAAGAATCCGGTACTCTCTCTCAAACAGTGGCTGTTACTCCTGGAGTAGATGTAACAGCACAAATGCCTTTGAACGGGGAAGCGCAAATATTAACAACTGAGCAAATTAATTCTGGGGTTAGACAACAGATTCAGCAGTCAAATCGTCCTATGACTGTTGATGAAATGTTAGCAGCAGCGCAAGTTCAACCCTTAGTGGAACTACCTATTGATCAGCCCAGTTTAAGAGAAAAGTTAAAAGAGTTAGAAATTGAAACTAATTCTCAGTTGATTAGTCAGGACTTCGGTGTGCAACCGTTAGCGGCTACAAAGGTAGCACCAAAAGACAGGGAAACACAAACCCCTGTAGTGACAGAAACTCCTACCAGTGAACCACCAAGTGATGTAGATGCTATACCCGCAGATCCTATAGGTAGCCCCCACCCTATCCCTTGGAAATGGATTATGGTAACTCAGGAAACTGTCGGGGCTAAAGGGGGTTCTGGGGTGCGGTATTATCGTAGTGTGCCAGTAATTTCCCCAGACCGGAAGTATGCTGTGTATAGCCGGGTACAGATGGAAGTTAAGCCGGAAATGTACAACAGCCGAGTTTCTAGTATTTTGTTTGTACAGGATATGCAAACAAAACGGCTACGGGTGATGGCAGCAACTTCTACTTATGATCCTTTGTTAAAACGACCAGCTGCTCCACAGGATGAGCCGACAGAGGGTAAAATTGGGGTATTAGTGCCGGTGAGTTGGTCTCAAAAGGGCGATCGCTTTTTAGCAAGACAGTTTGAAGGAATATTTAATACTGCTGATGCTACTGACAGCGCAGTAATTTGGGACAGACAAAAAAATCACGCCAGCACAGTTGCACCGGCTCAAGCAGCAGATGAACATGAAAAAATAGCCATTTTGTTAGGTTGGAGTAAAAGCCAGCCGGAGAATGTGTTATTTCGGGCAGGTGAGTTAGGGGAAGAAAATTGGCCTTTGGTGCAAGTTGCTATTGATGGTAAGACTGTGCAAATGACTCAAGATGGTGATCAGCCCATTACTTTTGGTGAAATAGTTACACCAGTTTGGGCAGAACCACAGGTTGCTTCTAGATAGAAGGCAGGTATTAGTTGTTGGGTACTGGGACTAAAATCACATTCCCCAGTACCTGCGATTCTCAATTGGCAGCATAATCTACCAATATTTGTTCTGCTGTCTGACATAGTAGCTGATGATATGGGGAATTACTAGCTAACAACCCACCCCATTGATTAATATCGCCTGTGTTGTATTGTAAAGGTGAACCATCAAAGTGGGTAAACTGGCCGCCAGCTTCGGTTAAAATCAACTCTGGTGCGGCCATGTCCCAATCTTTGGGTGCTGATTTGCCAGATAAAGAAATATAAATATCTGCTTGTTGTTCGACAATGGCAGCGATTTTACAACCCACACTACCGATCGCCTTTTGGTTTTGACAAGGGAGATTTTGCAGTAAAAACTCTAACTTTCCGTGTCGATGCGATCGACTCACTACCAGCGTTAAATCTGCCAAAGCTTTACTAGAAGAGATTTTTAGCTGTTGAGAACCAGCTTTAGTTTCCACAAAAGTGCCATCACCTTGAGTAGCATAATACAACTTTTCTGCTTCTGGTAGAACTACCACCGCCAAAACTGGGCGATTTTCTCTCACCAAAGCAATGTGTATGGCATACTCCCCAGTTTTATCAATAAAATCCCTTGTCCCATCTAAAGGATCAATAATCCAAACCCACTTAGCCGGATGCTTACCCTGTTGAGATTTATAGGTTTCTTCACTGATATAACCGAAATCCTCATCACCCAAAACTGTTTGTAACTCAGTTAAAATATATTGACTAACTGCCAAATCAGCCGCAGTTACTGGATCATTATCCTTATATTGGACGTTTAGGTTATTATCTTTCGCCGTGCCGTGATAATAAGAACGCAAAATTTCGGCAGCACCCCAACCAACTGCACGAGCAAGTTTAAGTATTTCTTGTAAGTTTTGCATGATATAGTCCCACTTTTAAGCCCTCCCCTGTCAAAAACTTGTCCTTATTATCCCCCCGTGAAGGGGGGATTTAGGGGGGGTACGAGGGGGTGATTATTACTATATACCATAGTTATGAGGTTTAATCAATTCAAAGTAAATTTGATCAATATCCTTTATCCATCCAGCGACGAGTACCAAAATATTTACAAGCTTCCGCCGCAATATTAGCAGCTAACCCCAAAGCATCAGTAAAATTGGTCTGGAGAATATAATGACAAAAAGCACCGTGGAAAATATCTCCTGCGCCTAGTGTATCAACTGGCTGGATTTTTGGTACAGCAACCACACCAGCTGCATCTTTACTTTGATATTGAATCGGCTTTTCCCCTTGAGTTATGGCAATATGGGGAATAGAAAAACTGTGGAGATAGCTAAAAACTTCTGCTTGAGTGCGACAATTGGGGGGATAAAAATTGGCTGAACAAATGGCATAATCAACAAAGGGTAAAATTTCCTCAAATCCCGGTTTCCAACTTCCCCCATCAATGACAACTGGAATATTTTGATTTTTAGCTTTTTGGGCAATAACTTTACTTACTGCCATTTGATGGCCATCTATTAAAACTATATCTATATTTTCTAAAATATCTGCGGAAATAGCTGAAATTGTAGCTTGAGTTTTGACAGCATTGATAGAAATTACTGCCCTTTCTCCTGTAGATTGGGTAACGATAATTGAAGAAACTGGCGGGGCTGTATCTTTGCTAGAATCAAGGTCAATAACTTTTACTTGATATTTGGCTAAATCTGCATAAATTAATTGTGTCATGGTGTGAGAACCAACTACACCCAAGATTTGTGCCTGATTACCCAAATAGCTAAAAGTGACTGCGGCGTTAGTGGCTGGGCCTCCGGCTGCTACAGTATAATCACTAGCAACTAACTTTTGATTATTTTTTGGGGCAGAGTCAGCGAGGTAAATTAAATCTAAGGTGACTAAGCCCACAAATAAGCCCCGCTTAAATGTTTGATTTTGGCTTTTAGACTCTGCCATAATTGTCAATTAACCGTTAATAATTGAATGTCAACTGATCCCAAACCAGGAACTCTTTATGTCGTCGGTACTCCCATTGGTAACTTAGAAGATATTACCTTTCGGGCAGTACGAATTTTGCAAACTGTAGATTTAATTGCGGCGGAAGACACACGCCATACAGGTAAATTATTACAACATTTGCAGGTAAAAACTCCGCAAATAAGTTACCATGAACATAATCAAAGTGGTCGCATACCGGAATTATTAGCACAGTTAGCTAATGGTAAAGCGATCGCATTGGTGAGTGATGCCGGAATGCCCGGTATTTCTGATCCTGGTTATGAGTTAATTAAAGCTTGTATTGATGCAGGACGAGAAGTTGTCCCTGTTCCTGGTGTGAGTGCAGTGATTACCGCTTTAAGCGCGGCTGGACTACCGACAGACAAATTTGTATTTGAGGGATTTTTACCAGCTAAAGCCAAGCAGCGCCAAGAATATTTAGCATCTTTGCAGAGTGAACCCAGGACATTAGTTTTTTATGAATCACCCCATCGCTTACGGGACACTTTACAGGATTTAGCCGCAGCATTGGGAGATAATCGCCAAATCGTGGTGTCACGAGAGTTAACAAAAGTATATGAAGAATTTTGGCGGGGAACAATTCAAGAGGCGATCGCACTCTATACCCAGAGAGAACCCCAAGGTGAATATACCTTAGTTGTGGCAGGTTCTCCACCCAACCAAACCCAACTGACAGATACAGAATTAAAAGCCGAATTATTACAAATGATGAAGCAAGGCATAACGCGATCGCAAGCCAGCCGTCAATTAGCACAAATCACTTCCATTTCTCGTCGTCATATCTATCAGTTAGCACTTTCTATAGAGTTCAATGCTGATATAGACCAAAATTAAATCTCTTTAAAGTACAGCAGGTTTCAGGTAAATGAGGTACAAATTTTAAAACAAAAACCATGTACCAAGAGACTTTCAACTCTGTTCGCTGTTAAGAGTTCCCTGCTGTAATAATCTTTAGCATTTAGCCATCCATTATCAGCCAGGATAAGAGCTTGCTATGCTAGGAACTAGCTAAGAAGCCTACCTCTACCCACTGATATCTCAATACTTACCAGTCATCGAGCTAACTTTGGATTTTTGACCCTTAACTTCGGCTCTTAACTCCTTAACTTCGGATTTTTGACTCTTAACTTCGGCTCTTAACTCCTTAACTTCCATTGACAATACCAACAGTAACCATGAAAATTAGGAGGTTATCACCTATAAATTCCATTATTGTTGTAATCGGAAATTATAGTTTTAGCTTCAACAATTAGCCTGTAAATACCTCAGCTACTTTGGTATTTCACTGGTTGTAGAAAAATATTTGTTTTCAGTCGCTATCCCAGAGTTAATGTTGTTGGCAAGCCACCTATGTCTGTAGGTGGTTTATTTATTTAATACTTCTTACAACAATGATTTTACAGTGGCACAGAAATAAGCTTGTAGACCTTTAAATTGCAAGTTGAGGCAGCCCGAGGGCGG